>JBBDSA010000086.1:0-66793 GCA_040905165.1 Cyclobacteriaceae bacterium | reverse complement strand
GGGTTTCGGGAAAAAGGACCTTAACCAAAATGAATGCCTTTGATTTTGTGATCACGATAGCCCTTGGGTCAACATTGGCAGCGGTTTCCCTGAACAAAAACATTGCGCTTATCGACGGACTGCTTGCATTTTTCATTTTTATTTTTTTACAGTTTGGATTAACATGGCTATCTGTAAGGTTTAAAAAAGTGAAAAACATCATCACCAGTAGTCCTTCCATTTTAGTGTTCAGAGGGGAGCTAATGACTGAAGTCATGAAACGGGAAAGAATTACCATAGAGGAAATCAATATGGCAGTCAGAAAACAAGGTTTTGCCGACTTGACCAAAATTGATGTTGTGGTGCTTGAAACGACCGGAGATATTTCTATTATTCAGGAAAAAGGGGAGGACCATAACGCTTTGGAAGATGTCCAAAACTTTCCAATCACTAAAGAAAAGAAGGATATAAAATCAATGAAATGATGGAATATTTAGGCTATTGTTTTTTTCCCAATTAAGGATGATTAAGAAGTGCATTTTTTAAATTCGTATTCTATTTTTACTTCAGGTTCCATACGCTGTAAAAACCAGCTACTGGCCTGACATAATGAATGGAAATTATAGAATTTTCATGATATTTAGACCGATGATACCATTTATGATTTTCCTTTTGCTGTGCTTGATGGCCATGGCATTAATTTATGTCTTTCAGGAAAAACTGCTTTTTTTTCCGGAAAAGTTAAAAGAAAATTACCTGTACCGATTTGATCAGAGATATGAAGAAATGCACCTTAAAATGGATGATGGGGTGATGTTGAATGGCCTACTTTTCAAGACGGAAAAAGCCAAAGGGCTTATCTTTTATCTTCATGGAAATGCCGGTTCCTTAAGGACCTGGGGAGAAGTGGGTAAAGTCTATAATGACATGGGTTATGATGTTTTTATTTTTGACTATAGGGGTTATGGAAAAAGTGAGGGGTCAATTGACGGAATGCAGCAAATAACCAATGATGTCCAAAAGGTATATGATGCATTAAAAAAAAGATACCATGAAGGTAAAACTATTATTCTGGGTTACTCCATAGGAACAGGCCCTGCTTCAAAGCTGGCAGCTACCAACCATCCCAGGTTATTGATTCTGCATGCTCCATATTATAGTTTAACCGATTTGGTAAAACATTATTTTCCCATTTTTCCTACTTTTTTACTCAAATACCCCTTTAAAAATTATCAAAACATTGAGCATTGCAAAATGCCTGTAATTATTTTTCATGGCGACAAAGATGAAGTAATTTATCCCGGTTCCTCTTTAAAACTCAAGAAGCATTTTAAAAAAGGGGATACCCTCATTATTTTGAAAGGACAGCAACACAATGGAATGACATTTGACGAGACGTATCAATTTAAATTAAAAAAGTTATTGGATTGAAACCCAAATAGCACCAGAAGAACAATTACAAATACCATAAACCTTCCCTAACAGAAAAAATAGGAAAATACGATCGAGGTATTTTTTTGCAGGAATATTTGTGTAGATTACCTGGAAAAACAATAATTAGTTTCACGTATTTTCAATTTTATCACCTTTTATTTTAATAATCAAATGAAAATTGCCATTTTATCAAGAAATTCAAAACTTTATTCCACCCGTCGGTTAGTGGAAGCAGCGACAAATAAAGGCCATGATGTAATTGTCGTGGATCATTTGAAATGTGTTATTGAACTGGAAAAGAAGAACCCAAAAATTTATTATAATGGGGTTTATTTGGATGATATTGATGCAGTTATCCCAAGAATTGGGGCTTCTGTTACGTTTTATGGAACTGCCGTAGTGCGGCAATTTGAGATGATGAAGGTTTTTACGGCTGTAGAATCACAGGCTTTGGTAAGGTCAAGGGATAAACTGAGAAGTTTACAGATGTTGGCAAGGGCAGGAGTGGGCTTACCCAAAACGGTATTTACAAATTATGCAAAAGATGTGGACCATGTAATTGAATCCGTGGGAGGGGCACCTTTGGTTTTAAAATTATTGGAAGGTACCCAAGGCCTGGGCGTTGTTTTGGCTGAAACCAAAAATGCTGCGAATTCTGTTATTGAGGCATTCAACGGATTAAAAGCCAGGGTAATTGCTCAGCAGTTCATTAAAGAATCGGGGGGAGCGGACATTAGGGTTTTCGTAGTGGACGGTGTGGTAGTAGGGGCTATGAAAAGACAGGGTAAGGAAGGTGAATTCCGATCCAATCTGCATAGAGGTGGAAGTGCATCACTGATTGAATTGACCGATGAGGAAGAAACCACTGCACTAAAAGCCACCAAAGCGATGGGCCTGGGTGTTGCAGGGGTAGATATGTTACAATCTTCCAAAGGGCCTTTGGTATTGGAAGTCAATTCTTCCCCTGGACTGGAAGGTATAGAAAATGCTACGGGAAAGGATATTGCCAAAGAAATTATCCGATATATTGAAAGAAATGTTTAATTGATGATTTAAGTTTTGTCCATTTCATTCGTTTTTTTATTTTTCAGGAACAAGCGCCTATTTTACCCGTAAAATAGGCGCTTGTTCCTGAAATTACGTAATTTTCAGAGATCAATAAATCTACCAAAAATGAACCGGAGAACATTTATCAGCAGACATGGTCAACTCGTATTTTTATCCCCTATTATTCCATTAACCCCTTTAACCTCTTTTTTCGAGTCGAAAAAAGCTTCTTTGAAGCTGAAGGCCAAACCTAATTGGTTGGTAAAAATGATTAAAAACAATGATGGATCTGTAGACCGAATATTGGAAAGGTATATTTCTGAAAAATCAGATCCAAAATTCGGGGCAATACTGGATGCTTACGCCATTCCCTCACCCCATGCTTCCACCTCTTTTCTGAAAAGCGGCATTTGTGCTTTGATAACAGAAGAATCTAAATATTTTAAAGATGGATCCTTATTGGAAAAATTAGGACATGCGGCAAATTTTTTACTTAACCTGCAACATGAAGACGGTACCATAGATCTCCTATCCACCAATTTTCACTCTACGCCCGACACAGGTTTTATTGTAAAGTGGCTCGCACCGATTTATAGGATGCTGTTGGTTTCCGGGGTTTCCCAAAAAGAGCTCATCACCCAACCGCTCCTTACCTTTTTAATGAATGCGGGAATTGCCCTAACAACAGGGGGGATCCATACGCCCAACCACAGATGGGTGGTTTGTTCTGCCCTGGCTGAATTATATAAAATTGAGCCTGACCAAAAATACCTGGACAGGGCCAATACCTGGTTGGCGGAAGGGATTGATTTGGATCCGGATGGACAATATGAGGAAAAGAGCAGTTACATTTATTCTTCTCTTAGTGACAGGGTCTTGATCAGTACAGCCAGGGGTTTTAACAAGCCTGAATTACTGGATAATGTCCGTAAAAATCTGGAAATGACATTTTATTACCTACATCCAAATGGAGAAATCGTTACCGAGGCATCCGGACGGCAGGACAATTCCATCATAGGGACATTGGAAAATTATTACTATCCGTATCGTTATTTGGCCATTAAAGATAAAAACGGGCAATTTGCTTCAGCCTGTAACTTGATTGAGAAAACATCATTTGAAAAAACAACCGGATTTTTATATTATTTTTTGGAGGATCAATCATTATGGGAGGAATTGCCTCCTGAAGAAAGCTTACCTACGGACTATGCCAAAGTATTTAAACATTCCGGTTTGGCGAGAATTAGGAGAGGGGATTATGATGCCTCTATTTTGGCAAACAATGCGGTATTTTTTACATTCCATAAAAAAAATGTCATGCTTCAGGGGATAAGGCTGGCAAGTGCATTTTTTGGAAAAGGACAATTTTCCTCTCCTGATATCCAGCAAAAGGTGGGTAAATATATCCTGAGAAGCCAACTTGAGGGGCCTTATTACCAGCCTTTTGGAAAGGATAAAATTACCGGTGATGGTGATTGGTCCAAAATGCCGAGAAGCCAAAGGCCCCAATCTGAAATACAAAATCTGGCTACCACCCTTAGTATTGAAGAAATTGAAGGGGGCTTTGAAATTGAAATTAATATTCAGGGAACCCCTCATGTGCCCCTGGCTTTGGAAATTATTTTCAGACCTGGAGGAAAACTAGGAGGTACCCTACCCAATGAAATGGAAGATGGAGCTTCATTTTTAAAGACAGGGATGGGTACCTATGAGAAAGACGGAGAAGTGATTCAATTTGGGCCTGGGATTCATCAACACCAGTGGGTATCCATTAGGGGATCTTTGCCTAAAATGGATGCACCCACGGTTTTTTTGACCGGATTTACGCCATTTATTCATAAATTTAGGATCAGCTGATTTTATAACTACCTTTTCGGATCGGAAAAATTTGAAATTAAATAATCCTATCATGTTGAATCATCCCAAAAAAATCGTCCTTGTATTTTGTTTTGTCTTAATATTCTTTCCTTTTGCACCTCATTATGCTTTGAACCTTGATCAAAAATCAAGCACTGTTTCCAGCGCCTTGCCCGCCAAGGAAAAACCCAATATCGTTTTTCTGATTTCCGAGGACAATTCCAAGCATTATATGAAGCTGTTTGATACCAGCGGTGTGGCCACTCCCCATATTCAGAATATGGCTCAAAATGGGCTGACTTTCAACCATGCTTTTTCCAACTCCCCGGTTTGTTCAGTAGCGAGAAGTACATTGATTACAGGGGCTTATGCCATTCGGACAGGCATGCACCTTCACCGAAAAATCGCTTTGGCCCCAATGCCCGAGGGTCTGGAAATGTTCCCTGCTTACCTAAGAAAAGCGGGTTATTTTACCACCAACAATGCCAAAAAAGACTATAATGCGGTAGAAGGGAAAGAAGTTTGGGACCTTTCCTCCAATGAGGCCAATTGGAAAGTTAGGGAAGATCCAAATCAACCTTTTTTTCATCAGGAAACCTATACGGAATCCCATGAAAGCCGTCTGCATTTTGATCGGGAGTTAATGGGGGAATACTCAACCGAGGATGACCCCAATCGCATTAACTTGCCCCCGATATATCCGGATACACCACTTTTCCGATTTACCATGGCCTATCACAGGGATAAGATCAGGTCCATTGATGAATGGGTGGGCCAAAAAATCCAGGAACTGGAAAATGAAGGATTATTGGAAGACACCTTTGTTTTCTATTTTGGTGATCATGGCGGGGTATTACCGGGAAGTAAAGGATATGTATATGAAACGGGTCTTCATGTTCCCCTGGTAGTCAGGATTCCAGATAACTGGAAACACCTCGTTAATGTCCAAAATGGAAGTAGATTGAATGGATTTGTCAGTTTTATCGATTTTGCGCCCACCGCCTTGCATTTGGCGGGTTTAACCATTCCTGAGCAAATGGACGGTAAACCATTTTTGGGTCCGAAAATTGAACTAGAGGAATTGGAATCCAGGGATGAAACCCTGGGCCATGCCGACCGCTTTGATGAAAAATATGAAATGGTAAGGTCCCTAAGGAAGGGGAAATGGAAGTACATCCGTAGCTACCAGCCTTATTATCCAGACGGCCTTCAAAATAACTATAGGTATAAAATGCTGGCATTCGAAGAATGGCGTACCCATTCCAAAGATGGGAAATTGGATGAAATACAACAGCGTTTTTTTCAGGCCAAACCGGTAGAAAGGCTTTATGATTTAGAGCTGGACCCCTATGAAACGAATGACCTTGCACAAGAAAATCGGCACCGGGAAGTTTTGGAAAAGATGAGGGGAAGGTTGTTTGAAATCCTCCTGGAAAACAATGATCTCGGATTTCTTCCGGAAAATTTGCTGGTATCAGAAGCAATGGGGAATCCGGTTGAATATGGCAAAAGCAACCATGGCCAGATAAAAAAGGTAATGGAAATCAATCAATTGTCCTTATTGCCTTTTAAAGAAGCGGCAGATCAATTGGGTGAAACCATAGAAAACGGCAATCATCTGGAAAAATATTGGGCCTTGTCGGTGGCTTCCTGCTTTGGTCAGGAGGCCCTGGTTTTGAAGGAGAAAATCGAAAAATTACTGGATCATCCCGATAATATGGTGCAGTTAAAAGCCACTGAATTTTTAGGGATAACACAATCCATGAACCCTTTTCCTAGGTTGGAAAAACTGATCAATAAAACTCAGGATCCGGTAGAAGCTTTAATTGCATTAAATACACTTGTTTATTTTAAAGACCATAGTGACTATCCTTTTATTTTGGAAGACATTGCGTTCACATCGGTGCCCTTAAATGAGGAGGTAAAAAGAAGGTTGGCCTATTTAAAAGGAGAATGGTAAATTATGATTTTCAAAGTGTAAAATCCTCGTTTATCAAAAAAATGGATATTCAATAGGCCTTTATCCAGATGTTATTTAAATTGGTCACCGAATAAACTACAAATAAAATCACAATGTGCAAAAGCATTAAAATTGATCATTTTCTTTTTATAATTTTAATTGTATTATTTTCCTGCTCCAAGTCCGAAAAAAATGAGGAAGAGTCGGAGCTGGAAATGGCAAATTGTCATGAGAATATCCCGGATCGGTTTTCTTCCGGAGAAAACAATCAATCATCCAGCGGGATTACAGAAAGAGATGGTCCCGTTTCGCATGAGGGGATGGTTTGGATAGAAGGAGGCTCCTTTACCCAAGGAGCAACTGATGAAAGGGGTAGAAAGGATGAATTACCTGCACATCAGGTAGCAGTAGATGGTTTTTGGATGGATGAAACAGAGGTGACTAACCGTCAGTTTGCCGCATTTGTTGAAGCTACGGGGTATGTGACCGTTGCAGAAGTGAAACCGGATTGGGAAGAAATTAAAAAACAATTGCCCCCAGGTACTCCAAAACCACCGGAAGAGGTGTTGGTTGCGGCATCATTAACATTCAAATCTTCCATACAACCCGTTTCCATGAACAATGCAGCACAGTGGTGGAATTGGACAGCGGGAGCCAATTGGCGACACCCCCAAGGACCGGGAAGTACCCTAGAAGGCAAGGAGGATTACCCTGCGGTGCATATAGCATGGGATGATGCCGCGGCTTATGCCAAATGGGCTGGAAAAAGATTGCCCACTGAGGCGGAATGGGAATACGCTGCCAGAGGTGGTCTGAATGAAAAATCCTTTCCCTGGGGAGATGATCCGGTAGAAAAGGATGGGTTTTTGGCTAATATTTGGCAAGGGGAATTTCCCGTGAAGGATAGAGGGCTTGATGGTTTTGAAGGGCTTGCTCCGGTGAAATCCTTTTCACCCAACCCATTCGGCCTATATGATATGGCAGGAAATGTTTGGGAATGGACCGCCGATTGGTACCATGAAAATTACTATGCTACCTTGGATGAAGAGGTAATTATCAATCCAACAGGACCTAAAGAAAGCTATGATCCCCAGGAACCAACAGTGCCTAAGAAAATCGTAAAAGGAGGATCTTTTCTTTGCAATGTATCCTACTGTGAAGGCTACAGGGTGAGTGCAAAGATGAAATCTTCGCCGGATACAGGGCTCGAACATACTGGGTTCAGGTGCGTTTCTTCCAAATAAAATGTTAACGAACAGACGCTATGAGAATAAGTAGTTTTTTGTTTAGCCTGCTGGTTGTTTTTTTCTTCAGCAACTGTACCCAGGAAAAGGATGAATCTTATAAAAGGCCAAATATTCTTTTTGCCATTGCAGATGATTTATCTTATCCCCACATGGGCGCCTATGGCACCGATTGGATTCAGACTCCGGCATTTGATAAGGTAGCAAGAGAAGGTGTTTTGTTCACCAATGCCTATACGCCCAATGCAAAATGCTCCCCATCAAGATCCATTATGATTACGGGAAGAAATTCGTGGCAATTGGATGAGGCAGCCAATCATATTCCCCACTTTCCGGAAAAATACCTTTCGCATGTTGAAGTGCTTAAGGAATTCGGGTATTTTACGGGATTTACTGGTAAGGGTTGGGCGCCGGGCAATCCCGGGGAAAGGAACGGAAAACCCCGGATGCTTACAGGTCAACGTTTCAGTCAGCAATCAACCGACCCACCTACCTCACACATCAGCAAAGTGGATTATGCTGCAAATTTTGAGACCTTTTTAGACCAGAAACCTGAAGGCGAACCCTTTTATTTTTGGTACGGCTCAACAGAGCCCCATCGGGCTTATGAATACGGATCCGGTAAAAATTACGGGGGTAAAAATGAGGAAATGATTGAACAGGTTCCCGGATTTTGGCCTGACAATGATTCGGTGAGAAATGATCTATTGGACTATGCATTTGAGATTGAATATTTTGATCAACACCTTCAAAGAATGCTTGAGGTTCTCGAAGAAAAAGGTGAATTGGAAAATACCCTGGTAGTGGTCACCTCGGATAATGGCATGCCTTTCCCCAGGGTGAAAGGGCAGGGGTATGAATACTCCAACCACCTTCCGCTTGCCATCATGTGGCCAAAAGGGATCAATGAACCCGGACGGGTCATAGAAGATTTTATCAGCTTTGCTGACTTTACCCCTACCTTTCTTGAAGTGGCCCATATTGATCCAGATAGCTCCGGAATGGCTGCCATAACCGGTAAAAGCCTTCTTGATATTTTTAAATCCTCCCAATCAGGAAAAACAGATCCTTCCAGAACGGCAGTACTTATTGGCAAGGAAAGGCACGATATCGGAAGGCCCAATGATGAGGGTTATCCCATTAGAGGGATTGTGACAGCCGATTATATCTACATTCATAATTTTGAAACAGATAGATGGCCGGCAGGCAATCCGGAAACAGGTTACCTTAATACCGATGGAGGCCCCACCAAAACGGTTATATTAAATGACCGGAGAGTTAATGGTAAAAGTCATTTCTGGGACCTGTCTTTTGGGAAGCGGCCGACGGAAGAATTGTACCATAGAACCCAAGATCCCGCCTGCTTGAATAACTTGGCGTTACTAGCCGAAAATCAAAATATTAAGGAAAGCCTAAAGGAGCAATTGTTTCAAAAATTAAAAGAGGAAGGTGATCCGAGGATGATCGGTCAAGGCCATATTTTTGACAATTATGAATATGCCAATGACAACACAGTAGATTTTTATACCCGTTATATGAATGGTGAAAAAATGAATACGGGGTGGGTCAACGAATCGGATTTTGAAAATGAATTTGAAGAATGAAAAATAATATTATCCCACTTTTGACCCTGTCAGTAATTTTAACCATTCCATTTGGTATCAGGGCCCACGCTCAGGAAGAAAGGCCCAATATTGTGATGATCATAGCAGATGATATTGGCTGGAACGATATAGGTTGTTATGGCAATGAGGTGGTGCAAACCCCAAATATTGACCGGATGGCTGGGGAAGGTATCCGGTTTGACCACTTTTATTTGACAACCAGTTCCTGTAGTCCCAGTAGAACCAGTATTATTTCGGGAAGGTACCCTCATAATACGGGTTCATCAGAATTACACCTGCCTCTTCCTGAAGAGGTATTGACATTTCCTGAATTACTTAAAAAGGCCGGTTATTATACGGCCCAATCCGGAAAATGGCATATGGGACCTTCGGCGAGAAGAGGGTTTGACCTTATCCTCGATAAGGGGATTGGGGATGGTGGCGAGGAATTGTGGGCCTCCACCCTTCGTGAAAGGCCTAAAGATCAACCTTTTTTTCTTTGGTTGGCCTCTTTGGATGCCCATCGACCCTGGGGACCAAATCCCTTTCAGCATACACATCAGCCGGAGGAAGTAAAAGTGCCTGTTTTCCTGGCCGATGCTCCCGCCACCAAAAAAGACCTGGCACAATATTATGATGAAATTACCCGCTTTGATGATTATATCGGCCAGGTGGAAGAAGAATTGAAACGGCAGGGCGTTTTGGAAAATACCATCATTATGATATTATCCGATAATGGGAGACCCTTTCCAAGAAGTAAAACCAGACTTTATGATAGTGGGATAAAATCTCCCCTGGTTATAAAATGGCCCAAGGGAATATCAAATCCCGGAAGTATTTCTTCCAGTTTGATAAGCAGCGTGGACCTGGCCCCAACATTTTTGGACCTGGCGGGAATGCCACTTCCTGCAGAATTTCAGGGGAAAAGCTTTTTATCAGTGGCTAAAAACCCTTCATTGCCCTTTAGGAATTATGTTTTTGCTGAGCACAATTGGCATGACCACGAGGCTTATGAAAGAATGGTGAGGACGAAGGATTATCTTTATATCCTGAACCTGAGGCCCCAATTTGCCAATGAAGGCCCTGCGGATTCAAATTCAAGTCCATCTTATTCGGATTTGAAAAATATAAGGGATAATGGAAAACTCAGCTCTGCTCAGTCAGATGTATTCATCCAACCGAGGCCATATGAAGAATTTTATACCTGTAATCAAGATGAGTTCCAATTGCTGAACAAGGCCTCGATGGAAGAGGTGAAAGAGGAATTGAATCACCTACGGAAAATAATGAACGCATGGCGAAATGAAACAAAGGATTCAGCCCCAGCACAACTCACCTCTGATTGGTACGATAGGGAAACAGGAAAACCCCTGGAAATAGAACGGAAAAGAGGGACCATGCCAGGAGGTACCGAAGCAGTCCGAACCAAAGAGAAAGGCCCCTTTTAATGGTATGAATAGATGAAAAAATTGATTGAAAGCACCGGTAATTTAATCTCTTTGGGGAGGAATTTTAATTGTTATTTCGCCCTGATAATGATCTTTTTGCTGTTATCCTGCAATGAAAAAGAGCCCGAAAAAATTGATCGGCCTATCGATCCATGGGCATTCCGATCTGTTCTGGACAAGCAGCCCAGAATGTTGACTTTGGCGCTGGATTCCAATATGTATGTCGCTTATGACTTGCAAAAAGGACAGATATACCGACTGTGGAAGGGCGGGGTTACTCTGGAAGGAACCGTTTTTACCAATAAGAAAAATATCCAACCCAGTACATGGGGAGCGGATTACCAGGCGAAGGAAAAACTATTGGACGAATGGGTGGTTTACAGGGGAAATGAATCAGTAAATTTTGTTTATCAATTTAAAGGGTATTCATTGATCAATAATCAGGTCATCCTTAAGTTCGCCTTTAAATTACCGGATGGTAGGGTGGTTGAAATCCAGGAAAAACCGGAATTCATTTCAAATCAGGAAGGTATGCCGGGATTTGAACGGGTTTTTGAATCCAACAATGTACCGCAGGGTATTCAAATAGGCCTGAAAAGTGAGGAAGAAACCTTTTTTTTACCGCCCAACAATAAGGAGGTCAACCAGATTTTTTTTAATCCCCTTCCCCCCCAACAAGCTCCGGATTTAAACGAGCAGTATGACCACCTGGGAATATTTAGGATGGAAAACAGTGATTGTTATACCTGTCATGAAGAAACCCATAAAATGGTAGGCCCGTCTTTTAAGGAGATTGCCAAAAGGTATCCAAAAAATAAGGAAACCTACCAGAACCTGACCCAAAAAATTATTGAAGGAGGAACAAGTACCTGGGGGGATACACCGATGAATGCTCATCCTGCATTAAGTGAATCGGATATCAAGACCATGTTGGATTACATATTCACCTATCAACCTAAAGAGAATAATAATCAAGCCCGGCCGATGCCGGTAAATACCTCCAATAAATCAGAAATAATGGTTGAGAAACCGCTACCTGGTTTTGGAGCTTCACTTGAAGGGGTTCACCCCAGTTATGATTTAACCACGATACATCATCAGGACTTTCAGCCAAGGGTAGGGGGTTTGGCCTTTATGCCGGATGGCAGACTGCTTGTCAGCACTTGGGATAAAATTGGTGCGGTGTATTTATTGGATGGGATACTTGAAGGAGATGATTCACCTTTGTCGGTAAAAAGAATTGCAGAGGGATTATCAGAACCTTTGGGCCTTGAAGTGGTAGATGGAGAGATTTATGTGCTTCAGAAGCATGAGCTGACCAAATTGGTTGATACCAATGGAGATGAAATCATTGATGAATACCAAACCGTATGTGATGGCTGGGGGGTGACAGATGATTTTCATGAGTTTGCCTTTGGCCTTGTCCATAAAGAGGATCACTTTTACATTGCCTTGTCCATGGCAATGCGATTGATGTCCAATGAGCGGCAGTTACCGGACAGGGGCAGAACTTTGAAGATCAGCAAGGACGGAAGTTTCGAAAGATTGGATTATGGTCTAAGAACCCCAAACGGAATTGGAAAAGGGGTGGATGGGCAATTATTCGTTGCCGATAATCAGGGGCAATGGTTGCCGGCCAATAAATTGATTCACGTCCAAAAAGGAGCTTATAACGGTATGGCCTGGGGATTGAGTGAGGAAGAGGAAAAAAATCCTCCTAAAATGGTACCGCCGGCCATATGGCTTCCCGATGCCGAAATCGGAAATTCCCCCACAGAACCCATTTTGATGAAGGACGGACCCTATAATGGTCAAATGTTGCATGGAGATGTTACCCATGGTGGAATCAAGAGAGATTTTATAGAGATGGTTAATGGGGTATATCAGGGGGCGGTATTCAGGTTTTCTCAGGGTTTTCAGGCCGGGGTTAACCGATTAGCCTGGGGCCCGGACGGGGCCCTTTACATCGGTGAAATCGGAATGGTGGGGGGCTGGAGTTGGAAGGGTAATCAATTTGGATTGCAAAAAATAAAGTACAACGGGAACAGTACCTTTGAGATGCTGGCAATCAGGGCAAAACCCAATGGTTTTGAAATTACATTTACAGAACCGCTGGCAGAAACAGAATTAGACAAAAACCTTCTGGAAATTCGGCAATGGTGGTATCAGCCCACTGCTTCCTATGGGGGTCCCAAATTGGATTTGGAAATCATGGAGCCCACTCAGATCAGCTTATCTGGGGACAGGAAAAAATTGAATTTGATCATTCCGGGATTAAAGAAAGAACACGTGGTCTATTTTCGTTTGAAAGAGGACCTTCAAAGTAATAATGGCCAGCCACTTTGGTCCTCTGAAGCCTGGTATACCTTAAATCAAATTCCAATTTGATAACCCAAATGAACATGGACCCCCGAAATTCAAATAAAATCAGCAGGAGAAATTTTATAGGTAAAGCAGGTACGATGCTGGCTTTAAGTCCAGTCATTTCCCCTTCTTTTAGCAGAAATTTAAATGTAAACATGGAAAAAAAATTAAATAATATAAAAATTACCGGTGTCAATTCCAATTTTGAACGGGAACCCATGATCCCATACCGTTTCAAGGGCAGTGCCATTTCAGAAGCCTGGCAGACCATTGCCCTGGTAAAATCAGCATCCGGAATCCAGAAAATTGGCATAGGAACCCAAGGAACTTTGTGGTCAGATAAGGCCGTATTTGAAGCCCATAGCACCACAGGTGGAAACGCTTTAATGTATGCGATGACCGAAAGGGCCCTTCAAATTATCAAAGGAAACCATTTTTCTGATCCGGTAAGTTTATTGGAAGATATCTTACCGGAAGTTTATGCTTATGGCGTAAAAATCACGGGAAATCCGGATTTAAAAACCACATTTGCCCTCAATGCCCTGGTCCCTGTAGACAATGCCATTTGGTTGTTGTATGCGGAGGAAAATGGAATGGACCAGTTTGATGAGATGATTCCAGAGGCCTATCGGCCGGGACTATCGTATAGGCACGATAAAGTGGCCAGCATACCCTCTTTTAGTGTAGGAGCGCCCATTGAAGGCATAAAGGAAGCAGCGGACAAAGGGCATTTCATTATGAAACTGAAAACTGGAGCCGCAGGGACCCAAAAGGAAATGTTGGAAAAAGATATGGCTTTCCTTACGGCAGTTCATAAGGCGATAGGGAATAGAGAAACACCTTATACGGCCAATGGAAAGATCCCCTATTATTTTGATGCCAATGAGCGGTATGAAAAAATGGAAACGCTGGAAAGATTTTTAGATCACGCAAAAAAGATTGGAGCATTTGAACAAATTGCTGTGATTGAAGAACCCTTTGGGGAAAAGAATGAAACCTTTGTAGGAAACCTTGGTGTAAGGGTTGCCGCCGATGAGAGTGCCCATACCGTAGAAGATGCGCTGGCACGGATCGAGCAGGGATACAGCGCCATAGCGGTGAAAGCCATCGCCAAAACCATGAGCATGACCATGAAAATCGTCCAGGCTGCTTACGAGAAAAACATCCCTTGTTTCTGCGCAGATTTAACTGTAAACCCCATACTGGTTGATTGGAATAAAAATGTGGCTGCCCGCTTAGCCCCTTTTCCGGATATGGATTTAGGATTACAGGAAACCAACGGGCACCAGTATTATAAAAACTGGGAGAAAATGTTAAGTTATCACCCCATGCCAAATGCCAGTTGGGTTAAAACCCAAAATGGGGTTTATCCCATCGGTGAAGAATTTTATCGGAAGAGTGGCGGGATATTGGCTCCGAGTCCGCATTATGAAAAAGTCTTTGAGATTTAACCCATTCCTGATTTTTTCGGATAAAATTATTTTACAACCATTGTCAGCTCCTGACAGTGGTTTTTTTTATCACCCTTCAAACATTTTCTATCATAAAAATCGGATAATTCCATAATTTTCAAAAAAAATGGATTCATTATTTTTTAAATTGTCATTCTTGTTTTACATTTGAAAAAATGTATTTCAAATAAATAAAAATGTATAATAAATAATTACTTTTACAAATACCAAATTTACCTAATCCGGTTTGGTTTCAAAATTTTTTTAGGGTGAACTTATTTAAATTTAATCGTTAAAACGTGAAAATACTATTAGTAGATGATGATCCAATCGTAATTTTATTACAAACAAAGTTGATGGAGAAAGCGGGAATCCCAAATCCTGTTATACCCTTCAACAGTGGGAACGACGTTCTTGCTTATTTGTTGAAATCAACAGATGATTCAGAAGATCACTTGGTTTTTCTGGATATTAACATGCCAGGCTTATCCGGTTGGGAGGTATTGGATACCCTTACTGAAATGGAAGTAAAATTAAAATTGAAAGTGATCATCATAACTTCTTCCATAGAAGATTCAGACCAGAAAAAGGCTGGTGGTTATGATGTAATCGTTGATTTTTGGATAAAGCCATTCAGCATTCAGGATTTTATCAATTTAAAGGAGAGCCAATTATTTAAAAACGGTTTAAGTGAATAAATTTTGATTTTTTAAAACCTATTACCCATGGAATTTTTTTACTTTTGAATTCATTATTGCTTTTTACATGGGAAATAAACGAATTTACTTATTGATTGCTGTAATATGGTGTTTTTCCAATCCAACTTTGTTTTCCCAGGAAATGGAAGAAGTCCATTCAGGGGAAGAAGGATATAAGGGTATTTGGTTTAGCCTGGGACAGTTTTCAGAATATGGTGATAAATATTCCGGTGGTTTGGGAACGTATACCGCCAAACATATCCCTTTGGCCATTTTTGCAGAGGAGGTTAACAAAACATTTTTTGTCTATGGAGGGACCAAAGCAGCAGATGAAAAACACCTCCTGTGCATGGCTGGAAGTTTTGATCATGAAACCAAAATGGTATCGAAACCGGTAATTGTTCATGATAAAAACGGGGTAGATGATCCCCATGATAATCCAAGTATTTCCATAGATGATGAAGGCCATATCTGGGTATTTGTAAGTGGGAGAGGAAGAAGTAGAATGGGGTTTAAATACAAAAGTACCCTCCCCTATGACATCAGTTCTTTTGAAAGAATTTCCGAGGAAGAAATGACCTATCCCCAACCTAAATACCTTCCTGGTAAAGGTTTTTTGAATTTATTTACCAAGTATACGGGCATGAGGGAACTTTATTTTGAAACCAGCGCAGACGGCAATATTTGGTCTGATGATCAAAAGCTGGTGGCCATTAAAAGAGAGGGGGATAAAAATAGTGGTCATTATCAGGTGAGTGGACAATATCAGAATAAGGTGGTTTTTTTCTGTAATTGGCACCCAAATGGAAATGTTGACCTAAGAACCAATCTTTACTACCTTCAAACAGAGGATTTTGGAAAAACCTGGACAGATATACAAGGCAAGGCTTTAAATATACCTGTTACGGATTTACAATCCTCGGCCCTGGTTCGCGACCTATTTGGCGATGGTACCAATGTATATGTAAAGGATGTGAATTTTGATGAAAATGGCTATCCTATGGCGTTGTATGTTTCGGGTAAAGGCCATCAAACTGGACCTAAGAACGGACCCAGATCCTGGAACATCATTCATTGGAATAGGAATGAATGGGAAAATCATAAAATTACTGAATCCGATCAGAATTATGATAGTGGAAGCCTTTGGGTAGAAGAGGATCAATGGGTGGTCATTGGCCCTACCCAAAACCGTCCACAACCTTGGGGCGCCGGGGGCGAATTGGAAAGGTGGGAAAGTAATAATAAGGGAAAGACCTGGACCAGAACAAAAGAGATCACCAAACAAAGCACCAGAAACCACAATTATGTTCGCAGGGTGGTCAATGGAAAGGATCCCTTTCTATATTTCTGGGCAGATGGGGATCCGGACAAATTCAGCAGAAGTCAGTTATATTTCGGAGACAGTGAAGGTAAAGCCTGGATTTTGCCCTATGAAATGGAAGAGGAAATGGTTAAACCCAAGCGATTGCCGAATAATTTTTTTATGCGGTTGTTTTCCAGATAATTTCAGTTTTTTTTTTAAAAAAGGGATAAAAATTTATTTGGGAATTATTTTTGATATCTCTTCTAATAATTATTAATCAAGCATTACCCCAACAACAAATTTTCCAATACTACACCCATTAATTTAATAAATGAGACAATTCCTATTGATGATTATTTGTTGCCGGCGACACATAATAATTCCTAAACCATAATCCTACCATAATGACTGAAACTAAAACCGCCATACTCTCTGAGGCATTAGATGTCCAAAGAGTAATGGGTATTTATCCAAAATCTAATGAAAAGAAGGGAACAGTTCTCCTGATAAGCGGAGCTGTTCACGGCAATGAACCATCTGGTTTACAGGCCTTAAAAAGGGTATTTCATCAACTTGATCTCTACCAACCTGATATAATCGGTAAAGTTATTGGAATAACAGGAAATTTGCGGGCCGTTAAGGAAAGAAAGAGACTGATAGACAAGGATTTAAATCGGGTGTGTACCCCTGACCTTGCACAGATTTTAAAAAATGGCCAGTTAGCTGACTTTCATGAAGCCGGAGAATTCCAAGAACTGCTTAAAATAGTGGAGGAAATCGAACTGAATATAAATTGTACAGCCATTAAATTCGTGGATTTGCATACTACCTCCTCCAATACAGCTCCCTATATCAGTGTGAATAAAAAAAGTGAAAGTTTGGATTTCGCCAATAAAATCCCTTTACCTGTTGCTTCGGGAATAGAAGATTTCATTCCCGGTCATTTTGATCATTTTCTAACTTTAAGAGGGCATATAGGATTTACTGTTGAAGGAGGCCAGCATGAAGATCCCCGTTCAGTGGACCATCATGAGGCAGTGATTTGGCAAACCCTGGTAAAATCAGGTTTAATAGACCAACAAAACATTCCAAAATATTCTGAATTTGAACAAAAACTTAAAGAAGTTTCTGTTATGGATAAGGCTTTTAGGGTAATTCACCGTCATGAAATTATGCCTTCTGAAGAATTTTTGATGAAGGATGGTTTCAATAATTTTGATAAAATCCTTAAAGGAGAAATACTTGCCTATACCAATGGGCAGCCGGTTTTGTCTCAATGGGATGGTCATATTTTCCTTCCCTTATATCAACAACAGGGGAATGACGGTTTTTTTGTCATAAAAGAAAGTGACGGGGATTAAACCATCACTTTCTTTTATTTTTTAATTTCTGATTATAGATCCAGGGTTGCCAGGAATGAATTCGGCAATGCGCCATGATAATAATTTCTAAATTCTATTTTTCTTTCTATTTTTTGAATGATTTCTTCAGCAAATTTTTCTTTTTCCAGATCTTCCATACTTACCACTCCTCCTGGACTATCAAGATTAAGTTCCATAATTTTATCCCCTACGATGTCAATCCCGGCCATAAACATGCCGTCCTGGACCAATTTGGGACCCACGATCTGACAAAGCTTTTGGATAGAAGAGGTAAGCTTGGCTTTCGTTGCTTTTCCACCCGCATGGATATTGCTCCTGATATCGTCACTCTTATTTACCCTTTGCATCATGGCAGGTTTTCCCTTTACCTCCAATATTTTTCCGTTTAACATGATGACACGGGTGTCACCGTTTTTTGCATCCGGCAGATATTCCTGGGCGATCAAAAAATCGGAGCGGTTGATTGATTCCACAATCTGGTTGAGGTTGGTGGAATTGTCCAACAGAAATACATCCTTCCCCCCAGATCCCTGAAGTGGTTTGACTACAATTTTACCCTTTTCTTTCTCGAAAAATCCTTTGATTTCTTCTACATCTCTAGTGATAATTGTTCTGGGTCTTACTTCTTCCGGAAAATGCTGGAAATACATTTTATTAAAGGAGGTCATGAGTGAATAAGGATCATTCAGCACCAAAACGCCGTTTAACACCGCAATCTGCCCAAATATCATCCCTGCCGTTTTGGCCCAGGCCCTTTCCCCAAAATCTTCACAGGGATTGTTTCTTAAAAACAATACATCCAGGTCTTTGGCTGAAATGATCTTTTTCTCTCTTTTTGGATCCTGAATTTGTTTCAGAAAATTTTCCAGATTCCGGGTTTTTAACTGGGGTGCTTTAACAGCACAAGCACCCATTTGACCGTCCTCCAGGTAACTCAGGTCTCCAACGCCCATGATGTATACTTCATGGCCCTTATGGGCCGCAGTATAGGTCAATAGCGTGGTATCATACCAGGCCTCTTCCATGATTATTTGATTGACTACAAATCCTATTTTCATTTTATTAATATTAAGGTAGTTAAATAATTGGTTTAAGTTTTTTAATTGATCATTTCAAGAAGGGTGATGCCTTTTCTGACCCTATCCAATCGTTCTACGGCATTCTTTTGGGTCATGTATCGGGGAACAAGCGGCTGTGGTTTTAAAATTTTTCTAAACTGCAACTCTTTTATCAACGGAACATGATCCAAGGCTATTTTCCCAATATAAAGCAGGGAAAGATCTCCGTCCTCATATAAGTATTTGATCAGAGAGATCAGACCTCTCAGGTAAATGATATCTTTAGTACATCCACCCCCCTGAAATATTCTGGCAGTAATTTCAAACGCCGGTTCTTCACCAAAAAGATAGGTATCAGTCAACAATTTAAAGGTTTTCGGAAAATCAAAGTCGTTGGTTAAGCAATGTGCGGCGACCACGCGGCCTGCGAGCAATCTCATTCGATCAGCAGTCAGGCCGCCTACCAAAAATTCAGATAATACTGCTAATCCTTCCTGTAGTTCTTCATAGCCGGCGAATCCGGTACACATTTGGCGGAAGGGTTGCACCATTCCATTATAATAGGTGAGTACATGGGTGCCCACCTCGTGGTGGACCAAGGCTTCAACCCGGTTTTTTGGAACTTTATAACTTTCCCCTATAAAAAGTTGTCCTTGGGAAACTAACATTCCAACCATATCCGATTTAATTTCAATAGTGGGATCTATCTGAGGAAGAAATTGACGATAGTAATCAATTTCTTCCCTACATTTATGGGCGAGGTAATAACAGTCCGCCAATTCTCCACCGGATTTTATCTCAGGTGAAACCAATTCCAATATATTTTTGGCTTTTCCATAAAGATCCCCATCTACTGAGCTGTAAAGCCTTATGCTGCTGAACATGAAATTTTTTGTACCCCTCTCCTTTAACATGGTTACCTGTTTTTCAATTTCCTCCCTTTTTGCATTAAAAAGTAGGGATAGGGTGGGATCTTCAATGCTCCTTAAATCCAATTGATATAAATCTTCCTTGATCTGTTCAGGATCTATGGGCAATAACCGATAGATGAATTTTGGACTATATTGAAATTGGTTGGCTTTGAATTCTGCCTTGGCCTCCATGGTATTAGTTGGTGAGATCAGCAATAAAAATCGATATTTTTTTTCAAATTCGGATAATTGTCTGTCCAAGTTTAATATTTCCGGATTGATGCTGGTGCTTCCTAAAGCGTAATAATGTTTTATGCCCAAAGTGGTATGGGTGCGAATGAAATTAAAAATACATTTTCTCAGGATTTTGGATAATGCAATTTTAAAATCCCTGAATTCCAGGAAGTAAAACTCATTTTTGTTTCTATCCAAATAAAAAGGAGGGATTTCCAGTCCCAGTAACAATATGCCTGCTTCCTGGCATTGATCCATGCTTAATAGGGGTTCCGTCCAGCGAGCATTTCTTTTCAAACTATACTTCACCTTTACCCCCAGGCCTAAATGCCTCTTAACATAATCTTCTAATCCTTCAGTTAAACTATTTATGGTGTTGGGTACTTTATCCTTTGGGGCAAATACAGTAAAATCGGTTATGCCTTCTTCGCCAATCCACAACTCAATGAGCATTACCGCACCAACTTTTTCTGAAATAAATTTAGATATGAATTTTATAAGTTGTGCCGTTTCTCCTATAGGCCTTTCGGTTTCTGGAAAGATAATGTAAGAAGATTCCCCCAATACCAACCTGATATTCCTATCATTTCGGTTAGCATATCGATAAACCAGAATATAGGGTAAAAGCCTTTCTTTCTTTAATTTCCCCCCGTTTTCCAAATTGATTGAAATATTTGTTTCATTTTCAAGGTATTCCTTTACTGAATTTTTGATACTTTCTTGCATCACTTCAAATATTAAAATTTTAATGTTTCAAATAAGGCCTTATTCTACCAAATATTTGCCCCTTTACAGTTTTTTCTATACAATAATTGGACTCCTGGAAGGATTTTAATCTTAGGTATCATTTTCCTCTTACAAATAGTAGACCATAGTATCTACCTAAACCATAAATTAGACACCATTTGAAGAATGCAGCTATTCATTTTATAAATTGTAAATTGCCATCAAAAAAAGTCTTTGTCGTGAACAGATTAAGATCCCTGACCCTGATCTTCAATTTTATGCTCCTGACATTTCAGTTGCTGCCTCAAAGCATTTCCGGATCTCCTACGCTGGCTCTTGATGATGATTGGGAGGAGCGGATTTTTTCCATCTCTCAATTGGAGTTTTTTGAAGACAGCTCCAATACCCTGACAATCGAAGATATAATTGAACCGGATTTCCAACAGCAAATTAAAATCAGGCCTTCTTTCAGTAAAAATGATTTTAATACGGATTATACTTACTGGGTAAAATTATCCATACAAAATTTACCTGAAAGTGAAAAGCTATGGTTGATAGAGTTCTACGACCAGAGTATTGACCGGATAATGGCCTTTATTCCGGAAAAAAACGGGAAATACAGTGATGTTCAATTAGGGGACACCCAATCTTTTGAACAAAGGGTATTCCATCATAAGAATTTTCAGCTAAAAATCAAAAACGATGTTGAAGGCATCTCCAATTTTTATTTTAAAATCAATTCAAACCAAAAAGCAGATATTAGGATTGCCATAAGGTCATTTAGCCGATTTGTTTTTTACGCCCTTGACGAATATTTGCTTTATGGATTGTTTTATGGGATGATCCTTATTATTGCTTTTTACAACCTCCTGATTTTTTTGGCCGTTAAGGAGATGAAATACATCTATTATATTTTATACTTACTGAGTGTGGGTTTATATGCCATGAGTTTGGATGGCATAGGTTTTCAATACATTTGGCCGGGCAGGCCTGAATGGAATGATTTTGTCAATGGAATTTTTAGTTTTTCAATCGTACTATGGGCCATCTTATTTTCCATCCGGTTTTTAAATACCAAAAGGAGAGCCTTGTTTTTTCACTACCTATTATGGATGTCTTTGGGTTTTAAATCGTTGTTTTTTTTGATGGGATTAGGATTAGATAACAGTTATTTTGAAATTTCTTTTCTTGATTTGATTCCATTTCTATTAATTTTCTCCACCGCAATTTATTTGCTTTCTAAAAAATATCAGGTAGCCCGGTTCTTTGTAATGGCCTATGGGTTTCTGTTTGTTGGCCTCTTTATTAAAGTCCTGGCCAATTATGCCATTATTGAACATACCACCTTCATTTATTATAGCCTTCATATCGCATTTCTGATAGAGATGGTATTGCTTTCCTTTGCTTTGGGTGACAGGATCCGGATCATGAAGGAAATAAGAGATAAAGCCTTGAAAAGATCCCTCCTTCAATATCGCGAGAACATATCTCTAAAAGAAAAAGTAAACAGGGAGCTGGAATCCAAGGTTAGGGCCAGAACCCTTGAATTGGAAAGTAAAAACCAATTATTACTGCAATATAATACCCAATTGGAAGAAAAGGACAATGAAATAAAAAGGATAAATAGGCTATTGGACAGGGATAATTGGAAATTGAAAAGCTCGATAAAAGCCTCCTTTCAGGCAAGATTGGCCAATGAATTATTATCTTTTGATGAATTCAGAAAAATTTTTCCCGATCAGGCGGCTTGTTGCCGCTATCTTGAAGAAATTAAATGGGGAACTGGATTTGAATGCAGACAATGCGGAAATGAAAAATACGGCAAAGGCCCAAAAATTTTCACCCGAAGGTGTACCAAATGCGGCCATATAGATTCGGTTACAGCAGGTACCATTTTTCACGGTATAAAATTTCCTTTGGAAAAGGGTTTCTATTTGGCTTATACTGTTGCTCTTAAAACCCAGAAAATGACCTTGAACCAACTTTCCAAAGCATTGGATTTAAGGAAAAATACGGTTTGGGCTTTTCAGAAAAAAGTCAAAGAAAAATTATCTGGAATTGAAAAGGCCAATTGGCTGGATATTGTGGTGGAAAAGGAAAAATGCCAATAGAAATTATTTCTTTATTTTTTTGAAAATACTGTAGATTATTAAATCTACTTTCAACATAGTTAATCTTTTTTTCCATCACCTAAATTCTAAAAAAAATGTTCTGGTATTATTCCGCAACAAGAAAATATCATATTGTCGATAAAATAAATTTTAGCAGTTTTTTTATAGTATTAAAGCGACATTTTATCAATAAAAAATAGCAGAAATATTATAAAAAATCTTAACATTTTTAAGTTTAGTGATGGCCCACTAGTTTCTTTATTATAACTTTTCAACTGTGTAAATCAGATGGAAATTATTTAATTTCCTTGATTTATGAATTGCTATTGAAACAAACTTAAACTAAACCAATTATGAAAAGCACTTTACCCAAGTGTAAGGATCGGTGTAAGCCGAAAATTCCTTACAATTTAAAGATCTTTATTTTGCTTTTAACGGTAATATTTACAGTCGGCATCCCTCCATTAAAAGCCCAACAGGTTTCCGTATCCGGAAATGTAACAGATCCTTCCGGAGAATCTGTTCCCGGGGTAAACATCCTGGAAAAAGGTACCAGTAACGGAACCGTTTCCGATCTCGATGGCAACTACGAAATTACCCTAACCGAAAGAAGGAGCATCGGTGAGATTCGGAATCAAGGTTTAGAGGTCTCATTGAATTGGCAGGATGATGTTAAAGGGGATTTTTCCTATTATATGGGAGGCAACCTTACTACCCTTGAAAACACAGTTCTGGGTCTGGGTGGCGCTGATGGCCTGGATGCGGGTTCAGCAGAATTCAGGCAAAGATCCATTATCGGTCAACCTTTTCAGGCTTTCTTTGGGTACCAAACAGACGGTATATTTCAAACGGAGGAAGAAATCAATAATTCAGGTTACAGCCCTGAATTCATTGCCGACAATGATCTGCAACCGGGAGATCTGATTTTTAGGGATCAAAACGGGGATCAAGTAATCAATGATGAAGACAGGGTCATATTGGGAACTTTCCTCCCAAGTTTTACTTATGGTTTCAATGCAGGAATAACTTATAAAAACTTTGATCTATCTGCGCTGGTCCAAGGGCAATCCGGATATAAAATCCTTAACCGAAAACGAGGTGAAATCATCTTTACCAATGATACCAATCTGGATGCCGACCTTGCCACCAATTTATGGCGGGGTGCCGGTACTTCCAATCAATACCCTTCAGCCGCAGGATTGAGGAAAAGTTGGAATCAAAATTTAAGTGATTATTTTGTAGAAGACGGATCCTATTTCAGAATCCAGAATGTGAGATTAACCTACGCATTGGAAAATTCTGATTTGTTTGGCATTACTATTCCCAGGACAGCAATTACCCTGACTGCGGAACGTCCGTTGACCTTGTTCAATTATAACGGCTTTAATCCTGAAGTGGCCAACGGAATAGATCGACAGGTTTATCCTATTCCTGCCATTTATACCGTTGGGTTGAATATCAAACTTTAAATTAAATGATGATGAAATCTTTAAGATATAAAAAATCCTTGCTTGCTATTTCATTGACTGTTATGCTCAGCCTGGGCTGTACAGAGGTATTGGAAGAACCCTTGGAAAATGAATTTATTGCTGAGAATACAGATTATTCCCAATCCAATAACATGATTTTGTTGTTATATGGGGCCTACGTAGAACTGAATTCCCTGCAATGGGAAACCTACCCTGTGATTTCAGTGAGGGGTGATGATGTAAATGCGGGTGGTGACCAAGCCCCGCTGACTGAGACGGATTTGTTTCAATATGACAGAAACGCTTGGTTATATAATTCTACCTGGTTGAATTTATATACGGATATGTTGTATTGGCATGGAGCCATGGAGGAGATTGAAAAATACCAGGAAGCAGGCGCCAGTGCCACGAACGCCCAACAGTATATTGCGGAAATAAAAGTGATGAGGGCTTTTGAGCTTTTACATTTGGCAAAGCTGTGGGGCGCGGTACTGATTCCCTCTGAATCCCAGCCGGGCCATTTGTTCAATGTGGAAATATCCAGTTTTGAGGAAGTAATGCAACATTTGTCTGTTCAAATGGATGAAGCCATACCCTTGTTACCAAGTGTGCATCCGAACGCCCGTTCCGATGTCAGGGGCGGGATTACCCGATTTACCGCTTTGGCAGTGAAGGCAATGGCTAATCTGGAGCTGAAAAATTATGCAGCTGTGGCTACGGCAACAGAAGAAATCATCAGCAGTAATCAATTTGAGCTGGAAGAAGATTATTACCAACTTTTTAAAATACCCGGAAAGTTGAATGATGAAAATATACTGGAATTCCAATATTCTGATTTTGGACAGGGAAGCGGGACAGTAACCCGGTACAATTGGAATTTCTTTGGACCTGCAAGCTGGACACCTGCTGTTTCAGGGGCAGGAGGAGGATGGGGCTTTTGGGAGCCCTCCATAAAATATGTCAAATTTATGTTGGATAGGGGGGAACAGGAGCGGCTTCCCGCCACGGTGCTTTTTACCCCTGATGGTATTACCGAAATCCAGTCCGATCCGGCCTATGCAGAACTGCCAGATTGGGTATCAAATGTTACCCAGGATGGAGATGAATTTAATAACCATCCCCGGTACAATTTTTTGAGCGGAAAACATTATTTGCCGTCCACCCAATTGACTTCTGGAAGGTTCACCTACGGGGAGAACAAAAATTTCACCTGTATCCGTTATTCGGAAATATTATTGATGCATGCCGAAGCATTGGTGAATGGAGGAAGCAGCGCGGTGATGTCTGCTGATGATGCGGTCAATGCCGTCAGGACCAGGGTAGGATTGACACCCTTGTCCAATGTAACGCTGGATGATGTCCTCGATGAAAAATTTGCTGAATTTGGCATGGAATGGGGAATCCGTTTTTATGATCTAATCAGGCATGACAGGACCAATGAACTGGAATATGCAGGGAGGGAGTTTGAACTGTCTGAGCACAGGTTCTTACCATACCCATTGGAACAGCAGGATATTTTACCCCAGATCAAAGAGGCAGCAAATCAGGAATAAAAAGTATGGATAATATGATTAAAGATATGAAAAAACTAACCATTATACTGATTGGACTGATAGGGTTCAGTTGGGGTTGTACAGAGCAATATATTGATGACATTGAAATGGTGGAACCTGGACAAGACACGGAGGCACCAGAGGTGATTGTCAATTATCCGGTAGAAGGCACCCAGATAAGGGTTACCGAAGATGTTACTTCCATTGACATTGACTTTGAGGTTCAGGATGATATAGAGATTCAAACCATTGTTTTGGAATTGAATGGGAATGAAATTGCAAGGTTCGATGATTTTAAGGACTATAGGAGGGTCTTTGAAGTATTTGAATTTGATAATGTTACAAATGGAGAACATACGCTGGAGATTACGGCAACTGACATGGCGGGGAAGAGCTCGACCACTGCCGTTGATTTTGAGAAAATAGAGCCATATAGGCCAATATATGATGGTGAAATTTTTTATGTTCCATTTGACGGTGACTATATGGAACTGGTCAATATTCAAACACCTAATATTATTGGAAGCCCAGGTTTTGCCGATGGCTTAGTGGGCAGGGCCTTCAACGGGGCCAGCAATGCCTATTTGACCTATAATGCTGAGCATCTAAGTAATGAAGCGTTCAGTGCGGTGTTTTGGTACAATGTTAATGCCAGTCCGGACAGGGCTGGATTACTGGTGATGGGTCCACCGGATGAGGCCAATCCAACAGCTATGAATGACAGAACCAAAGGTTTTCGGCTTTTCAGGGAAAGCGCCGGTACCATGCAACGGATTAAGCTGAATGTGGGGAATGGTACTGGAGAAAATTGGTTTGACGGGGGTGCATCGGCTGATATTGATCCTTCGGAAGGAGCTTGGTCCCATATTGCCTTTACCATTTCCGGTACAAGGTGTGCCGTATATATCAATGGAGAGGTAGTAAGTGAAGGGGAATTTCCGGGGATAGACTGGACGGGTTGTGATCTGCTTTCCGTAGGTTCCGGAGCACCCAGATTTGCCGGTTGTCAAAATGAAAAGGAAAATTCGGACAGTATCAAGGCCCTGGGTTATGCAAGACATGTAGAACTTCAATGGAATGCTGAACCCGGAGCAGCCGCTTATCAGATTATGGTAGGTATGGATGGGGAGGAATTTATACACCGCATCACGGTAGAGGACACCATGTACCTTGATTTTGTGCATGATCTGGGAACTGATCAGACGCTTAATTATAAAATTGAAGCGGTGCAGGGAACCTCTACCCATAGCCTTGGGGAAGTAAAAGTTAAAACCCAGGAGATGACCCATGAGGAATTATTGGATATGGTCCAATACTATACTTTCAGGTATTTTTGGGAAGGTGCAGAACCTCATTCGGGAATGGCAAGGGAAAGAATTCATCTTGACGGGGACTACCCTCAAAATGATCAGAATGTAGTAACAACAGGGGGCACAGGTTTTGGTATTTACGGTATTTTGGCAGGAATAGAAAGAAACTGGATCAGTAAAGAGGAAGGCCTGGCCAGATTTGAAAAAATGGTTGTTTTTTTGGAAAATGCAGACAGGTTCCATGGCATCTGGTCCCATTGGATTTTTGGAGAAACTGGCAAAGTAAAACCATTCGGAAGGGACGATGATGGAGCAGATTTAGTGGAATCCGCTTTTTTGATGCAGGGTTTGTTGGCCGTAAGAGAATATTATAAAGGGGGTGGGGAAAGGGAACAGGCATTAGCGGAAAAAATTGATCAAATGTGGAAGGAAATGGAATGGGACTGGCACACCCAGGGGGGGCAGGACGTTTTATATTGGCATTGGTCTCCCAATTTTGAATGGCAAAAGAATTTTGGAATCAGGGGATATGATGAATGCATGATTACCTATATATTGGCAGCTTCGTCACCTACCCATACGGTACCGGCCAGTGTATTCCATAATGGATGGGCCAGAGAAGGGGAAATTAAAAATGATATTGCCCCCTATGGCCATGAGCTGACTTTGCGTCACAATGGATCCCCTAATTATGGAGGGCCTTTATTTTGGGCCCATTACTCCTATATCGGATTAAATCCGAAAGGATTGGTGGATGAATATGCGGATTATTGGGCGCACAACCGTAATCATACACTGATCAATCGGGAATGGTGTATTCAAAATGAGCAGGATTTTAAGGGGTATGGCCAAGACCTATGGGGGCTTACTGCAAGCTATTCTACAAAGGGTTATTCAGCCCATAAGCCGGACAATGACCTGGGCGTAATATCTCCTACAGCAGCATTGTCCTCCATACCCTATACGCCGGAAGCATCAATGGATGTCATCAAAAACCTTTATTATAATTATGGGGAAAAAGTGTTTGGGAAATATGGTTTCTATGATGCCATGAGCCCTGAGGAGAATTGGTACCCACAGCGTTATTTGGCCATCGACCAAGGTCCCATTGTAGCCATGATTGAAAATCATCGAACAGGTTTGGGCTGGGATTTGTTTATGGGAGCTCCGGAAATTCAGGAGGGATTAAAGAAACTGGGCTTCTCTTCTCAGCCTTAGGTCCCGGAATTTGAAGGCCAATGGGTACTGAATGTGTACGATTCTTAAAGGTTTAATAAATTAAGGGTGTGAACGGCTACCAGGCCTGCCGTTTCTGTCCTTAACCGGTGTTTACCCAGGGAGCAGGATTGAAATCCGTTTTTCCTGGCGGCCTCAATTTCCCCTGGACTGAAATCGCCTTCGGGACCTATCAATACCAGGTAAGATTGGGAAGGTTGGGCCAGATTAATCAAATGTCCGGTGTTATCCTTATCAATATAGGCGATAAATCGTTGGTGGGTTTGAAAAGTTTTGTCAATGATCAAATCATTGAAATCCACCATGTCATTCAAATGCGGAAGCCAAGTTTTAAAACTCTGTTTACAGGCAGCTACCAATTTTTTTTCCATCCGGTCCAAATTGATTCGGTTTCGTTCGATGCGGGTGGTTTTTAAAAACGTTATCTCATCAATTCCCATTTCTGTTAATTTTTCCAGCATCCACTCCATCCGATCCGTATTTTTAGTGGGTGCAATGGCCAGGTGTATATGAAACTTTTCAGGAGGAGTAAAGGATTGCTCAATGACTTTCAGCCTGCATTTCAGGGGATTGTTATCTTCCAACATACAGGTAAACAAAGATCCCTTTCCATTGGTAAAGTAGATCATATCCCCTATATTTTTGCGGAGAACTTTTGCGATATGGCCGGACTCCTTTTGATCCAGTTCAAAAGTAGTTCCACGGATTTTATCATGGAAAAAAAGCTGCATGGCTATTGGATTAGTAGATGTTAAAATTAAAAAAAATTATGGGAAAGAAATAGCGGGTATTTTTTAATTTTGAGATGGAAAAACAGGAAAACAAATGAAAATGAAATTGAACGAAATCATCCACCAAATACAAGGCGCCCATACTCCGGAATGGAATAAATGGCTGGAAAATATTCTCTCTCTTTTTGATTGCAGCACAGGAACGATACATATTCTGGAAGGAGAGCCCAATTTACTGATATTAAAAGCGCAAGTAGGGGTTCCCGAATTTTTGCTCCCTAAAATGTCTCAAATCCCAATAGGGAAAGGTATGGCTGGAATAGCAGCAGAAAGAAAGAAAGCGGTACAGGTTTGTAACCTACAGACAGATGAATCGGGAGTGGTAAGGCCTGGGGCGAAAGACACCAAAGTGGAAGGGGCCATTACAGTTCCCTTATTGATTAAGGATAAGTTATTCGGTACTTTGGGAATAGCCAAAAAAATCCCCTACGAATTTTCTGAAAATGAAACAGAAGATTTGACCTTAATTGCCAATACGATGGCCGAGAAAGTCAAAGTGATGCAGGATTCGGTATAATGAAATGGTATAAAATAAAAAAAGGCTGACCACAACGGACAGCCTTTTTTTTATTTAAACCAATTTCAACCTTTTGATATCTCGAAATTTACCTGTTTACCTTTAATGGTATTGGTATTCATGACATTGATGACGTGGTTAACGTCCTTTTTTGGAACATCAACAAAAGAAAAACTGTCAAAAATATCGATGCCTCCAATGCTTTTGCCGGATACACCGGTCTCACCGGCGATGGCTCCTACAATATCATTTGGCCTGATCCTGTCCTTTTTTCCGAGATTCAGGAAAAGCCGGGCCATATTTGGTTCTCTCTCTTTTTTATCACGGCTTCCTCTGGGTCCTCTATCAGCGCCTCTGGCTGATCTCCCTCTGCCATCCCCTCTATCGGATCTTTCTCTTCTTGGGGACCTTCTATCGTCTCTTCCACCTCTATCGGCATCAACGGTGAAATTCATTTCTTTGAATTTCTCTACCGCTCCACCCAACTGAAGTTTTACCAATCCAATGGTAATCTGCTCCAAAGTAAGACCTTCGGTCAATAAAGTACCAATCATTTCTTCATAAACCTGATTGTCCTCAATTTTTGCCACTTGGCTTTGAATATCTTTTAAGAGTTGCTCCTTTTTCATTTGGATCAACTGATCTACAGATGGAGGAGCTGCCCTATCAATGGAAGTTTTTATAAATCTTTCCAGATCCTTAATTCTTCCTGAATCCCTTCTTCCTGAAACAAAACTGATGGCGGTACCTGTTTTACCAGCCCTGCCGGTTCTTCCTATACGGTGAACATAATTCTCTTCATCCAGAGGAAGGTCAAAATTAAATACGGCCTCCACATCATCCACATCGATGCCCCTGGCCGCGACATCTGTAGCAACCAAAACAGAACAATGCCCCTTACGGAATTTGTTCATCACTTTGGTCCTTTGGGCCTGGGATAAATCACCATGTAAGGCCTCTGCGGTGATCCCTCGGGCAATCAATTCTTCTGTCACATCATCTGTTGTCCTTTTGGTGTTACAAAAAACAATGCTGAGTTTATACTGGTGCAGGTTGATCAATCTACTGACCAGATCCGATTTCAAACCTGATTTCACCTCATAATAGACCTGAGAGATATTCTCTACCGTCAGTTCTTTCCTAAGGACTTTTATAATTTCAGGATTCGTTTGGTATTTCCGGGTAAGATCAAGTATTGGTTTTGGCATGGTTGCGGAAAAAAACACCGTTTGCCTTTCATCCGGCATGGACTTAAGAATGGTCTCAATATCGTCCCTGAAACCCATGTCCAACATTTCATCGGCTTCATCCAAAACAATGACATTGACCCTGCTTAAATTGAGGGTGCCTCTGTCAATATGATCCATAATCCTGCCTGGGGTACCCACCACGATCTGAACTCCTTTTTTCAAGCTTTTAAATTGCCTGTCAATGGATTCCCCTCCATATATACAGGTGGAAGAAATTTTTCTTTTGTATTTGGTGAGTTTAACGATTTCACCCTCAACCTGTACCGCCAATTCCCTGGTGGGGCACAATATCAAAGCTTGGGGTAATTTTTCGGATTCATCAATCCTTTCAATAATAGGGATTCCAAATGCCGCCGTTTTACCGGTTCCGGTTTGGGCTTGCCCGATGACATCAGCACCTTCCAATAATAATGGTATAGTTTGTGATTGAATGGGGGAAGGTTGGGTATATCCCATATCTTCCACTGCCTTCAGGATTTCTTCCGAAACCCCAAGGTCTGAAAATAATAATTCTTTGTCCATGAAATGATTCCTTACTTCTCAAAGCCACGGTATTCCAAAATATCCCAGTGTCGATCAACAATAAGGAACCCCACGGCGTAGGAGAAAAATACTATATCTATTAAATTAAGTTGCAAAGGTAAGTTAAAATATTCTGAAATACAAAAAATAACCATAATAAATTAAGATACCTGTATATTAATTATCAGTTACTTTGGTTTTATTTGGCAAAAAAAGGACTTTGAAAAAGTCCTCTTAATATTTTAACTTGTTATGGGATGGATCACCGCTTTTCCATGGGGGTATATTTTCTTTCAGTAGAACCCACATATACCTGTCTGGGCCTTCCGATAGGTTCATTGTTTTCTCTCATTTCTTTCCATTGGGCAATCCAACCCGGGAGCCTTCCCAAGGCAAACATGACGGTGAACATATCGGTGGGGATACCCAAAGCCCTGTAGATAATTCCCGAATAAAAATCTACATTGGGATAGAGCTTCCTTTCTATAAAATATTGGTCGTTCAAAGCAGCGGTTTCCAATTCCTTGGCGATTTCCAAAATAGGATCATCGATTCCCAACTTATCCAAAACTTCGTCAGCGGCCTTTTTGATGATTTTAGCCCTGGGGTCAAAATTTTTGTAAACCCTATGGCCAAATCCCATCAACCTGAAAGGATCATCTTTGTCTTTCGCTTTTTCCAAATATTTTTTTGAACTTCCCCCATCAGCTATAATGCCTTCCAACATTTCAATAACAGATTGGTTGGCACCTCCATGCAAAGGGCCCCATAGGGCATTGATACCTGCTGAGATCGATGCGTAAATACTTGCCTGAGATGAGCCCACTATCCTTACTGTTGAGGTTGAGCAATTTTGCTCATGATCGGCGTGAAGAATTAAAAGTTTGTCCAGTGCATTGGAAATCACCGGGTCCACCTCAAACTTTTCCGACGGCAAAGCAAACATCATTTTCATGAAGTTGCCGCAATAATCAAGAGAATTGTCAGGGTAATTAACGGGATGTCCCATTTTGTTTTTGTAGGCCCAGGCTGCAAAAGTCGGCATTTTTGCCATCAGCCTAACAATGCTCAGTTGGATTTCTTCATCAGTATTGTTGGGGTCCAGGGAATTGGGATAAAATGCTGTCAAAGAACAAATCAGTGATGAAAGTACGCCCATTGGATGAGCAACAGAGGGAAATCCATCTAAAATTTTCTTTATGTCTTCATGAACCAGGGTGTGTTTGGTAATCCGGTTGGAAAATGTATCGTTTTGGCTTTTTGTCGGCAATTCCCCATTGATTAAAAGGTAAGAAACCTCTAAAAAATTTGAATTTTCAGCCAAATCCTCAATATTATACCCCCTGTACCTTAAAATTCCTTTCTCACCATCCAGGAAAGTAATGGCACTCTTGGTGGAACCTGTATTTTTATACCCTGGATCTATGGTGATAAGGCCGGATTGACCCCTTAATTTTGCAATATCGATTGCCTTTTCATTTTCAGTGCCTTCTACGACAGGAAGTTCGTATTCTTTTCCTTTAAAGGATAGTTTAGCAGTTTCAGACATGTTGTTTAAATTAGATGTATTATAAGGTTCTTATTCTGTTGATATCAAAATAATATTTGGCTCCAATTTAGTAAAATTTGGCCAATTAATTCATAAGTATTAAACAGAACCAAGTAGTACATTAATATAGAATAAAAATAACATTCTCTTAATAAGAAATTAAATATTTTTTTAAGTCATTTAGTTAAGAAATGGATTTAATTATTTTGTTTCTATGGAAAAACCAAAATTATTTAAATTTGTTTTCAAAGGTGGATAAAAGGGTAAAAAAAAAAGCCCATTAAGGGCTTTTTCTAACAAAAGTGCTCAAAAACTTCTATTAAATGGTCTCCGATCATTTGGGCATTTCGTCCTTCAATGTGGTGCCTTTCTATAAAATGGACCAATTCCCCATCTTTAAATAAGGCCATGGCAGGAGAGGAGGGGGGATAGGGCAATACCAGTTCCCTGAATTTTGCAACGGCCCCCGTATCATTACCCGCAAATACTGTGGCCAATATATCCGGTTTGCTGGGTGACTTTTCCAAAGCGTACCTGACGCCGGGACGGGCCGCACCGGCAGCACAGCCACAAACAGAATTGACAACAATAAAAGTTGTTCCCTTATGTTCTTTTAAATGGTTTTCAACGTCCTCAGAGGACCGGAATTCCTTAAATCCAACATCTGTTAGCTCAGCACGCATCGGTGCAATTAATTCTTCTGGATACATATCTATTCGCTTAATATATTATTACAAAAACCCTAATTCTAATTTGGCTACTTCAGACATCATGTCCTGTGAGTAGGGGGGATCAAAGGTAAGTTCCACTTCTACATTATTGATCCCTTCAATTTCGGAAACCCTCGATTTTACTTCCGAGGGAATGGACTCGGCAGCAGGACAATTGGGAGAGGTCAGGGTCATTAATATGTAAACATTGTTTACCGGGTAAACCGTGATTTCATAAATTAACCCCAATTCATATACATCCACCGGGATCTCCGGATCAAAAACATCTTTCAATGCATTGACCACTTTCTGTTTCAGTTCTTCCTGTTTAAACTCCTGTTTGTCAGGTTTTTTTAGATCACTCATCAAACATCTATTCTTGATTGGTATGCCAAGGCATATAATTTCATTTGCTTGATCATTGCTGCCAGGCCATTGGACCGCTGAGAACCAATGATGTTGCCCATTCCTATTTTTTCAATAAAATATAAATCAGCATCGATTATTTCCTGGGCTTTTCTATCGGACAATACCCTAATCAAAAGACTGATCAGTCCTTTTGTAATTTCCGTATTGGAATCTGCGAGAAATTGTATTCTATCCTCCTCCATTTTGGTGACCAACCAAACCTTGGATTGGCAGCCTTTGATGATATTATCATCTTTTTTTTCTTCCTCAGGAAAAGGGGGCAGTTGATCACCCAGCTCCATGATATAGTAAATGGTGGACTCTTTATCATCACCCAATATTTCAAATTCACTGATGATTTCTTCCTGTACCTGATTAATTTCCTGCATTAATTTTTCCTTTTCGCAATTCTGACCAGGCTTTCGTACAACCTGTCAACTTCTTCAATGGTATTGTAAACAGCAAATGAGGCCCTAACAGTTCCCTCAATTCCGAAGGATTTCATTAAAGGTTGAGTACAGTGGTGCCCTGTCCTTACAGCAATTCCTGCAGCATCCAACATCATTCCTACATCAAAAGAATGGGTATTTTTAATTAGAAAGCTCAATACACTTACCTTATTAGGGGCAGTTCCAACTGGAAGAAAACCATTGATACCCAAAAGTTTTTCCATGGCATAATCATGAAGATGGTTTTCGTGCCTGCTGATGTTTTCTTTTCCCAGAGATTGGATAAACTCAAGTGCTTTTTGAAAGGCGATAACATCCGCTATATTGGGCGTGCCGGCTTCAAATTTATATGGGATTTCATTGTAGGTCGTTTTTTCGAAATCCACCTCTTTGATCATTTCGCCACCTCCTTGATAGGGGGGCATGGATTCCAGCAACTCCCTTTTTCCGTACAGAATGCCCAATCCGGTTGGCCCATATAATTTATGGGCTGAAAAGGCCAGAAAATCACAATCCAGATCCTGAACATTCACTTCCAAATGAGCAAGGGATTGAGCACCGTCCAATACTACCTTGGCACCTACTTTATGGGCGCTTTGAATGATTTCCTTAACAGGGTTGATGGTTCCCAAGGCATTTGAGGCGTGTACTATGGAGACAATTTTGGTTTTGGAATTTAACAACGCTTCAAATTCTTTCCATATGATTTCCCCATTTGGATGAATGGGTATGATCTTGAGAAGTGCCTTGTTTTGCTCACACAATATTTGCCAGGGTACGATATTGGAATGGTGCTCCATGGTGCTGATCAATATTTCATCACCAGGTTGGATGAATTTTTTACCATAGGTAGCCGCAATGAGGTTGATGCTCTCAGTAGTTCCTTTGGTAAAAATCACTTCTTCCACTTCCCTGGAATGGATAAAATCCTTCACCATGGCCCGTGTCCTTTCAAAACCTTCTGTTGCCCTGGAAGCCAGTGTGTGCGCTCCCCGGTGAATATTGGCATTATCGTGCTCATAATACCTTGTCAATGCCTCCAAAACCGATTTGGGTTTTTGGGTCGTGGCTGCATTGTCCAAATAAGCCAAAGGTTTTCCATTCACCTTTTGAAATAGCACAGGAAATTGTTTTCTTATGTCTTCCAGGTGTAGGGTAATTCCTTTTTGGTTAATGGTTTCCTCCAAGCCGCTCATTTACTATTTTCTCACAATATTTTTTGAATGCCTCTTCCTCAATATAATCTAATACTTCACCGGCAAATGCGTAAAGCAACAGGGTTCTTGCCGCCTCTTTACCTATCCCCCTGCTCCTGATATAAAATAAGGCTTCATCATCCAGCTGCCCGGTGGTGCATCCATGTGAACACTTTACATCGTCAGCCCAAATTTCCAATTGGGGTTTGGTATTGATCGTGGCATTTTCTGAAAGTAAAAGATTGCTGTTTTGCTGAAAGGCATTGGTCTTTTGGGCCTCCTTATACACAAAAATTTTACCATTGAACACACCTCTTGAATGATCGTTCATGATCCCTTTATAGAGTTCATTGGATACGGCATGGGCCTGGGTATGGGCCACATTGGTGTGGTTATCCACATGGGTTCTTCCATTAAGTAAAAACAGTCCGTACATATTGCCTTCGCAACTGCCGTCCACCAGATTTAAACTCAGGTTATTTCTGATCATATCGGCCTCCAGGCTCAAAACCACCGATGTGAAGGTGGCATCACGGTGCACATCAGTGCTGGTATTGGACACAGTGATGGCGGATTTATGCCCATCCTGGAGCTTATAATGCTTGATATGGGCATTTTGGTGGACACGAAATTCGGAAACCGAATTGATGAAAACCGGTTTTTCGTCCAGAAATACATCCATTTCAATAATACTTGCTTCTGCGTTTTTGTCGGCGTTGACGAAAACCCTGGGAAAAACACAATGACCATCATTTCCGGGCTGGATATAATGGATCAAATAAATTGGGCTTTCAACCCGTTTTCCGGCAGGAATCTGAACCATCAGGCCATCCTCAAAAAGGGTAGTATTCAAGGCTGAAAAAGCATCTTTTTCCGATTTTTCTATAGTGCCAATGGAACTGGCCAGGGTAGGGGGATCCAATTTAGATATAGGCAGAATGCTGATATCATTTTCATCATAGGAAGATAATTCACTTTCAAAATAACCGTTATTGGTAACAATTATATTGGTGCCCTCGGGCCATGATGGCAAATCTACTGTTTTGGTTTTTTGAGCAAGCCCGGAAATCTGGGCTGATTTTCTGAAATCAGGCATGCTTTCCGAAATCCGTTTGGTAATTCCTGTATATTTATATTCTTCCTCCTTGGTGGTAGGGAAACCATTCCCCACCAAAAAAGTAAAGGCATTGTTTTGTAGGTTTTCCAATCCGGCTATTCCCGGGTGAAAATCCCTCAATGACTCAAACTGTTTGACCAATTGGAAATCTTTTTTTTTCGTAATACTCATAATTTGCAAGTTTGTGGAAGGATAAGAATGTTCATCAGGCTGAGGTCCCCGATAACTCCTCTTTAATCCAATCATAACCTTTTTCTTCCAGTTCCAAAGCCAAACTTTTTGTACCTGATTTTACAATTTTACCTTGAAACAAAACATGGACGAAATCCGGAACGATGTAATCCAACAGACGTTGGTAATGCGTTACCACAATGGTAGCTTTGTCAGGGGACTTTAACTGGTTAACGCCATTGGCCACTACTTTCAAGGCATCAATATCCAGGCCGGAATCCGTTTCATCCAAAATGGATAGGGTAGGCTCCAAAACGGCCATTTGGAAAATCTCATTTCTCTTTTTTTCCCCACCTGAAAAACCCTCATTAAGGGCCCTGCTCAATAATTTTTGATCAATTTCAACCAATTTCATTTTTCCCTTCATTAAAGAGAGAAATTTCACCGCATCCAAAGGTTCCTGGCCCCGGTATTCCCTGACCTGGTTGACCGCAGTTCGGAGAAAATTGGTAGAACTGACACCCGGGATTTCCACCGGGTACTGAAATGCCAGGAATACACCTTCTCTGGCCCGGTCTTCAGGACTGAGTTCCAGCAGGTTTTTTCCTTTAAAGAAAACTTCCCCTTCTGTTACTTCATATTCTTCCCTTCCTGCCAATACGGAGGCCAGGGTAGATTTTCCGGAACCGTTTGGTCCCATAATGGCATGAACCTCTCCGGCATTGATTTCCAGATTAATTCCATTCAATATAGGCGTACCTTCTATCGAGGCATGTAAATTTTTGATTGATAACATTTGTTTTTGTTTTTTTATCCTACACTTCCTTCAAGCGTGAGCGCCAATAGTTTTTGAGCTTCTACCGCAAATTCCATAGGAAGTTGGTTGAGTACTTCTTTGGCATAACCGTTTACGATCAAAGCCACGGCGTCCTCGGAACTTATTCCCCTTTGATTACAGTAAAAGATCTGGTCTTCACCTATTTTTGAGGTGGTTGCTTCATGTTCGACTTTAGAGGTAGCATTATGAATATCGATGTAAGGAAAGGTATGGGCACCACAATTATTTCCCATTAACAGAGAGTCGCATTGGGAAAAATTCCTTGAATTGGAGGCCCTTTTCATTACCTGTACCTGTCCTCTATAGGAATTTTGTGATTTTCCGGCGGAAATGCCTTTTGATACAATCCTTGACCGTGTATTCTTCCCGATATGGATCATTTTGGTTCCCGTATCCGCCTGCTGGTAATTATTGGTGACCGCAACGGAATAAAATTCACCTACCGAATAATCCCCTTTTAAAATACAAGAGGGGTATTTCCATGTAATCGCCGAACCGGTTTCTACCTGGGTCCAGGAAATTTTGGAATGATTGCCGGCACAGATGCCTCTTTTGGTCACAAAATTATAAATTCCTCCTTTACCGCTTTTATCTCCAGGATACCAATTTTGAACCGTTGAATATTTTACTTCAGCATTTTCTGCAGCATGTATCTCTACCACTGCGGCATGAAGCTGGTTTTCATCTCTTTGTGGAGCAGTACAACCTTCCAGGTAGGAAACGTAAGCATTGTCTTCAGCAATAATGAGTGTCCTTTCAAATTGTCCGGTATTGGCTGCATTGATTCTAAAATAAGTGGAAAGTTCCATCGGGCATCTTACCCCTATGGGAATATAACAGAAGGACCCATCTGAGAAAACGGCAGAATTGAGGGCGGCATAATAATTATCCGTAGAAGGAACTACTGAACCCAGGTATTTTTTTACCAATTCCGGATGCTCTTTGACTGCCTCACTGAAGGAACAGAAAATGACTCCGAGTTTGGAAAGGGTATCCTTAAAGGTGGTTCCGACGGAAACAGAATCCAAAACGGCATCTACTGCAATACCCTGAAGTCTTTTCTGTTCGTTAAGGGAAATACCCAACCTTTCATAAATTTTCAATAATTCGGGATCTACCTCATTGATGTCCTTCGACTTGTTTTTTTGCTTTGGCGCAGAATAGTATCTTAGGGATTGAAAATCGATTTTGGGATATTTGATATTTGCCCAGGTAGGCTCTGTCATGGATTCCCAGGTTTTAAAAGCCTTAAGCCGCCATTCCAATAACCAATCCGGTTCTTCTTTTTTAGCAGAAATCCATCGAACAATGTTTTCATTTAAGCCAAGAGGAGCTTCATCCGCTTCATAATTGACAGACCAGCCATGCTCATATTCTTTGGAAGTAAATTCTTCTAAAATTTCGTTGTCCTTGCTCATAAAAAAGAGTTATTTAGACTAATTATATTTTGATTCACAAATATATAACATTAATCTAATTTTTATTGTTCGAAAGGTTCCGAAATTAGGAAGGAAAAGCAATAATATAAATAGTAATGCATTGATAGTCAGTATTCTAATCTGAAAATTAAAAGATTAAAGAAAACAATTTAACTTCAAAGGTTTATGTAAAATAGTAGAAAAATCGAATAAAAAATTTATTTAGATTTAATCTTGATAATAAACTTAAATTATAGTTTTATTTCTTCCCCGCCTGCAGTTGAATGGGTCTGTTAATGCTTTCTTCCAAAACGATCAAAGTTTCTGTCCGGTCTATTCCCTCCACTTTTTGGATTTTGTTCAACACATCCCTGAGGTGGTTGGTATCTTTACAAATAATTTTTGCGAAAATACTGTAATTGCCTGTGGTATAATAGGCATTGATTACTTCTGCAATTTCTTTTAACCTTTCAATCACATTGTCATAAAGAGAACTTTTTTCAAGGTAAATTCCAAGGAAGGCAGAAATGTCATAACCCAGTTTAGCAAAATCCACATTCAAGGTGGCACTCTTAACGATGCCCATATCCTCCAATTTCCTCATTCTCACATGAACAGTACCTGAAGAAACGAAAACTTTCTTGGCAATTTCTGTATAAGGGGTTTTAGCGTCCTCATTCAGCAATGAAATGATCTTGAGGTCGACATTGTCAATATCCAAAATTTTATCCATTATTGAGTTTATATATTGTTAATTTTAAAATAAAGATGGACTTAAATTATTGAATTGTCAAAGAAATTGGTTACTTTTTTTGATATCCAAAAAAAATTACGGCTCGGGTTTGTTTTTTAAACCCATAAATCCAACTTAAATACTGTATTAGTCTATAATATTGAAATTAATCACTATAAAAATTATTAATTAATGGATATACTTTCAACTTATCCAAGTTCTTATTTCCACAAATACCATGAAAATCTTTTATTAAACTTTACGGAAATTAGGTTTATTTTTTCCCCATGAGAATTATAGTCATTATAGTAAAGTTTCGCTTCCGGATGAGGGTGAATGTTGGGCCTTTGAGGAGGTTTCCCGGACTGATGCTGTTGAAATGTTTACAGATCAAAGGCCAGGAAAGGGTATCGCTGCCATTTACCTGTTTATAATTTAGGGCAGCACCTATATTGAAAGCCGAGGGGAATGATTTCCTTAATGAAGCATAATCCGGTTCTGATTGACCGGTCAGCTTATGGAACTTGAAGGTAAATATTACGGAAAGGATAAGTAATAATGTTCTTATTGGACAGGAGTGGTTTCTCTGATTCTGAGAGAAGAAGCCCGGATAATCAATTCTGAACGAAGTGTAATGGTATTGGTTTTCTGTAGGATTTTATGTTGTTCCTCATGAAGGTGGTTGATCAGGTTTTTCATGGCCACCTCTCCCATGTGATAGCTGGGATAATTGATAGTGGTTAAATTAGGTTCTACCATCCTGGAAATCAGATCATTGTTAAATCCCACCACTGCCATTTCGCTGGGCACGTCAATATGCCTTTTTTTTAACGCGATCAAACAGCTGGCGGCACTGGTATCATTCGAAACGAGAAGCCCATCAGGTCTTGGCTGGCGTTTTAACAGTAATTCTATGATTTGTTCGCCTGAATCTTCCCCCAAATTATGGGAAAATACATCTTCCGGATTAAACTGAAATCCATGGTCCATCAAAGCATACTTGTATCCTTTTAGCCGATCCGCATACACATTGATTTGGAGGTTCCCCAAGACATGGACAATGCGTTTACAGCCCATTTTGATAAGATGGGCAGTGGCATCATAAATGGCTTGGGTGTTATTGATCACCACACCTGTGCATTGGTTGTTTTCAGGGACCCTGTCAAAAAACAATACGGGAATTTCCTTTTTGAAAAAGGGTTCGAAATGGTCCAGAACATCTGTCGTTCCGGCCTTTGAGACCAAAAGGCCGTCAACCCGGCTGTTGAACATGGCCTTGCTGTTGGATATTTCCTTTTCAAGGGATTCCATTGATTGGCTGATAATCAAGCTATATCCGGCCTGGGTGGCTATTTTTTCCATTCCGGCCAATACAGAGGATTGAAATGGGCTGTTTAACCTAGGGACAATCACACCGATACTGTTGGTCCTTTTTTTTCTTAAATTGGAGGCAAAAATATTGGATTGATATCCCAGTGATCTGGCAGATTCAATTATTTTCTTTCTCGTAATTTCCCGTACCCTTGGATGGTTACTGAGTGCTCTGCTCACTGTGGTAGGCGATAAACCCACATCAGATGCAATATCATAAATGGTGATCTCTTTTTTCATTTAATTTCAAATTGCGTCTAAATATAAATAAACTATACTGAAATTATTAATAAATGCAATCGATTTCAACTTATCAATAATTTTATTATGAATGGATACATTGGGAGAGTCCCTTAAAAAGAAGAGGCTAACCTGATTCCTTTGACAAAATCAGAAAGGTGATTTATTTACTCAAGAAAACCTTTCATCCATTCCCTTAAGGCTTCAAAAGGCCATGAAATTAAATAATATCTCCCATAGATTTTTATGAAATCGGTTGTATGAAATTAAATATATTGATAAGTTTACAGCAGCTTAAAATCAATTCAAACAGCCGGATAAAAATATGAAATTAAAAGGACTGATCCATCTAATTCAATATTTATTCATTTTCATGCCGGTTTTTGGGATGGCCCAAAGATTGGCTACCATTGAAGTGGAAACGGATTCAGATGCTCAATTTGCCTTTCCTATCACCATTGATTTGGATGCCATTACTCAATTGGCTGACTCAACTTTGTCCCTGGTGGAATCTAAGGAGAACAAGTTATGGGAGGTGGCCCACCAGGTCGAAAATGAAAACGGAAGAAAATTGGTCTGGATGATCAGGCCGGATGGTGTCAATGAGAAAAGGAGATTTGAAATCCATAATAAGAAAGCAACCGAAAATAATGGAATTTTGTCTTTGGAACATAATTCCCAGTCCCTCATAATAAGAAGGAACCAACAGGATTTATGGCAGTATAACCACGCTGTCGCCGAGGCTCCTGAGGGTGCAGATCCGGCCTATGCAAGGAGTGGATTTGTTCACCCCATGTGGTCTCCGACAGGAAAATCCCTTACCCGTATTCAACCTCCAGATCATTATCATCACTATGGATTATGGAATCCATGGACCAGGGTAGAATTTCAGGGGGAAACCATCGATTTTTGGAACCTGAAAGAAAGGCAGGGTACGGTTCGCTTTGCCAATGTCATCACTAAAAATGTAGGCCAGGTATATGCAGGTTACAAAGTCCTGCATGAACACGTGGTTCTGAAGAATGAGCTCAGCCCTAAAGTCGCCTTAAAGGAAGTTCAGGGCACAAAGATTTTTATGCTTGAAGGAGAAGAAGATTATTACCTGGCGGATATCAGTATTCTATTAAATTGCGCGACCGACGATCCGGTTTTGCTGAAAGAATACCGCTATGGAAGCCTGGGATGGCGGACGACGGAGAAATGGGACCGGTATAATAGTGAGGTGATTACTTCTGAAGGTTTAAACAGGAAAAATGCGGATGGAAGCCTGGCCAGGTGGTGCATCGTGCAGGGTGAAATTGATGAGGATTATGCCGCTGTGATCATGATGTCCTATCCCACCAACTATAACCATCCAGAACCGTTACGGATCTGGCCGGAAGACCAGTATGACAGGGGGGATATGTATGCCAATTTTGCTCCGACAAAAAATATGGATTGGGACCTTCAGCCTGGAATAAACTATGTATTAAATTATCGGTTTTTGGTATCTTCGAAAAAATTGAGTGCGGAGGATGCGGAGTCTGCCTGGAAACAATTTGCAAAAGCACCTGCCATAACCATTCAAGTTGATTGACTCAGAAAGGTTTTTTGGCAATGGTTAATTAATGTCTTTCTCCACTAAACCTTTTATAGTGAAATCATATACATAACCTGCCTTAATTTAATGATATTTAATAGAAAATAATTTGATAAATGGTTCGATTAAAGTTAATATGCATTGTTACTGGCCTCTTTTCCACAATATTCGCTGCTGGCAACCTCAAATACCTCAATTTAATTTATTAACGGAATCCATAAAATAACCTAAAAGCATGCTTCCATGAAACACCAGAACAAACCATTACTTTCCAGAAGAAATTTTATAAAGTCTAGCTCAAAGGGAGCTTTGGCCGCATCTTTTGCAGTTACCGGGTTTCCTACCATCGTACCGGCCTCTGTTTTGGGAAAAAATGCGCCAAGTAATAAGATCAATATTGGCCAAATTGGCTTTGGTCGCATAGCGATGACGCATGATTTACCGGAAACCATGAAAAACGATATTGCCAGGGTGGTGGCGGTGGCCGATGTGGACCGAAACAGAGCAACACAGGGTAAAGCATGGATTGAAAAATATTATTCCGATAAAAATGGGAGCAGTCAAGCGGTGGAGGTAAAAATATTTGATGATTATAAGGAACTGATTAACCATAAAGATGTGGATGCGGTCATCATCAGTACTCCTGATCATTGGCATGCCCAACCAGCGATGGAAGCAGCATTGGCCGGAAAGGATATTTATTTACAGAAACCGACTTCTTTGACCGTAGAAGAGGGCAGAATGATGAGTGATACCATCCATAGGACCGGATCTATTTTTCAAATAGGTAGTCAACAGCGGTCGATGAATCCCTGGCCCCAGTTTAAACGCGCCTGTGAACTGGTAAGGAACGGGAGAATAGGTAAAATAGAAAGGATAATTGTAGGCCTTCCAGGAGACCCTCCAGGTGGAAATCCAAATGAAATGCCTATTCCTGACAATTTAAATTATGATATGTGGTTGGGCTCCACTCCATGGGTGCCCTATACTTTGGATAGGGTGCATTCCCAGGAGAGCATTACTTCCAGGCCGGGATGGCTTCGCTGCGAACAATTTGGTGCCGGCATGATTACAGGCTGGGGTGCCCACCATTTGGACATTGCCCATTGGGGAATGGGGATGGAATATTCCGGCCCTATTGAACTTGAAGCTACAGCAAAATTCCCTACTGAAGGTCTATGGACCGTGCATGGGGACTTTGAAGTCACCGCCAAATATGCCAATGGGGTTAGCATGAAAGTAAGCGGGGATTATCCCAATGGGGTTCGGTTTGAGGGAACAGACGGATGGATCTTTGTGGCCAGGGGGAATGTTGGCGTAACAGAAAGTGATCCGGTACCGGGAGGAAAGGCCTCAGAAGCCTTTAATGGATCGGATCCAAAAATTCTGACTTCAGTGATCGGGCCTGATGAAATCCATTTGTATGAAAGTGAGGAACAGCATAAAAACTGGTTGGACTGTATTGTGTCCAGACAGCAGCCTATTGCCCCGGTAGAAGTCGCCCACCGCTCCTGCAGCGCATGTCTATTATCCCATATCGCCATGAAAATTCCCAGGAAACTGCACTGGGATCCCATCAGGGAAAGATTCAAAAATGATGATGAGGCCAATAAAATGCTGTCCCGACCCAACAGGTATCCCTATGGAACCGATTATGTACTTTCATAAATCTGGTTATTTTATTAAAATTTCATGATGTCTTTGTTACAAAGTTGGCGCTGGTTTGGTCCAAATGATCCGGTTTCACTATCGGATATTAGGCAGGCCGGCGTCAATGCTGTGGTTTCGGCCCTGCATCATGTCCCCCATGGTGAAGTATGGCCCCTTGAGGAAATCAAAGAACGAAAAGAGGTAATTTCCTCGGCAGGTTTGGAATGGAAAATTGTTGAATCCGTGCCTGTTCATGAGGCCATAAAAACCAGGAATAGGGACTCCGATAAATACCTGGATAATTATAGAACGACGTTAAAAAACCTTTCCAGTTGCGGACTGAAGAAAGTCTGCTATAATTTTATGCCCGTCCTGGATTGGACACGGACTGATCTGTCCTATCCTCTTCCAAATGGAGCAAGGGCCCTCAATTTTGATTGGGTGGATTTGGCCCTTTTTGATCTTTTTATATTGAAAAGACAGGGGTCCCATCATTTCTATTCCAAAGTGATCCTTTCAAATGCGCATAAAAGGTGGAATTCCATTTCAAAAAGAAGGTTGACCGAACTTTCAGATATTATCCTTATGGGCGTGCCTACTGAAAAGAGCATGACCCTGGAAGATCTTAGCGGTAGTATAGAAATATACAAGGCCATTGGAAAAGCCGGGCTAAGGAAAAATTGGGTTCATTTCCTGCGCAGTATTCAGGATATTTGTGAGGAAGAACAGATGATCATGACCATCCATCCGGATGACCCACCTTATCCCATCCTTGGATTACCCAGGATAGCATCGGGCATGGAAGACTTAAAATATATCTGTAAAGAGGTGCCGGGAACTTTTAATGGCATTTGTTTTTGTACAGGGTCTTTGGGGGCAGGGAAGGATAACGACCTTCCTGCTATTTTGGAAGAGGTGGGTGATAGCGTTCATTTTGTTCATTTAAGGAATGTAAGAAAAGATCCATTGGCAAATTTTCATGAGTCCGACCACCTGGATGGGGATGTGGACATGTTTAAGATCATGAAGCAGTTGGTGTTGCTTAACCAAACCCGTGCAGAACCCATACCCTTCCGGCCTGATCATGGGCACCAGATGCTGGATGATATAAATAAAACCACCAACCCCGGTTATTCTGCCATTGGCAGGTTAAGGGGTTTGGCAGAATTGAGAGGTCTGGAAATGGGAATAGAAAGAAGTTCTACCTGATCAGTATAAATTTGATGAAGGTTTATCGGCCGTAATATTACTTTAATTTTCTGAAATATTACCGGAAGCATCAATTATTAAATTGATTTCATCTTCTTCTTTTTCCAACCTTACACTGAATTCCACGGTTCCTTCTTCGTTTTCCGATGCACTTACCCGGGTTATTTCATGCTCGGGATATTTGGAAAGCAAAATGTTTTCCAAAAGGGTGGGCAAGGGATCTTGATAAGGGATGGTATTGGAAAACCTGTATTCCGGACCCGCTTCTGACTTTCTTTCAATAAACAAATTGCTGCCATCCGCTTGCTTGTCCAAATCAAAGGCATCATACAATTCTCCAATGGCCGTGTAGGATTCATAAGACAATCTATTGTTTTCAATGCTGATGACCTGAAAAAGCTGGGTGTTTTCTGCTGCACGGTCTCTTTCGGCTTCATAATAGTCCCAGCCATATTTTTTCAACTCGTACATTTTCCCTCCGCTTACGGAAACCACATAGACCGTTCCTGTTTTATCCTGGGCATTGACGCCATTCATGACATTTTCTTCCGGGGACACACGGCCTCTAGCATAGCTGTGATCATGGCCCTGCAAAGCCAGGTCCACCTTGTACTTGTCAAAAATGGGTTTCCATAATTCCCTTAGCTGGGTATTTTCCCGTCCTTCAGAGGCAGAAAACAAGGGATGGTGATAGGTGATAATGGTCCATTTTTGTGGATTGTTTTCCAACACATCTACCAGCCATTCCACCTGCTTTTCATGTTCCACATTGCTGTTTAGGGAGATAAAACGTGCATCCTGGTAATCCATGAAATAGACAGTTTCTTTCAGCCCCTCAGGGCCATTTTCGGGCAAAGTGAAATGTTGATTCCACTGGACCGAAAGTTTTCTCTCCGAGTCTTCGCCATATACTTCGGGAATAGCTTGGTATTCGTGGTTGCCCGGCGTGGGAAAGGAGGGCAACATGCTATGGATAAAACCACCTGCCGTAAACCATTCATACCATTCTACTTCCCGATGGGCACGGTTGACCAAATCACCGGCATGGATGATAAATTTGGCATCTGGCGCTTTTCGGTATCCTTCTCTAATCAGTCTGGCCCAAAGTTCAAGGATGAAATTTTGAGTATCTCCAACATACAAAAAGGAAAATTTATCATTTTTTTGGTCAGAAGCCGTTCTAAACTGGATCCATTCGCTCCATCTGTCTCCATCGCCCACCCGATAGGCATACATGGTATCGGGATCCAAACCGTTGAAGGAAACCGAATGATGGTGGGATTTCATTTGGGAGGTTTCTATTTGAGAACCGTCCAATAATTCGGTCTTTGCGGTATGGGTTGTTGCGTTTCTCCAGAATTTGGGTGCGCCTGTAGCCAGCGCTATTTCTGCATAGGCCTCGGTTATGATGGTATCGGTACGCCAGGTGACCTGGACTTGCGAGGAAGGATCCTGGCCAAAATTCACTATAATCCTGTCCGGATGTTCCGACGGCAGGCTCCATTCATAGCGGAAGGTAGGTGCTTTATAGACCCGGTATTCCTGGGCCAAGGCCAACTGGGAAAGTGTAATTAATATAAGTGAAAATAGCAGATTTTTTATGGAATTCATGGTAAAAAGGATGTGATTAAAATCATTCAGTGGAAGGAAATAAAATTATGGATAGGTTTCAATGTTATAGGCATCAAATATAAGGAGGAAGGGGTAAAATGGCAATAAGGAAGCGTTAAGTTAATGTTAAGATTAAAAATGGATCAATAGGTCAATTATTCTCATGAGTTAATTTCTGGTAAACCTCCATCAGGGTGACCATTATTTGATGAAGATCAATAGGCTTGGATACATATTTATCCATTCCTGCTTTCATACAAGCCTGTTGGTCCTCTGCCATGGCACTTGCTGTCATGGCAATGATTACAGGTTGATGTAAGTTTTGGCTTCTGATCAATCGTGTGGCTTCCAATCCATCCATTTCCGGCATCCTTACGTCCATCAGAATAACATCGAAGTTTTTTTCTTCCAACATGGCAATGGCTTCTCTTCCGTTGTTGGCAACTGCCGGCTCATAGCCCAGTTTGTTTAGGATAACTACAATAAGTTTTTGATTGAAGGGGGTGTCTTCTGCTACCAGGACAGACAAAGGATTTCTTTTTGCAAATTCCTCTTCCAGCCTTGCACCAGGTTGGGCAATTTCTTTTTTTAATTCCTGATGGACATTTAAACTTGAGTAAACCACTTCCATAAGGTTTTTATGCCTTACCGGTTTATTTAAAATGGCAAAGAACAAGCCTGGATGCTTTTTTCTGGAATCGTCTCCTATAGAACTCAACAATACAATAGGCAATTGGGGCTTTTTTTCCTTGATGGCCATACTTAAATCCACCCCATTCATTTCCGGCATTTCCTGGTCTGTAATGATGAGGTCGAATTCCGTCTCATCGTTAAGCAAGGCCAATGCTTTTTCTGCAGAAGGGGCAAGGGCAAGATTCAAATTCAACTTTTCAAGTTGAAGGTGGAGGATCCTGAGGTTGGTAGGGTTATCATCCACTAAAAGAACCCATTTGTGTGAAAAGGTATTTAAAGTGGAAGGAGTTTCTTTTAAAGGTTTTTCATCGCTTTTCTTACAGGGAAGGCTAAAAAAGAAGGTGGTTCCCCGCTCAAATTCACTGGATACCCCCATTTGGCCGCCCATTAGCGTAATGATTCTTTTACAAATCACCAATCCTAATCCGGTTCCCCCATATTTTCGCGTAGTGGAGGAATCTTCCTGAGAAAAGGATTTGAAAAGCTTTGAAATTTTATCCTTGGGAATACCAATGCCTGAATCGATTACTTCAAAATACAACTGCATGGTATCTTTGGAACTGCTTTCCAAGCTTACTTTGATCAAAACTTCCCCTTTTTGGGTGAATTTAATGGCATTGTTTACCAAATTGATCATTACCTGCCGCAATCTCAGACCATCAGCATATATCCACTCTGGAATATCATTGTCCAATTGATATAGAAGGTCTATTCCAGTGGAAGCGGCATGGCTTGAAAATAGGTCGAGTACATCTTCCACACATGATCTGAGATTAAAATCGTGGGCATCTATTTCCAGATTACCGGATTCCAGTTTGGAAAAATCAAGGACATCATTGATGACATTTAATAAGGTCTCCCCACTTTTACAGATGGTATTTGTATATTCTATTTGTTCTTCATTGAGATCCGTTTGTTTAAGCAGATCTGCCATTCCCATTACCCCGTTCATGGGCGTTCTGATTTCATGACTCATGATGGCCAAAAATGTACTCTTGGACCGATTGGCTTTATCTGCTTCTTCTCTTGCCTTGCGTTCCTGCTTTTCCTTTTCCTTTAGAGATCCATTGTTTTTTTGTAATTCCCGTGTTTGCTGCTTAAGGGTTTTAGATTGGCCTTTCAGCTTCAATATGGTATTTTTAAATGCCTGGTTGATGAGGTAAAAGGAGAGGATAACGAAAGCAAATACATAGGCCAGTACGGTTGCATATACAAGGTTCCCTCCATCATACCCATAAAACAGTTGACTGAATTCATTGTTTTCATAGAATATTGAACCGATTACGATGGGAATGCAACTGACTGATGCATAAAAAACCGCCCATTTTCTGTTCAGAATAAATATACTGAAAATCAGGATATGCGTAAGCGTGGCCGTATCCAGGACCAGTAGTTCCCGGTCTTGCATAAAAAATAAATTGGACCAAATCGGAAGCAACACCAACCAGATTTTTATGTGGGTAAGTCCCCACACCCAATTCTTGTATTTGAGTAGGAGGAACAACACCACGTGCAATAGGAGAAAAGGAAGGAACAGGTAAGTATTTTCCTGAAATTCCCCTACCAGGGCCACCAATACCACACAGTGGACATAACAAACTGCACTTAATAAAAAACCCCAAGCAAGGATGGTCAAACGGGTTTGGGCAATGGGGTCATGCTCAAAATCCAGCTTTCTGAGAAACAGAATTTGGGAAAGCTTATTTGAATTCATCTTAAAAAGGTTCAATTTATACCTGATATGTTCCCAATTTTACCGGATGCAAGTGGCAGTTTGGCTCTAATTAAAGTTCGAATTTAAGTTAATTAAATACAATTATCTATTTTTATTATAAATATAATTAATAAATAACAGGAATAACAAAAAACTATTCTTATCTAAATGTATGATGCTTCCATCTACCATTTTGGCATCTGAAATGTCCCATGCTTTCTCCTTCTTTTTATTTCTCCAAGTTTTTGGTCACCGGTGAAAATTCTAACCTAATTCAATATCAATTTAAACCTTAACAAATATTTTTAAACGGTAGAGAAGGTAAAGAAAAAGCCAGACCAACAACAAAGCGCCAAAGGCCTGCAGGACAGGATGCCATTCTTCCGATAATGGAGCCCATAATCCTGCAAAAAGTTTTCTGCTGGTATATCCAAAATTGATAAAACTATAAGCAAAATAAATGGTGAGAGAATTCAAGCCGATTACCTGGAAAAAGAATGCCCATTTCCGGATTTTCCACACGTCAATGATCACATAAAATAAAACCACAAATATAAATGACATTCCTGAAGTCAACAGTATAAATGAGCTGCTCCAAAGGTGTTTATTGATTGGAAAATATATACTCCAAAGCAAGCCTATGGCGATGCCAATGACCCCGGCAAGGAAAAGATATTGAATTTTTTGTTTGTCCAACCAAGCTTTGGCTAAAATATCCCCTGCCAATGTACCGAAAATGGCCAGGACCATTGCCGGAAATTGGGTCAAAATTCCCAGCTCATCATAGGTTCCCTGATGTAACCTACCGGGCAAAAATGTCCTATCAAACCACCCTACCAAATTACCCTCAAAACTCAGATCTCCGGCACCATGTCCCGGAACTGGGATTAAATACAAGGCCGCATAATAAAGGATAAGAATGCCCAATCCGGTGCTCAGTCTTTGAATGAATCCCAGGTTGAGGTATAGTAAGGTGGCCACGAAAGTGGCCAAACCAATCCTGCCCAAAACACTCCCTAACCGAATTTGTGATGGTTCGAAAAATGGTATGGGAGAATTTTTATAGATTATTCCCAATCCGATTAAAATCAACATTCTGTAAAAAGTCTTTTTATATAAGGATGTTTTGGATAAACCCATACCCAAACCCTTATTTAGGGAAAAGGTCAGCGATACTCCGGCTATAAAAAGGAACAATGGGAAAATGAAATCATAAAAGGTGAAACCTTCCCAGGCAGGGTGGGTCAATTGACCTGCCATCCAATCAATGGCTGTAATTCCGGTCTTTCCTTCTAATAAAACCAAAAATGAACCGCCACCGGCAATGAGCAGCATGTCGAAACCTCTTAAGGCATCTAATGACATTAGCCTTTTGGAATTTGGAATGGAACCGGCTAACAGGTTTTCATTATTTGATTGTCGTTCTTCTTTTTCGAAATAGGATGGTTTCATAAGGTGGAAAGAGGAAAATGTTTGAATTTATGGGTGTATATTTTAACTGATATCCGTTTGTCAACAATTTATTTTATTTTTTTTGCTTTAAAAAGCATATTATATATTCAAGGTTAAATTCCTGATTTAATTATTAAAAAAGTGGAGTGAGAGGTGGAAATTACTGCATTTCATTTAGCAAAATGGGGTTTTATGGATTTTCAAACCTTTTTGGGAAGGAATATAGGGTTAATTACAACCAATATCGGCCATTTGGTTAAATTTTCTTGGGCAAAAGGGTATTTTTATTTAACATTACAATTTATTATCATATGTTATTACCCAAATTTTCATGAAAGTTTTTAAATCAAAAGGGCCTAAAGAATTAGGTAAATTGGCTGGGGAGAATGCTGCCCATTCCATTTTGAATGCTCTATCGAAAAAGGATACGGCCAATATTATTTTGGCCACCGGCACCAGCCAATTTGAGACCCTTAAAACCTTATTGGATCATAAAGACATCAATTGGTCAAAAGTCACCATGTTTCATTTGGATGAGTACCTCGGGATTTCAATGAACCATCCTGCCAGTTTCAGAAAATATTTAAAAGAAAGGTTTCTGGATAGAGCAGGAAAACTGAAAGCTTACCATTTTATAGATGGAGAGGGTAACCCTGACGAAGTGACGGAAAAATTGGGAGAAGAGATAAAAAAGCACCCGATTGATGTGGCTTTGGTGGGTATAGGTGAAAATGGTCATTTGGCTTTCAATGATCCTCCTGCAGATTTTGAAACCGAAAATCCCTATATTATCGTCAACCTTGATGATAATTGCAGAAGGCAACAGTATGCTGAGGGTTGGTTTGAGCATTTGGATGAAGTACCCAGGCAAGCCATCAGCATGTCCATCCATCAGATTATGCAATCCAAAAAAATCATCTGTTCCGTACCCGACAAACGGAAAGCCAAGGCAGTGCGGGATTGTTTGGAGAATGCGGTTAGTCCTTTATATCCGGCAAGTATTCTTCAACAACACCAAGACTGTGATCTTTACTTGGATGAAAAGGCGGCTTCATTATTGGAAAATAAAAACTCCTTCAATTGATTCGCTGAATATTATCCGGCCAATGGAGATATAAAGCAGGAATGGCCATGGAAAGGATAACGGAACCAAAATCCCTCCGCTGCGGCAGAGGGCATAGCCTGTCCCGGCGTAAGACGGGAGGGGATTTTTTAGGGAATTTCCTTGGGTAATTCTTCAGAGGACCCATTTATTTAAAATGCTTCCAGTTTGATTTTTTCAATGCCTCATAATCCGAGAGGGTGTCTATATCGATATTTCCCCTATCAAAAGAAATGGTTTCCACCTGCTCTAAATGGCGCTGAATAATTTTTTTGGCACCTTCTTTTCCTTTCAAGGCCATGAGTTGATCAAAATATTTTTGTTCAAAGAGGGCAGGAACACCCAGCGTCCGGTTTTGATAGGAGGCAGCGATTATGGGTTTTTTACTTTTTTCCTGGGCTTGTAACATTCCTTTTAGAAGCTCAGCATCCACAAATGGCTGGTCTGCCAACATGATGATAGCCTGCTCAGCCCCGCCGGCATTCACCAACGCGCCAATACCCATGGCAATAGAAGTACCCATTCCCTGTTCCCAATGGGGGTTTTTGATGATCTGAACCGGTTTTTTGCAAAACAGCGGAAGTATGGACTCCTGGAAGGCGCCGGTGACCACCCATACCGGTCCACAATTTGAATTAAGGGCAGCATCTACCGCTGTTTCAATCAGAGATTTTCCTTTAAACGCCAACAATTGTTTGGGCTGACCCAGTCTGCTGGATTTTCCGGCAGAGAGAATAATAATTCCTGTTTTGGTCATGATGCAATTACAAAAATAAAAACCACTGAAAGTAAATATTCCAGTGGTTTTTGAATGAATTACCTTGGCAGGTCATTGCCGATAAATTCATTGGGGTTTACTTTAGGTATGGTACTTCCCCATTTTTGGTTGATGGTTTCAATAAAATAATTGGCAATAAAAGCACTTCCCCTGGCATTGATATGAATTCCATCTACAGAAAACCCTCCATTTGGTGGTGCGATGGAGCTGGTCATTGGAACGGTTCCTGCCGAAATAGATCCGGAAGCTACCTGGGTCAGAAAATCATTGGTATCCACCAAAACCAACCGGTCAGGATGAACAAGGACCGCATCCTGGATGATTTGGTTAAAGGCTTCAATTTTTTCCAGCATAAATTCCTGTTCGGATGGCAAAAGAACATATTCGTCACCTATGGGTACGGTCACCCCACGGATTGCTGTGGGATCACCCCCAACTACCTCCCCCAAAACAGTTGCGAGGGTTAGTGTCACCATGTCGTTGGCATTACTCTGTCTGATGGGAGGTAGGCCCATACCGGAAAGGTCGGTAAGGGTTTTGTCCAATAGGACAAATCCATTGTTTCCCGCTTGAAATTGAATGGTTCTCAGGTTTTTTTCATTTTCCGTTATCAGACCGGCCATTAAAAGATCCGCCAATGCCTGGTTATAATTTGAATAAGCTGCATTCGCCAAATTGGAAAATGCAGCTGACAAGGGTATGGCATCCCAGCTTATCGTACTGAAGAAAGGCAGGGCATTCAGGTCGGGGATATTGGCCACTGCACCTTTTGCTGTTGTGTTGGCCTGTAAAATGGATCCCAATGCTAAATTATAATTTTGATCAAAAACGGCATCAGCAGGCATTAATTCAGGATTGGCACCGCCTTTCAAAGCGTAAGGGAGCACATCATTTTTTCCCAACCAAAAAGTGAAGAAAGTCCCCCCGTCTGCCAAAGCTGCAGCAGCATCACCAATAAGGGTAGAGGTGCCCGGATTACTGGCAAACCGTGCATAATGTGGATTGAAAGCAGGATGGTTGGGTTGACTGGCATCCCCTGTCTGCGGGATCAGGGCCGCACCCAAAGACATGCCGTTTACTCCAAAATTATTGAGGGTGGATTTATTGCCCTCAAAGGGAGCTATAGGATTGCCAGGTACAATGGGCTGTGGAATCACTGAGCCTGAATTTGGATTTACCCTGAGAATCAAGCGCCCCAAATTGGCCCCCGGAGGGCTTAAGACATATGAACCCACCTCCGCATTGATATCCGGTAGATTAAAATCACCACCGCCCACGGTCTTCAGTTGCGCTGCCAAAATGACCGCATAGGAATTATTTTGACTTCTATTGTACAATGCCCCATCCATTACTCCGGCAGTGACTGAACTGCCAATGGAAATCATTTTACTAAAATCAGCTTCACCATTTTCCGGAGATGGATCCGGAATCTCCGGAAATTCGTAGGGTTCGCATGATCCAAAAAAGATTACAAGCAGGAATAATGAATAATATATGTTCCGTTTCATTTTCTTAAAATATTAATTGAGCAACTCATCAAATGTGAGGGACAGATAATAGATCGCCCCTATCGTAGGTCCCCCGAAATTGAGGTAGTAGCGGTTATTAAACAGGTTGGAACCACCCAGTTTTACAATGGTTTTCATGTTGCTTAACTTATATGAGATTTGGGCATCCACATTGTGCACTTCCGGAACCTCTCCTCTTGCAAAGGAGGATTCCCATTGGAAGGAAGTCTGATAACGGTAGGCCACATTAAACCCCAGGTTTTTTGCCACTTTCCGATTGCCAAAATTAAGATTGGTTTTATGTTCGGGGGTATTAAAATCCGATAAAAATCCTTCTTCAAAAACAGTGATCATTTTATTGAAATTATAATTTCCTCCCAGAGTAAAATTATTGGGAAGGTTATAGGTAATGCCAATGGCCGCACCATGTGCCCTTACCTCCTGGTCCACAATATTGGTATAGGTCTGAAAAGTATTTTCCTGACCTGGTATCGTGACGGGAGTCAGAAGGGTAGGGGCATTGATGGCATTGATGGCACCTTCATCGGTTATGGGAGAAGCGCCAGGGAAAATCGGTCCGGGTGCTTTCCTCACCGCCGTTTGCGAAATAAAATCATTATAAAGATTGTAATAATAGGCAAAATCTATCAAAAGCCGGTTGTCCGCCAATAAGCCCTTGTAGCCGACCTCTATTGAATTGACTTTTTCCGGTCTTAAGGCAGGCAAATCGGTCACCCTTTCCAACAATGCGGTAGCTGAAGCATCCACAGGACTTGCACCGGCTCCTACTGCAGCCGTATATTGCCGAACAGAAGCCATGGAATAGGCATTGTTAAAGATATCATACTTTTCGCGGTAATAAGGTAAGCCTGCAATCAACCTGGCCGATACAACGTTGAGGTCAATGTGTTGGGCTTGGGTAGTAGGCATCCTGAACCCTGTCTGGTAAGAAAGCCTAAAATTGCTGTTCCCCTCCGTGAATACCCCGGATATCCTTGGACTGAACTGGCCTTTGAAATTTTCATTTTTATCAAACCGGACAGAACCGGTTATTTTAAATTTGTCCTGAAGCAACCGCTTTGAGGCCTGGACAAATCCTCCGAATTCGGTGATTCCGATGTCATTTCCCTCTACATCTGCAAAAATGGTCCCGTTTGAATTCAACTCATAGATGCGATAAGATCCTCCTACCTGCAAATCCATAAAATCAATTTCATTTTTGAAATTGTACTGGCCCTCTGCCATATACATTCTGGATTGATCATTGAACAAAGAACCTTGTGGGATAAAATCCTGCCGGATGTTCTGGGCCGCATTTTCAAATTCCGTGCTTCCCGGCATAAATCTGCCTGCATCGGCCTGCGTTCTGGCAAACTGGTGTGCCGCTGCCTGTTGTTCCACGGATCCCATGGTGCCGGGGGCCACTTGTTGCAGGGCCAGTGCACCCATATAATTCAAAGTGTATTCACCAAACCAGGCCGCATTTCCTTTCCATTGGTCATTGATATTGACTCCTGTAAGATCTGCAATATAGGAATCCCCGGAATTTTCCCTGGTGGTGTATCCCCGAAGAAAGAAATTATCACCTTTTAACTCCAATTTATGTTGGGCAATATTAAAATTGTTAAGGGAATACCTTTGGGCACCGGTATAAACCGATGTTCCCGAACCATAGTTGAGGGTATAAGACAATTCTGCATTATCTCTAATTCGGTAATGAATAGCACCGTTTACCTTGTAATTTTTAGCACCATAGTCTACCAGGAATCGTTCATCATATCCTGTCCTTGAAACGACCTGATCCGGTATGCTACCCATATAAGCCTCAATTCCAAAATTTTCAGCCTGTTCCCTGATGGCACCTACATTTCTTAAAAGGCCAATGTTATTGGATACCTCATCGCCGAAGACATGTAAACGGTTTTCACCGGGATTGAAAGGAAGATTGCCTTGTGCACCGGCATTCAGATCGGTCATGTCTGTGCCATACCAGTCCTCTGCTTCCATAAACGAGGCATTGATTTTGAATGCCAGCTTATTGTTAAATGCATGGGCAAAGCGGATAGAACCCTCATACATGGGCTGGGGAGCATCCGGTTCCCCGGCTCTTCCCCCAAAATGATTAAATCCCTGTTTATAATAAGCACTTAGGCCCTGGTATTCAAAAGGGCTTTTACTATTAATCAGGAGAATGCCGTTGAAAGCATTGGGGCCATAAAGGGCAGATGAGGCCCCTGGTATAAATTCCACACTTTCCACATCCAGTTCAGAAGGACCATTTAAATTTCCAATAGGAAAATTCAGTGCCGGGGCCTGGGTGTCCATACCATCCATTAATTGAACAAACCTGGTATTGCCTGTTGAATTAAATCCCCTGGCATTTATTATTTGAAAATTAATTGAAGAACTGGTAACATCAACCCCTTTCAGGTTGGCAATGGCTTTATAATAAGAGTCACTGGCGGTCTCGCGGATATCGAGAATATCCATTTTTTCAATAGAAACCGGGGATTGGAGGATACTTTCTTCCACCCTGGATGCGGAGACTACAAATTCCTGGCCCAACATGGTCTGTTCTTCCAGGACAATTTCCAGATTATTGGTCTGAGGGTTGGTTATTTCTATTTCCTGGCTGGCAAAACCCACCATGGAAAAAACAAGGGTTAAAGGGGGGGCTTGGTTGACGCTAAGGGTAAAATCACCGCTAAGGTCCGTGATGGTACCGATTACCTTTCCTTTAACCAAAATGTTAACCCCGATTAGGGGTTCATTCGAAACCGCATCAATTACCCTTCCGGATATAGAGGTGGTATTTTGCGCCAATAGCGTGGAGTGGGAAAGAAAAAAAACCACCATCAATTTCCAGCCCGCTAATTTGAATTTAAAGGTAAAATTCTTCATGGTTATTTGGGATGATGTTTAGAAAAGATGCTTAAATAGGTTAATCCAATAATTTTGCTAGTTAAAATGTAAAATTTGATTTTATCTTTTGTCTTTTAATAAGTTGTCTTTTAATATGGGTTTACTTTCCAAGTATTAAACGGAATAATTGTTAGTAAGGTAAGGAAATTAAAAGAATTTTATCTTATTTTTATGGCCTCAAATCGGTGGAAAAAAGGAAAATGGGTAAAATACCGGATCAATATTTTTTTTTGAATAATAATCCATATAATAAAAAACCGGCTGATAAGAGCCAAAATGCAATTTTAACCGGTTTTTTTATAGAAACAGATTTTAATTTTTAATTAGGCCTGGATCAGATTATCCTCCCCATTGTATACAGCTTGGGTTTCCGCCGGTATACCCATTCCACTTTGGTCCTGGGTGATCCAACCTTTTAAGCACCTCAACCTTCTGATTTCGGAGGCATGCCTTGCTTCCACAGAATGGATCTGCAAAGCAGCCGTCAAAAGATCACCGTTTTTGATCAGGTTACCAGCCTGGCCCCTGTATGCCCTAACGCCAGTATCTTCAAAGGCCTGAGCTAAGGCCAAAAACTGCTGATAATTACCGAAAGGATTAAAGGCTCCTCCCACGGTAAAATCAAATTCAGGTTTTTCAACAGGCTTTGAACCCAATGACGCTTCTACGGTTTTAAGTAAATCGACATGTTTTTCCAGCCACTTCCTGACTTTATATTTCATCATGAGAGATTGGAAACCATAAATATTACCGAAAACGATATACGACCTTAACCAACAAATTGGATTGACACCTGCTATTTGGGAGGAAATAACTTTCAATTTGTGTTCGATATTGATCAAACAAGAACCCTCTTGTCAAGGGGTAATTGCTGATTTGGGATATGCTGCTGAATTTAATGATAAGATCCGGCCAATGGAGATATAAACAGGAACGGCAACAGAAAGGTTAACGGAACAAATCCCCCTTTAAAAAGGGGGCAAGGGGGATTTTTTAGGAAATTTCGTATAAAAACCTTCCCGGAAAATTTTTTTATTTGTTAAACCCCCCAGAACCCTCCGCCGCTGCGGAGGGAATTGCTGATTTGGAATGGGCTTAATGCAGGATTGGCTAATTTAAACCGGGGAACTTGTATGATCGATAAAAGTCAAAAAATAGAAACAAGGGAAATATATTTAAATAAACTGAGGCCTATTTGGACTTATTTTCTTCATTCACATGCTCAACCAGCCGGTCACAAAGCGCTTTTATTTCTTCCGAAAAAAATTCATCACCTGTACTGTTCAATATGGTTTGGCCCATGCCTCCCAAAATATCAATGTAAAACCTTTTCATTTCGGTTACTGACATTTCATTGGTCCATAAATCAATCCTTAAACTACTCTGATTGAGATTGTCCCAGACATTCAGGCTGATGCTATTGGTGGATTCCATGCCATCGCTTTCTTTATCTGTGGCATTCCATTCTATGGCATTGGGAAGATTTTTTTCGTCCAGTGCCACCGTAAAGTTAATTTCAGATTTTTTCATTTTTAAAATTTTCGTATTTGAAACCACAAAACTAGTAAAGAATATGGAATGGAGATAAAAATTTTGGCTTCAAACCAGCGTGATTTCTGGAATTTCACCTTTCACCACCAATTTACCTTCGGTTTTTTCTTTAATTTCTTCAATGCTTACCCCAGGAGCCCTTTCCAATAACCGGAATCCGCCCTCAGGTAGAATATCCATTACGGCCAAATCCGTAAAAATTTTTTGAACACAATTTACCCCGGTAATAGGAAATTGACATTGTTTTAAAAGTTTTGAATTGCCGAGTTTCGTACAATGCCGCATGGCAACGATAATTTTAGCACCGGAGGAAACCAAATCCATGGCTCCTCCCATTCCTTTGACCAATTTACCGGGAATTTTCCAGTTGGCAATGCTTCCGTTTTCTGAGACTTCCATGGCACCCAGCACGGCCAGGTGCACATGCCCGCCCCGAATCATACCAAATGAGCTGGCTGAGTCAAATAAGGAGGAGCCTTTTACCAGGGAAATTGTTTCTTTCCCTGCATTGATCAGGTCAGGATCAATTTCCTCCTCTGAAGGAAAGGGTCCAATACCCAAAAGGCCGTTTTCGGATTGTAGCACTACTTCCAGGTCATCGGGTATGTAATTGGCCACTAAGGTGGGAATACCTATTCCTAAATTAATATATTGACCATTTTTAATTTCTTTGGCGACTCTTTGAGCAATCTGTTCTTTGCTGAGCATAAGTTATCATCTTAATTGGCAATTGTCCTTTTCTCTACCTTCTTTTCGTAGGACTGGCCCAGGAATATACGCTGGACAAAAATGCCCGGCGTATGGATGGCATTCGGATCTAACTGCCCTGCAGGTACCAACTCTTCTACTTCCGCAATCGTAATATGTCCGGCTGTTGCCATCAAGGGATTGAAGTTCCGTGCAGTTCCCTTATAAATCAAATTTCCAGCAGTATCTCCTTTCCATGCTTTGATCATGGAAAAATCAGCTTTTATCCATCTTTCCATCAAATAAAGTTTTCCATCAAATTCCCTCATTTCTTTTCCCATTGCTACTTCAGTACCCACGCCGGCAGGGGTGTAAAATGCAGGGATTCCGGCCCCTCCTGCACGGATCCGTTCTGCCAAGGTTCCCTGGGGTATCAGTTCAACTTCCAGTTCTCCTGCCAACAATTGTCTTTCAAATTCCCGGTTTTCCCCCACATAACTGGAAATCATTTTTTTTACCATTCTCCTTTGGAGCAATAATCCTATGCCAAAATCATCAATGCCGGCATTATTTGAAATGCAGGTCAGCCCCTTTATATCTTTTTTTAGCAAAGCCCGAATACAGCTTTCTGGAATACCGCAGAGGCCAAATCCCCCAAACATCAGCACGGCATCACTTTGAATGTCTTCAATTGCTTCTTCAGCGCTCTGAACCGTTTTATTGATCATAGTTTGACTTTATATTAGGACTGGTTTTTAAAAAAAAGAACTGCATTTTCCCTGTCTCTGTTCAACTGCGCTTTCAAGCCTTCTAAATTTCCGAATTTTTTCTCAGGTCTCAAAAAATCCCTGAACCAAACCTTAATCGTTTTGCCATAAATATCCCTTGAAAAGGATAAAATGTGGACTTCAATGGTTTTGTTTCCCTGTAGCAGGGTTGGCCGGTTGCCGATATTCAACATGCCCCTGAAAAATTCCCCATCCACCCCCACCTCTACCAGGTAAGCACCATCCATGGGCACTAATTTATGGGGGTCTGGCAGATGGATATTGGCAGTAGGAAATCCCATGGTCCGGCCGACCTGGTTGCCCTTGATTACAGTGCCTTCAAGCAAGTAGGGCCTTCCCAAAAACGCATTCGCAGTTTGGATTCCGCCTGTTTCCAAGGCCTTTCTGATTTTGGTACTGCTGATCCCGATATTGTCAATATCCTGTCTTGGGATTTCTTCCAATTCAAAACCATACTGGTTTTGTTTTTCTTTTAAATGCTCGAAACTACCTTCCCTTCCTTTGCCAAATCGATGGTCATAGCCGATAACTAATTTGTAGGTGTGGATTTTTTCAATCAATATTTCCCGAATAAAAGTTTCGGATCTCATTTTTGAAAATTCCCTGGTAAATGGGATGCTAAGTAAATGACGGATGCCAAATGATTCCAAAAGCACCACTTTTTCCTCAAAGGTATTGAGTAATTTGATACCATGATTGTCTGGTTTCAACACCATTCTGGGGTGGGGCCAAAAGGTGATCAAAACGCTTTCACCACCGGTTTTTTGGGCAATTCTTTGGATCCTTTTTAAGATTTTTTGATGGCCTAAATGTACCCCGTCAAAAGTACCAATCGTTACAACAGGTCGTTGGATAAAAGGAAAATTTTCCAGTGATTTATAAATCTTCATTTTGCTCCATTTTGATCTTATTGATTAAAGGCGTCAAATCCCAGGCATCCTTTAGGTTGTAATCTCCGATCCGGGTTCTGGTGAGGTTGGATAAATAGGCCCCTACTTCTAATAGTTCGCCCATATCCCTGGCCAGGCTGCGGATGTAAGTGCCTTTTGAACAAATCACTTTAAAATGGATTTCCGGCAAGTGTATTTCGGTAATTTCAAAAACACGAACCTGTACCGGACGAGGATCCAGCGTCATGATAATGCCTTTTCTTGCTGATTCATACATCCGTTTGCCATCCTTTTTTATAGCCGAATGGTTGGGTGGTATCTGAAGAATATCTCCGGTAAGCTTTATGGCAGCCTTTTGAATGTCATCCGGTTTCAGATGCATGGGATTGGCCACTTCCAGGATTTCCCTTTCCAAATCAAATGATTCGGTGGTTTTTCCCAAGACAAAGGTTCCGGTATATTCTTTTTCCTGAGCTTGGTATTGGTCAATATTTTTGGTCTGTTTACCTGCACATACAATCAGTAAACCGGTAGCCAAGGGGTCCAGCGTGCCAGCATGCCCTACTTTTTTTACTTTTAAAGCATTTCTTAATTTTTTGATTACGTCAAAGGAAGTCCATCCAATAGGCTTGTTAATCAAATAAACTTCCCCGAATTCCTGATCATATTTCATTTTAGAAGGTTAAACCGGCAACAATAGCCAAAATTCCTAAAATGCCACAATAAATAGAAAAATAAGAAAGTTTGCTTTTTCTAACTATTTGGATCATCCAGGTACAGGCCAATAATCCTGCTATAAAGGCTGCAATAAAGGCAACGATCAGAGTCCCGAATTTTTCTGGTTGTGAATTCAAGGCTCCGTCAATTAAATCTTTTCCTATTTTGCCCACGATTAGAGGTACCACCATCAAAAATGAAAACCGTGCTGCCCGGTTCTTATCAATTCCCAAAAGGACTGAAGTAGATATGGTAGCACCAGATCTGGAAATGCCGGGGAGCATGGCAATAGCCTGAGCCATCCCAATGAGGACCGCATGGAAGAAGGAAACAGATTTGCCGGTGTTTTCGGCTCTGTCTGCAAGAAATAGCAGGGTAGCAGTGACCAATAGCATGCAGCCAACAAAAATAACTTTTCCCCCAAACAACTGCTCTAATTCTTCCTCAAATACCAAACCGATGATGACAGCGGGTATCATGGAAAGGATGATTTTAAGGCTGAACAAAGTCTCTTCATTTAACCTGAATTGGAAAAGTCCGCGAAAAATATCATAAATATCCTTTCTGAAAACGGTAATCGTGCTTAGAGCTGTTGCAAAATGAACCACTACGGTAAACATTAAATTTTCTTCAGGAACCGAACTGCTTCCCAAAATAGCGGATGCAATTTCAAGGTGTCCAGAAGAAGATACCGGTAAAAATTCAGTCAATCCCTGAATGATGCCAAGAATAATGGCCTCTATATATGTCATTTATTATTTTTTGTTCTGTAAAAGATGGCGAAAAATTGAAATAAAAATCCAAAAAGGGTAACAAGGGGACCTAAGGTTAGTCCCATGAAACCAAACCCGTGTTGTTCCTGGTCAAGGCCAATAATGGTAAACCCCAGGACAATGATGGCAATACCTATCAGCATTAACCTATAATTTTTTTTTGAAAAAGGAAATTTGTTTTCTTCCATAGTTTTAATATAATTCATCCAAGGACATGTTCAAGTATTTGTTGAGGGATCTAAAGGTACTCACCCAGGATAAAAGTGCCCCCATTAAAATCAAACCGCCAAAAAGCGCCAATAGTAATTCCAAATCGTAAAGGAGATTTAAACCATCAATTACCTGTTTCCCGTATTCCAGTAAAGCAAATAAAATTCCCGAAGCCAAAACCCCGCCCAGGGCACCAAAAAGAAAAGACCTCCAAAGAAATGGCCTCCTGATAAAACCCTTTGTGGCACCAACCAATTGCATGCTCCTGATCAAAAAGCGTTGTGAAAATAAAGCCAAACGTATGGTATTGCTGATCAAAATGACTACCGTCACCAATAATATCAAAACAAAAGCACCCAGAACGATGCTTACTTTAAGGAGATTCTTATTGATTGATTCTACCAGGTCCTGCATATAAGTCACCTCAAATACCCCCGGTATGGCTTCTATCTCGCTCACAATAACTGAAATTTGTTCTCCGGTTTGGTAGGTTTCTCCTACAGAGAAAGTAAATGAATCCCGAAGTGGATTGTCATTGAGAAATTTTGTAAAATCTTCTCCCACTTCTTCCATAAAAGATGCTGCGGCTTCCTCTTTGGAGAAAAAAGTCAAGGCTGGGCCTTCCTCATTTTTAAAAACGTAGGGTTTGGATTCCAATAAACGGGTAATTTTGGTGATTTCATCCTTTTCTACGGATTTATTGAGGAAGACCTGAATTTCTATATTTTCACGAATCATTTTGGTCAAAACCTTGGCCTGTATCAAAATGACACCGAAAAGGCCCATGATCAATAAAGACAGTGTAATACTGAACAGTACGCTCACAAATTTGTAACTGCCTAACCTGGTCTTTTTCCTTGGAAACCTTTTCATGGTTGAAATTAATAATATGGATCAAAATTAATCAGGTATATTAACTTAACCAACCTTATTTTTTATTTTGATGGGAATTACCATTTGACCTGTGACAGCGAAAATTTCACTCCCCGTACTCAACTCCATGTTCATCAGTCCCGTGAAACTACCAAAAGCAGGCAAAATAAGACAATTTTCCTGATAAAAATAGCAGGGAAGTTTAAGACCCTGCTTTCCCTTGCCTTTTAAATTTATTCCGGGGTGGAAATGACCACAAATATTAAGTTTTCCTGGCACGGATAAGGCCATAGGTTCATGGGTGAAAATGTAATTAAGCCAATTAAATCGTTGATGGTGAAGGATTAATCTGGCTGACAGGTAATGATCATCGGTAAGTATATCGTGGTTGCCTTTGACCAAATGAAAATCAATTTTGTGATGCTTGTTCAAATAGGCATTTAAGGTAACCCAATCTGCATTGTATTCGCTATGGAACAAATCTCCTAAAAAAACCACCATTAGCGGGTTCAGTAATTGAATCAGCTCGTCCATTCTTTCATAATCATTGAAGTGAATTTTTTCCGGGACGGGAATTCCTGCTTTCCTAAAATGCCCTGCTTTTCCAAAATGGGTATCTGCCAGCAATAATGTTTTTTCGTCTTCTATCCAAATGGCTTTTTCCTTAAGAAATTTCAACCTCTGTCCGTCAAAAACCCATTCAAATCCTTCTATAATGGTTTTATTCAATTTAAAGCTTCTTTAGAATGCCAAATATAGACAATTTTAAAAAATAATAGGGGGCGGATTGTAGCGATTGAATTTTTGGAACAAAAATTGTAAAGGGGACTTATCTATCCAAATATTATAGGTAAACGTAGCATGAAACCAGGGAATCAATATGAATAGGAATGGAAGTTTTCGAATTTTATTTTTTGTGGGGGCAATATTTTCCCTTATGCTTTTAAGCAGCCTTAATGCCAGTGGACAAAAATTGGAGTTGGGCGGAGGGCCAGCTTATAAGGCATTTTTGGGAAAAGAGAAAAGTTTTTACCAACCGGCCATGGGTTTTGAGCTCAGCGCGCTCAAACAGGAATTACTGCCCTTTTCTTCGGATGTACTTAATCTGGGAATCAGCATTGGTGCCTATCGTTTTGAGGGTAAAGAGAGGCTCAATCCCGATGATCTCCAGCCTAATGAAATAGAAAATTTTGACCAGCAATTGATTGAAACCAAAATGGTTTACCGGTATGATTATTATTATTCCGATTGGTTTACGTTTTTCTTTGGTAGCGACCTTGGTTTTCAGTTTGTTACTTTAAATACCGATGCAATCATCGTAAGTTCTGAAAATCCTTCGACCAAATTATACACCAAAGCCATTTTGGCCCCCAATGGAGGCGTAAATATGGAGTTCAATCAATTTATTGCATTATATTATAAGCTGGAATACGGTCTTTCCTTATATTTAGGTCAACAACCTGAATGGGGAACCCCATCCTCAAAATGGAACCATTTGCTGACCAATTCCGCAGGAGTCAGGTTCAGGTTTTATTGAAAGAAAATTCCCAAAAGCGAAGATTTTAATTTTAGTTGATTTTTTTCTGAGTTTGCAGAAAGGCCATCAATGCGATGATTTCCTCCTCTTCAAGCGCTTCAAATAAACCTGGGGGCATCAACGATACCGGAGTGATCTCTTTGTTTTGTATATTGGATTTGTTGATCATAACCGTTTCCTGTCCTATTACTTTTAAGGTAATTTGTCTTGGGCTTTCAGCGGCAATATTACCCGTATAGGTCCGTCCGTCCAAAGTGGTGATGACTACCATTCTGTACGCATCTTGGATTTCAGCACTGGGTTCCAAAACATTCATTAAGATATAATCCGGATCCAGGCGGTTGGACCCTGTAAGGTCGGGCCCCAAATCGGCTCCTTCACCAAACATTTTATGACAGTTTCCGCAGGATTGCATGAAGTGCTTTTTACCCACCTGGAGGTCTGCATTGGCCAAGGCATCCTCTGTAATTATATTTTTATATTGTTCATACGCGGCCTCATCTTTTGGAAAATCTTCAATAGGGCCCCAGATTTCAATAAATCCGCTGCCCACCACCCGGTGTAATTGTCTCGCAACGGGCACCGGGATGTCATTTTTGGGAATATTTCCAGATTTGATTTCTTTGGCCAGGAGGTTACCATAAATTGGCCGAGAGGCCATAGTTCTGATGATTTCAGATTTTTCCATTTCATTATATAAAGGGTATTTTTCCAACAAAAGCCTGCCCAAAGGCTCCTGATCAAAGGAAGCAACCGCTCGGATGGTTTCCAATCTTACATCATTCTCCTTCAAAAGATCCGGTATTTCAGGGACCAATTCCGGACGCTGCTGGGCAGACAGCATCTGCAATGCTTTAACCCTTTGTGAGCTGGCTGCAGTTTTGTTTTTT
>JBBDSA010000085.1:0-69182 GCA_040905165.1 Cyclobacteriaceae bacterium | reverse complement strand
GCTTGCAGCGTGAAAATTATGAGCTGATGATGGAGGCAGAGGAAAAAGACAGCGGACTCTCCATTTATACCCAGGGAAAAACCAGTATGCAGGGAATTGTTCTATTAATCAGGTCCAATAATGAGCAGGAGTTCATGGTCATTGAGCTGGAAGGCAAATTTGACCAAAAAACATTGGCAAAGGTAGGGAGGGGGATTTAGATCCTCTAGGAATGATGATTTCAGATTTATGATTTATGATTTCACATTCCTAAATCATCATTCATCAATCCTCATTCCTATTTAACCGGTTTTTTCAGTTTTTACAGAGGCCACAAATATGGATACCAGTTCATTGGCCTCTGTCTTTAAATTGGTTAATCCTATATCCTCCTTCAAAATTTCAGCCTCTTCAATCATCTCTAACCAGAATAGCGTCTCATCAGCTTCTTCTATAACGGTTCCCATTTTATGGATAAAATCTTTATCGCTTTTGGCCCTGCAAACGGCTCTATAATTTGCGGCAACTGATTGGCAGAACGAACGATCTGGTCAGTAAAAGTCCAACCAACTCTGTTATTTGGCAAATGCGCCACCAATTTGATAATGGACAGGGTAAATTGCTTGGTTCTGAATTGTAATTCCTGGTTCTTCATATCCCTGAATTATGATTTATGATTTATGATTCCTCATTCCCCATTCCCCATTCATCATTCCTCATTCCTCATTCATCATTCATAAATCCTCTAATTTTAGTTTAATTACTATTTTTTAACACCCATTTATTTTTATTTCCCCGAAAATTCCCTAAATTTTTAGTCTCAATCAATTCATAAACACATGAAACATTGTATTTTCTTTCTACTAATTGGGCTGCTTGTTGCCTGTGGAGAAAGAGATAATGGGGAAAATGGCAATGAGGTCCGCCTGGATATTAGCCTGGATACGGTGATGGTCCATCCCGGTCAGGAAATCCTTTTTTTAAATTCAGGTTTATACCAAGCCCAACTAAGCCCTGATAAAAAGTACCTGTATAATTTTAACCATACAGACTTTTCAATTGAAAAAATCAACCTGGATGAACTGAAGTTCGAAGATAAAATTATGATATCCAAGGAAGGCCCGGACGGGGTCGGGCAGTATTTCATGGGCTTTTTATTATTGGATGAAAATTCCATGTTGTTCAGGTGCTATAACCAGGACAATATCCTGGACTGGAACGGTAATAAAAAGCGCCAGTTTGACTTCAAAAAAGTCGGAAATGAGTCGGAAAAGCTATCTGATATGGAGAACTTACATTCTACTGTGGCGCTACCTGATCATCCTGACGTATTTTATGGTTTAGTTACAAACTGGCAGGAAAAACAAACGGCAGTGGCTAAATTAGATGTTGACGAAAACAAAATTCAACGGTTTGATATACCGATTTTCAAAAAGGCCAAGAAATATGAGATAGAGTTTGCTGATGGCGGGAGATTTAGTATGAACAAATATATCATACATGCCGATGGTAAACTGATTGTAGGCGAAGAGGGAACAAATGAATTGTATGTGTTGGATAAAGAGACAGGTAGCGCTCACCAGCATGAATATACCAGTGACCTTACTGCTACGGAAAAGAATGGAAACTATCCTTCCAAAGTAGGAGATATGGAGGAGTTTTCCGGGATTTACAGAAAAATATTGGAGGAAATAGGTTTTTCAGCACCCGTGTGGGATGAAGTCAATGAGGTGTTTTACAGGTTTTCGCATATTATGGAATTTGACGATACAGCAGAAAAACCTGAGGGTAGCCCGTTTCAACAGGCTTCTGGAGCCAAAGTATTTTTGACCATCTATGACAAAGAATTGAATATGTTAACTGAATCAGCCATTCCCCAATTGACCAAGCGACCAGCTTTTCATTTTGCAAAAGATGGCAAACTGTGGGTGTTTGAAAACATTGAAGATGAGATGGGTTTTGTGCGTATCAACATTGGTCTATGATTTCATTTCTCAAATCCTAAATTATACATTCTCAGCCATTATTTTGCAGTCACATTTATTTTCGAATAATTGCCTAAATTCAGCGGATAATCATTAATCATGAACAAATTCGGTGTTTTTATCAATCTTCTTTTAATCCTAGGTTGCGGCAATCCGGAAAAGGGACAATTCGGGCATCAACATCAACTGACTTTTTTTATGGATACTGTCCTGGTCGATCCCGGAGAGGAAATCTAGGGCGATCTCATGTGTCAGATGATTCAAAGTACCTTTATAATTTCAACCCATATGATCATGTGTTGGAAAATATTGATCTGGATGAATTGAAATTTGTTGAAAAAATCACATTCATAGGGAAGGTCCTATGGGTACCCCCTTTTTCACGCCTTTTTTCCTTTTGGGTGGAGATAGCATATTGGTTGCAGGCTCTTTGAAGCAAGTAGGCGTTTTTAATTTGAAAGGGGAGAAATTAGAAGAAGTGAAACTCCAACAAATTCTCGACGAATTAGCGAAAATGGAAAATGGGGATTTTTTTCACCTTCTGTCGATTGTCCCAGGTAGGCATAAGCGATTTTTAGGATTTAAAACTGATTGGAAAGGAAGGTCCAGGCAATTGATAAAAGTGGATGTGCCCAATAATCAACTAACCGAATTGGATCTGCCTGCCGTTGAAAAATTGGAGGATTACCAAGTTGAATACGCAAATTGGGATGATATGGGTTTTTTTAAATCTGAAATATTCTTGCAAGTGGAAGGAAAAAAATAATAATTAGCAACAATGTATTCAATAAACTGTACTGGTTTCTTCCCGATAGTGATAGTTTGATGCTGAAAACCTACGAAAGTCGGCTGACTCCAAACCAAAAATCGCCTTACCATCCAAGCCAAGTCGACAATGACGAAGCCCTGCACCGCATTTATTTAAATGGACTGGCGGAGATTGAATTCGAAAGACTAGTTTGGGGTAAGAAAGGTGAACGTTATTACCGTTTGTGGATAAAGTCTTTATCGCTTTTGGCCCTGCATACGGCTCTATAATTTGCGGCAACTGATTGGCAGAACGAACAATCTGATTAGTAAAAGTCCAGCCAACTCTGTTATTTGCCAAATGCGCCACCAATTTGATAATGGACAGGGCAAATTGCTTGTTTCTGAATTGTAATTCCTGGTTCTTCATATCGCCTGAATTTAACGAATTATGATTTCAGATTCCCCATTCATCATTCATCATTCATCATTCCTCATTCTTTGGCCTCTGTCATCAAAAGCGGATGAAAACCCCTTTGCCTTCCTTGGGCATTTGAAAAGTGCCTTCGACTAAATGAAAGGCCACAGGATCCGTAAAATATCACCTCCCTACCATAATTGATCGTATAAAGATTTCAACTGCATTAAAATAAAGCCGATTTTGTAAATAATACAAGTTAAAAAACAGAGAGATTGGTAAGCACCGAATGAAAATGAACGGAAAATTTCGATGGGTACTAAAGGAGAAGAAAACTTAAAGAAAGGCAAGGCAAAACCTTAAATTTTAGCTGAATTGGGAAGGCTATGGAGCCATCCGTAATTTTTATGTATTTTGCTGATAATTATAAGAATTTGGTTGTATGCGGTATCCCTTCGGTTGGCCTTAAACTTCTGAAGGTGGTGATTACCATTGAATAAGTGATTAATTCGACCGTTTGCACCAAACCTGGTAAGTTGTCTGCAGAAGCGATGGATTTTAAGGAAATCTTAAGAATCATTTAATTGATGCTTAAGCGAGCAGAATGAATATTTGATGGATGAGAGTACTGATAGTTGAAGACGAAATGGGAATTGCAGCTTTCCTAAAACAAGGTTTGGAGGAAGAGTCTTTTGCGGTGGATACCGCCGATGAGGGCAAATTGGGCCTGCGGATGGCCTTGTCAGGAGAGTATGACGTAATATTATTGGATTGGATGCTTCCGGGATTAAGTGGAATTGAAATTTGCAGGCAGTTCAGGAAAGAATTCCCGGATACGCCCGTCATTTTTCTTACCGCCAAAGACACCCTTGACGAAACCATATTTGGTTTGCAGTCTGGTGCGAATGATTACATAAAAAAACCCTTTCATTTCGAAGAAATCCTTGAGCGAATCAAGGTACAACTGAGACCCAAATTGGGCGGGCACTCCTTATTTACCTTGGGAAATATCACTTTGGATACAGAAACACATCAGGTGTTTAAAGGAAAGGAAGAAATTAATCTCACGCAAAAAGAATTTGCATTATTGGAATACCTCATCCGCAACAAGGGCAAGGTTTGCAGAAGAACCCGAATCATTGAAAGTGTCTGGGACATCCACTTCGAATACAATACCGGTGTTATTGATGTGTATATCAATGCATTGCGAAAGAAACTCTCATTATCTGATCAAGAAAATTACATTCAGACCGTACGTGGTGTAGGCTATATTGCAAAAGAATTATGAGCTTAAGTTTTAAAAATAGAATTGCCTTACATTATATGGTGGCCACTGCCATCATGATGGCTTTTGTATTTGGAACCATCTTTATGATTGTTAAAAGCACCGTTATCCAGAACCTGGACCGTGATTTATCCTATGAAGCAAAAAAACATTTAAAAGAAATAGAATTCATTGAGGATAGTATCCAATTCATCAATAAGGAAGAATGGAATGAACGTGAGCACAGAGAGACACAAGTAAACCCTGTTTTTATTCAATTGAATAACAAACAGGGTTTGGTAATGGATAGATCACCCAACCTAAAGCAAGATTTTTTGTCCTTAAAAGAATTGTCAGATGGTGGACATTTTAATGCCAAACTCACAAATAAATTGATCAGGCAAATCCAATTGCCAATTAATGATAATGGTCAAATAAAGGGCTACATAATTGCGGCCATATCCTCTGAATCTGCATTTTCTGTCATTTCAGGGTTGAGAAATGTCTTGCTGATTTCCTATTTTGTGATTTTAGTAGGATTGTATTTCGTGTCCCGGTTTTTGGCAGGGAGAAGCATGACCCCCATTCAGGCAATGACCCGTACAATAACCCATATCACTCAAAACAACCTGAATGAAAGAGTCGCCCTACCAAAGAATCAGGATGAAATTTACCACCTTTCTTCCAGCTTCAATGGCTTGCTTGAGCGTATTGAAAAAGCCATAGTAAGGGAAAAGCAATTTACTTCGGATGCATCTCACGAATTAAGGACCCCTCTTGCCACATTGCGGGGCACCCTGGAAGTGCTGATCAGGAAGCCAAGGCCCCAACATGAGTATGAAGAAAAGATTCGATATAGCCTGAAAGAAATTGACCGAATGACGGCTACTTTAGAGCAATTGCTAACGTTGGCTCGATTAGAACCATCAGTAAGTTACAGGAAGGGTTCCCTCATTGCTCTTTCTACGCTCATTGATGAATCAATATCACGGTTTAAAACGCTGATTACGGAGAAAAAACTCAAAATAAACATTGATATTAGTCAATCAGAAAAAGCACTGGTGCCACATTACTTCAGCAATATCATTATGGACAACATCTTAAACAATGCCATTAAATATTCTAATAATGGAGGAGCGATAAATATCAATGTAGATATCGTTGAAGATCAAATTATCTGTAATGTCAAGGATGAAGGAATTGGAATTAAAGAAGAAGATTTAGCCAATATTTATGATAGTTTCTATCGGTCTGATGCGTTGAGTCACAAACATATTTATGGGAATGGTTTGGGGCTGGCCATTGCAAAGAAATGTGCCAATGCTATTCAAGCAAAATTAAAAGTTACCAGCACCTACGGCCAGGGTACGAATGTGATTATTATGTTTTTAATGAACCATGCGTATTCTTAAGAGAACACCCAGGCAAGAATAGAAGACATCAAGTGCTTCGTTGGTATTAAAAGAGCACATTATGAAAAATACAAAAAGCAATTATTTAGACAATCACTACATCCATAGAAGTAACTGGTTAAGGGCAGCAGTACTTGGCGCAAATGACGGCCTTCTGTCAACCGCCAGCCTTGCAATTGGGGTAGCTGCAGCCAGTGATTTGAGAGAACCAATCATTTTGGCCACTGTTGCCGGATTAGTGGCTGGAGCCTTATCCATGACCCGTTCGGCTGGAATAAACCTCAATCTTAAGCCAATCTTAAGAAAATATTGAGAAAGGCTTTAGGACAAGCCCTCTACATTAGGGTTGGATTTAAAATTGAGCCCATCAATGTTAGAGAAGATCATTCAGTACAGCATCCACCACAAGTTGATCGTGCTTCTGTTTTCAGTCGGAATTATCGGTTTTGGAATTTATTCACTTACAGAGATTCCCATTGGTGCTGTTCCTGATGTGACCAACAATCAGGTACAAATCATCACCACTTCCAGAAACTTGGCTACTGAGGACGTAGAGAAATACCTGACCTATCCGGTAGAGCTGGAAATGGCCAATCTCCCCAATGTAAGTGAAATTAGATCGATTTCTAAGTTTGGGCTCTCCGTGGTGACGGTGGTTTTTGATGATGAGATTGGTACTTACCTCCCAAGACAGCTTATTGCAGAAAAAATAAAGGCAACAGAAGACAAGATTCCAGCCGGATTTGGAAAACCATTTATGGGGCCTATCACCACAGGCCTGGGTGAAATCTATCAGTATGTCATCGAGGTGGATTCAGCACATCGGGATCTGTATTCATTATCCGATATGCGCACCATCCAAGATTGGGTGGTAAGGCGTCAACTTTCCGGCATACAGGGTGTGGTAGAGGTTAATACCTGGGGCGGGTATCTCAAACAGTACGAAGTGGCGCTCAATCCCGAAAAACTCAGAAGTCTGAATATCTCTGTCGCTCAAACTTTTTCGGCACTTGAGAAAAACAATAGCGTGGCAGGTGGCGGCTACATTGAAAAAACCAATCAAGCCTATTTTATCAGAGGTGAAGGTTTGGTAAGTTCCTTAGAAGATGTAGAAAACATTGTCATAGAAAACAGAAAGGGAACGCCGATCTTTATAAGAAATGTTGCTACCGTTGGTTTTGGACATGCCACAAGGTTTGGCGCCATTACCGGAAATGGAGAAGGCGAAAAGGTATTGGGGCAGGTGATGATGCTCAAGGGAGCCAACTCAAAAGCTACCATCGACGCCGTGAAAGCTCGGGTAGCTGAAATCTCCTCCACGCTTCCACCTGGCATTTCCATCAATCCGTTTTTGGAGCGGAGTGAGCTCATTGCCAAAACCACCTTTACCATCGCGGAAAACCTGATTTTGGGTTGTTTGATCGTTATTTTCGTAGTGGTATTATTGCTCGGCAATATACGATCCGGATTGGTAGTCGCCTCGGTTATTCCGATGTGTTTGCTTTTTGCTTTATCCCTCATGTACATTTTCGGCGTAGATGCCAACCTGATGAGCTTAGGCGCCATCGACTTTGGGATTATCATCGACGGGGCAGTGATTATCGTGGAATTTATTGCCTTCAAAATCACATCAGAGCGCAGCAAACTGTTGTCATTACCCAAAAGGGAAAGACAAATTTTCATTGACGACATCACGCATGCCGGGGCGAGCAAAATGATGCACTCCGCCGTATTCGGCCAACTTATCATCATCATTGTGTTCATACCTATTCTCTCATTGGTAGGGGTGGAAGGAAAAATGTTTCGCCCGATGGCTTTGGTATTTTGCTTCGCATTGATTGGTGCCATGATCATGTGCTTTACCTATGTGCCGGTAATGGCTTCCTTGTTCATTAAACCTTCTGATCCTGCTAAAAAAACAATTTCTTCACGCCTCATCACCTTTTTAGAAAACAAATACAGGCCCACCATGGCATGGGCACTTAGAAAGAAAAAAATCGTATTAGGCCTATCTGTGGCTTTGCTAATTGCCGTTGGTTTTCTTTTTAGCAGCATGGGTGGTGAATTTGTTCCCACGTTGGATGAAGGTGATTTTGTCATCCAACCGGTACTAAAAACGGGAACCTCATTGAGCAATACCGTTGCTGCGACCACGCGAATGGAAAAGATACTTGAACGCTTTCCGGAAGTAGACCAAGTGGTAAGCCGAATAGGAGCGGCTGAAGTACCCACCGACCCCATGTCTATGGAAGAAAGCGATGTCATCATCAAACTCATCCCCAAAGAAGATTGGGTTTCTGCCCAAACCAAAGACGAGTTGGCCGATAAATTCAAAGAAGCACTTTCCGCAGAAATTCCTGGAGTCGATTTTGAATTTACGCAGCCGATCGAGATGCGCTTTAATGAACTCATTACGGGCGTGCGTTCCGATTTGGCCATTAAGATTTTTGGGGAAGACCTGGATATCCTTTATAGCAAAGCCCTGGAAGTGGAAAAGGCCATCCAAGAGGTGGAAGGCGCAGCCGATATAACAGTTGAGAAGGTGGCGGGCCTGCCCCAAATGTCAGTGAAGTACAACAGGCAGAAAATTGCCAAATACGGCCTAAACGTAGATGAGCTCAACAGCATCATCACCATGGGATTTGCAGGAAAAACTGCCGGAACCGTGTTTGAGGGAGAAAAGCAATTTGACTTGGTCGTGCGATTTGACAAAGCGCATCACCAAAATTTGGAAGACATAGAGATGGCCACAATTCAACTGCCCAACGGCAATCAATTGCCTTTGAGTGAATTTGCCGACATCAGTTACACCAAAGGACCCGCCAAAATATCGAGAGACGATACCAAGCGCCGAATTGTGGTGGGGGTAAACGTGCGAAATCGGGATTTGGAGTCCGTGGTGCAAGACGTGCAAGAAATAATAAACAAAGAGATCGAGCTACCAACGGGTTACACGGTCCAATATGGCGGTCAGTTTGAAAACTTGAGAACCGCCAGAGCGCGCTTAATGATTGCGGTACCCATTGCCCTCATTTTAATATTTATTTTACTCTATTTCGCCTTTAATTCTGTGAAAGAAGCACTCATTATTTACAGCGCTATACCCATGTCAGCCGTGGGTGGGGTTATCCTATTGTATATCCGCGATATGCCATTCAGTATTTCTGCAGGAGTAGGATTTATTGCCCTCTTCGGTATAGCAGTACTGAATGGGATCGTGCTGATTGATGAGTTTAAAGAGCTCAAGGCGAATGGCATTCACGATATCAACAGGCGTATATTGATGGGTACCAAGAACCGGTTGCGACCCGTTTTACTCACCGCATCAGCTGCTGCACTGGGCTTTCTACCCATGGCCATTTCAACTTCCGCCGGAGCAGAGGTGCAAAGGCCCCTAGCTACCGTAGTGGTAGGAGGTCTTATATCTGCAACAGCACTTACCCTTGTCGTATTACCCGTTCTTTACGCACTATTTGATAGAACGGGGCATTTCCCAAAACGTAAATTATCAGTGAAGGGACTTGCCTTGTTGCTTCTAATGACTATTCCCGCTTTAGGTTACAGTCAAAATCAAAAAATTACTGCCAATCAGGCAGTGGAAATTGCCCTGAAAAACAACTTGGGTTTAAAAGCATCTTTTCAACGGGTTGAGCAAAGCAAACAACTGCTAGGTAGCGCCATTGATATCAATAAAACGGAGATTTATCTTAATAAAGATGATAACAATATTGCCCCCAATGATTTGCCGCTCAATGTATGGGGCATTAGTCAATCGTTAAAATTCCCAACTATTTACGGTTCCCAGCGAAAAGTAATGAAAGGCGAAATCCAATTGGTTACTGACCAATATGCCATGGATAAATATCAGGTTACCAAAGAAGTGTTAAAAGCCTACCATGAAATTGTCTATTGGCAAGAGATGCTCACTAACTTCACTTACCTGGATAGTTTATATACCAATTTTGAGTATGCAGCTAACAGGAAGTTTGAGCAAGGCGAATCCAATTACCTGGAGAAATTAACAGCCGAGACCAAGCGGAAGGAAATTTCTATCCAACTCAGGCAGATCCAGGAAAGCAGACAAAAAGCCCGGATTACTTTAAATAAATGGCTTCAATCAAATTCGAATTATACGGCAAGTGATCAAGCACTTACCCGTATGGAGTTAATGCCTGTGGATACGCTGAAACATCCGGTACTCCAATACTATTCAGATGCTTTAAAACTTGCTGACAGAAAAATCGATTTAGAAAAACAGCAACTCCTGCCTGATCTGAAAGCTTCCGTGTTCCGAGGCACCAATAATGGAACTGGGATTCAAAGCTATTCGGGTTTTCAGGTAGGTCTTGGGATTCCCCTATGGTTTGGTGCTCAAAAGTCTAAAATTAATGCCGCTAAAACCGGAGCTTCCATATTATCATCTCAATCCGATAATTATGAAAAGCAGCTTATTTCACAGTATCAGGCACTGCAGTCAGACCTGAAAAAATTTGAAGAAGGACTCAACTATTACCAATCATCAGGAAAAAAACTTTCGGAAGAAACCCTTATGCATGCCACAAAAGCCTTTCAGAACGGTGAAATAGACTTTCTTCAATACATCCAATTACTGGAAAATGCCAAAACCATTGAAACAAACTATCTGAGCACCCTTTTTCAGTACAACATGACCGTATTGGAAGCGAACTACTTAATGTATTAATATGAATTTCTCATACATAAAAACCAGATGTAATCCCTCTATAAAAAACCACATTTTAGGCTATTGGGTCATTGCCGCTATACTTGGGCTGACTTCTTGTTCATCCAATACGGATCCGAAATCCGCTGACGAAATTGCTCCGGAACCTACAGGGACGGAAACATATGAACTCACGACAACTCAATTTGAGTCATCCAATATGACACTGGGAAAAATGGAAAGGATAACTTTTCATGATGTGGTCAAAGCCAAAGGAATGATTGATGTGCCGCCCGAAAATCGAGCTGCGGTAAGCAGCTACTTTGGCGGAACAGTGAAAGAAATCAGCTTACTGCCGGGAGAAAAGGTAAAAAAAGGCCAGGTTCTTTTCGTTCTTGAGAATCCGGATTATGTGCAAATACAACAAGAATTTCTGGAAGCACAGGGGCAATTGTCGTATCTCCAATCAGACTACGAGAGACAGAAAAACCTGGCGCAAGATAGTATCAGCTCCCAAAAGAAATTTCTTAAAGCGGAATCGGACTATACGGTTACAAGAGCCAAAGTAGCATCCCTGAGCAAGAAGTTGGCACTTATGAACCTTGACCCCAATACATTCACTTTAGAAAATATCCGCACCACCATATCGGTACGAACTCCGATCAGTGGTTATGTTACAGAGGTGAGCATTTCTCAAGGGGCTTTCTTAACCCCTTCACAACTGGCTGTTGCAATTGTAAATACAGATCATATTCACTTGGAAATGAATGTGTTTGAGAAAGACCTTGCCAAAATAAGTATCGGGCAGCCTATCTGGTTCAGGATTCAAGAAGACAATAGTAAAGAATACGAAGCAACTATTCATTTAATTAATAAAACCATTGACCCGGAAGATAGAATGGTGGGAATTCACGGACATTTAGTGGATGAAAAACTTGCCCAAAAGTTTAACCCGGGTATGTATGTTGAAGCAGATATTTATACCACAACAGAGGAACGCTGGGCCTTACCCAAAGATTCCCTGGTTGAAATAGAAGGAATCTTTTATGCTTTAACACTTCAAAATAGTTTGGAAACGGGTTACACTTTTGTGAAACGGGAAGTCAAAACGGGTATATCCAATGACCGTCATGTTGAAATATTAATCGCTCAGGACATAGATGAAACCACTGAATTTCTAATTAACGGAACCTTTAACCTTATAAAAGAATAAAAATGATTGAAAGGTATATAATTATTACAAAATAAACAGGCGAACTGAAAGACAAAAATTGAGCTTTTTAAACTCCTTGGAAACCTAGAGCTAAACGGATCACGGATTGCCAGGAAATCTGTATTGCGCTTACACTTTTACTTTATTGTTGGAACAAATGATGAATTACGAAAAAATTAGTACTAAGCAAATTATTATGAAAACAATGAACTATTTAAACGTCTTTCTGCTACTAATAGCTCAAGTATCGATAGCCAGCGCCCAAGAATGGCAATTAGATCTGAATGAAGCGCAAAAACTGGCGCAGGAAACTGACCGAAAAATAATTTTGGTTTTTTCCGGTTCGGACTGGTGTGCACCTTGTATCAAGTTGGAAAAGGAAATTTGGGAATCAGCCGTATTTCAGGCCTATGCCAAAGATAACTATGTCTTATTGCGTGCGGATTTTCCACGTAAAAAAGCCAATAAATTATCAGAGGAGCAGGCTGGCAAGAATGGAGAATTAGCTGAAAAATACAATCCTGATGGCTATTTCCCGCTCGTGGTGGTATTGGATAAAAGGGCGGCGGTATTGGGAAATACAGGCTATAAAAAAATGAGTCCGCAGGAGTATATCAAACATTTGAACAGCTACGTTCCCTGATCAATGGTTAGGTGTTTTTCAATAGCCATTTTGATGTTGGGTGTTCAGATTACCTACGCCCAACAGGTTTTTCATCGAACTACTCTTTTGATGGGTAGTCGCTTTGATCTAACCGTAGTAGGTAACAATGAAGAGGAGGCTAATGCTTTCCTTGACACGGCTATTGTTGAAATCACCCGGATTGAAAGATTAATTTCCTCTTGGGACCCTAACTCTCAGACTTCTGCAATCAACGCGAATGCAGGTATAAAACCAATCAAGGTAGAGAAAGAATTATTTGATATGATAGGCCGAGCCATTGCCTTATCGGAACTCACCGATGGGGCTTTTGATATCAGTTATGCCTCGATGGATAGAATTTGGAAGTTTGATGGGAGTATGAAGAAATTGCCTTCTGCCGAAGTGGTTAAAAAATCGGTAGAAAAAGTAGGTTTTGAAAAAATTATCCTGAATCCAGACGAGCAAACCGTATTTCTCAGTCAGAAAGGAATGAAAATAGGTTTTGGCGCCATTGGCAAAGGATACGCGGCAGACAAAGCCAAACAACTGTTGATGTCTAAAGGAGTGATTGCCGGCATTATCAATGCCTCCGGAGATATGAATACCTGGGGCAAGCAGCCTGATGGCAAAGATTGGATGGTAGCCATTACCAACCCCATGAACAAGGACATTGCCTTTGCTGAACTCCCTCTCAAACAAGGGGCAGTGGTCACTAGCGGCGATTACGAAAAATTTGTATTATTCGACAAGGTGCGGTACACCCACATCATCAATCCTCAAACCGGGTATCCTGCTACAGGGATTATCAGTGTTACCGTTTTTGCCCAAAGTGCCGAACTGGCAGACGCCCTTGCCACTTCTATTTTTGTAATGGGTAAAGATGTGGGACTTGACAGAATTGATCAGTTGCCGAATATAGCGTGCATTATCATAGACGATCAAGGGAATATTCACAAATCAGAACATATTAAAATCAATGAAGAATAGAATCCTAATTGCCGCAGTGATTTTGCTAGGACTGAATGCTTGTGTGGCGGTTAAATCATACGAGAAAGTAAACATTAACGATCCGGATATGGAACTGGTTGACAGAAATTCGAAAAAATTTGAAACAAGTTTTCAGGTCTATCGGGAAGGTGCATCGGGTGCCAATGGTGGTAAATCAGGAGGTGGCTGTGGTTGTAATTGAATTGCTTCATACCATGAAAATAATTAGTTTCTTTTTTCTGTGGTTTCTTCCATTTTTGGCTTTGGCACAGAATGATAACGACAGCACTTCGGTTTTCAAGAAGCGCGTTTTAGAAAGTACAGAAATTAATGTTCTTACCAGTTACTATGCGCAAGATGGAAAAAACGCAGCTGTGACGGGTGGAATCGGGACCGAAGCACTCAGTGACTTCGCTACAGATATCCATGTTTCTATCCCCCTTAATGATGATGATGTATTGAGTATAAACGGTACCATTTCGGCTTATACTTCGGCATCTTCCAGCAACTTGAATCCGTTTTCAGGGGCTTCGAGAGGTGAAGACGATGACGACGATGACGACTACGACGATGAAATTGAAAATTATAGTGGGGAAAATACAGGCACTCCCTGGGCAGCTTCATCAGGTGCTTCACGAAAAGACACTTGGACAAATATTAATACCAGTTATCGTCATTCATCGGACGACAGAAATTCAATTTATTCGGCCAATTTGAGCTTTGCCAATGAATACGATTATACCTCATTTGGTGGTGGTTTTGGACTTGTTCGTTTATTCAATCAAAAAAACACCGAATTGAGTCTGAATGCCTCTGTATATTTTGATACTTGGCGACCAGAATATCCAACGGAAATAAAAACCTATGTAGAGGAAAAAGGGAACTTAAATGCAAATTTTTTTGAAGGAGTTAGTATTTTAAACCAAAAAGGTGCTTCAATAGATAAAAATTCAGCCGATGCCTGGAAACCTTCTAATACTACCTTAATAGAAAATGATAACCGAAACACCTACAGCTTTTCAATAGGTTTTTCACAAATTTTAAGTACAACGACCCAGCTATCGGTTTTTTCGGACATCACTTACCAAACAGGATGGTTATCCAACCCTATGCAACGCATATATTTTGCTGATAAAGACAACTTTTATATTGGAAATGGTGAAAGTATTCCATTTTATACAGACCCTAAAAACAAAGATGTTTTTCAGCTTGCGGATGACATTGAAAGGCTTCCGGATAGTCGTATTAAATTACCGATTGGCATCAGGCTTAATCAGTATGTGAATGAAAACTTGGTCCTGCGCACCTACTACCGCTATTATTTTGACGATTGGGGGATTCAATCGCATACGATTAATACCGAATTGGCCATAAAACTTGGGCAAAAATTCACCCTCTATCCAAGTTACCGCTTTTATAACCAAACGCATGCTTTTTACTTTGCGCCCTTTGAGGAGTCATTATCCACCAGTTTATATTATACCTCTGATTTTGACCTTTCAAAATTCGATGCCAATCAGTTTGGATTCGGTATTAAGTACACGGACATTTTCACATCGGCTCATCTTTGGAAATTTGGCTTAAAAGGACTTACAATTGATTATAATTATTATTCCCGCAATACTGGTTTAAAAGCAAATATAGTGTCACTTGGGGCTAATTTTATGATTACAGATTAAACACTTGGCACCGAACAAAAAGAATCATTAGAAAACATATTTCCAGGGATTATTTATCCGCAAAGTGTGTGGATAGCTCGGAAAAAATGCTGTTTTCGAAAAAACGGAACAAAAATGCCCTCCCAAATTCTCATTCCTAAATCCTAAATCATCATTCCTCATTCAACAATCATCATTCCTAAATCAGGACAAATAGCTTAAGGATTTTCCTGCCAGACTTTATCTGCATCCTCCAGGTAGCTGGGAAGAGCGGCGGATCCATACCAGGGATAGAACTTCGCCTTCAAAAAGCCATTCTGAATGGCCGGGTCACTTGCCACCATGGATTTGGCTTTCTCCACATCAGACACATCAAAAATGAAGATCCCCCGGTATTGGTCCTCGTTTTTTCCCAGAGGACCTGCTACCAGGAGTTTTCCTTCCTCCACCAGACGGCGGATATTGTCCATGTGCCCAGCAAAGGCTTTGTTGACCAGGGATTTATCTTCGGAGCTAGCAGGTCCGGTCTGAAGAATGACGAGTACGTAGCTTTTCATTCCATAGGCATCTGCACCCAGTTTATCGGCAAGCGCAGGATCGTAGTTGGGATTTTTTTGCTGAGCCTGGACCATAGTCCCCAGACCTATCAAAAAAACCAAAAGCATGAGCGTTTTCATCGGTAATTTATTTTATTTGGCGAAGCTCATTCAGGCTTCAACCTGCCCCATCAGATTATTCAGGCTTTCGGCCAGTGTTGGATGGGCGATGGGCAGGTACTGTATCCTGTCATAAGGAACCTTTCCTACCATGGCCATCTGTAGGACGGCCATGATCTCTCCGCCATCCAGACTCAAAACCGTGGCCCCCAGTATTTGGCGGGACCCTGGATCTACCAGCACCTTAAAGAAACCTTTGGTTTCATCTTTCTCTAAAGCCCTACCGGCATGTTTCATCCAGAATTTTCCGGTTTTATAAGAAAGCCCTTTATCTATGGCCTGTTGTTCATTTAGACCTATTCTCGCTAACTGGGGGTCCATAAATACACAATAAGGTACCAAACGATCTTTTTTTGAAATTTCCTTATTGCCTTCATATATTCTGTTGAAAGCGATATAGGCATCATTATAGGCCATATGCGTAAAAGGCGGACTTCCCGCGACATCTCCCAGGGCAAAGATTCCTTTTATGGATGATTCATAATCCTCGTTCACATCGATATGCCCTCTTTCAGTCAATTTTACCCCGATTTGCTCCAAACCCATATCCCCACTGCTGGGTTTTCTTCCCGTCGCCACCAATAAATGGGTTCCGCTAAGGGTGGAGGGTCCCGACTTTCCATCGAAAAACAGCTTGAATTGTCGGTTTTTATATTCAACTTTATTGGTCTTTGCCTCGAAAATGGTCTTAATTTCTTCCTCCTTAAAAATTTCTGAAATTTCCTCACATACATCTTCATCTTCCTTGGGAACCAGTCTGGGCGCCTGGTCCATGATGGTCACTTTGCTACCGAATCTTCTAAACATCTGCCCAAATTCCAAACCGATATAGCCACCTCCCAGTATGATTAAATGTTCTGGTGTTTCTTCCAGTTCCATAATACTGGTACTGTTTAAATAAGGCGTGTCTTTCAGACCCTCAATGGAAGGGATCCAAGTTTCCGATCCAGTGTTGATGAAAAATCGGTCGGCTTTCAATTGCAGATCGGCCTGTCCCTGTCGCCTAACGGTCACCTGATGGGTATGCTCAAATACGGCCTTCCCCATAATGATGTCAATATGACTGGCTTTCTCCAGGCTTTTGGTGGCTCCGTTTCTAAACAGCTTTACAATATTTTCCTTCCGTTCTTTGATCCGTTTCTGGTTGATGGAAAATCCTTGTATATCCACACCAAAATCAGCAGCTCTTCTCACCAAATGGGCCACCCGTGAAGAAGCCTCCATGGTTTTGGTGGGGGAACAGCCGTCATTGATACAGGTTCCACCCAATTCTCTTTTTTCAATCAGGGCGACTTTCAATCCTTTTTTGCTGATTTTTTTTGCCATGGGCATGCCTGACTGGCCTGCTCCTATGATGATGGCATCGTATTTTTTCATAAGGTTTTCCGTAAAATCCAAGGGAGTTTATTCTTCGATTTTGACACCTTTCCAAAAAGCTACATAATCCTTGATTTCTTTGGCGGCTTCTTTGGGATTGGGGTAAAACCAAGCGGCATCCCGGTTGGTATCTTCTCCTATCCGGATATGATAATAATTGGCGGTGCCCTTCCATGGGCATTCAGAGGTGGTATTTGATATTTCAAAAAATTCCCTGTTCAGGGATTCGTGGGGAAAATAATGGTTGTTCTCCACCATCTTGGTTTCATCGGCTTTGGCCAATAACTTATCCTTCCAATAGGCTTTCATAATCATTCTGGTTTATTTCAGAATAAGATAGCCAAATCCATGCTAAATACAAAAAACGACCTATTCGGGTCGTTTTTTGTTTTTTCGTTTGTTCATGTATTTCAGGTTGATCACTTCTTTTTCATTTAGGAACCGGTATCTTCCCCTCGAAATGTCTTTTTTACTTAACCCGGCAAACATAACCCGGTCCAATGCGACCACATCATATCCGAAATGGGCAAAAATCCTTCGTACAATCCTGTTTTTTCCGGAATGGATTTCCATACCCAAGATGGTTTTATCCAGTGACAGAACTTGGAGGTCATCTACCTTGGTGATGCCATCCTCCAAATCCACCCCTTCCAAAATAGCGTTCACATCATTCTTTGCTATGGGTTTGTCCAAGGTTACCTGGTAAATTTTTTTGATTTCATATGATGGATGGGTTAACTTGGCGGATAATTCCCCATCATTTGTGAACAGCAATAATCCAGTGGTATTTCTATCCAACCTTCCCACAGGAAAAAGTCTTTCCTCGCAGGCATCATTGACCAAACTCATTACTGTTTTTCTTTCAAAAGGATCATCAGTAGTGGTAATGTAATCTTTTGGTTTATTGAGCAGCAGATAAACCGGTTTTTCAGGGTTAAGCGAACGGCCTTTGTATATGACCCGGTCCTTTCTCAGCACTTTAAATCCCAACTCGGTAACCACTTTCCCATTCACAGAGACGTCACCGCTCTCGATTAATTTATCCGCATCCCTTCTGGAACAAATGCCTGAATTGGCAATGTATTTGTTCAGCCGGATTTCATCCGCATCGCTCTTGGGCTTGTCTTGGATCGATTTTAAATCGTATTCTGGTTTGGCTTCCCTTTTATGGTCTTCTTGTGGTTTTCTCTTTTTTATGGGGGAGCTGGAGAAAAACCTTTTGTTTTCAGGGTTTCCCAGTGGCTTCCCGGAATTTGGTTTTTCGTCCCTTTCCCGGATATTTGAACTGTTTTTTTCTTTCTTGTGGCCTACCGCCCGCTTGTCTTCTCTTTCCTCAACTTTGCGGTGATCTTTGAAAAAGCGGGGTTTGGAGGCTCGGTTTTCCGGTCTTCCGGAAGTGGCTTCTTTGTTTTGGTTTGTTTTTTTCATTTTGTTGCAGCATCTCTGCTGTATTGGTGTGCTGAAAGCATTGAATAAAAGGAACATGCCTAATTTCTTTGCGGCTGCAAAGGTAGGGGATTAAAACCAAAAAATTACCATTAGAAAAGTATTTCACTCATTTTGTTGGCCGATTTCATTTTCTTCAATATTAAAATCCTTGGGTTGGGGGAGTTCACTCAGGTCATTAATCCCAAAATAGGCCATGAATTTTTGGCTGGTGCCATACAATATGGGTCTGCCCAGTCCTTCTGACTTACCTTTAATCGCTACCAATTCTTTTTCAAGGAGTTTCTGAACAGAGTAGTCGCAATTGACTCCTCTGATCTGTTCGATTTCCGATTTGGTGACAGGTTGCTTATAGGCAATTATGGAGAGGGTTTCCAGCTGGGCAGTAGAAAGCCTTTTTTGGGATTGGTGTTTTTGAAGGATGCTGATGCTGCTTTGGTAGGCTGGTTTGGTCAGAAACTGGTAACCTCCAGCCAATTTTTCCAATCCAAATGCCGATTCCTCCGAACTGTATTTTTTCTGGATGCCCAAAATGGCTTCTTCCAGGTGTTCCTTGGGAATTTCCGTTTCAAACATTTCGGAAATGCACTTCTGGATGTCCTCCAACCCCAGTGGATCGGAGGAACAAAATACCAAGGCTTCTATATGTCTGTGCAGAAAATCCAAACCTTATTTTTTTGACATTTTTGCTTCTATGCTGTGCATGGTATGGGGTACGGCGCGCAGCCTTTCCTTACTGATCAGTTTACCGGTGTCCACACATACGCCATAGGTGCCGTTTTTTATCCGCCTTAGGGCATTTTCAAGGTTTACGATAAATTTTTGTTGCCTTGCCGCCAACTGACTCAGGTTTTCCCGTTCCAAGGTGTCGGCTCCATCTTCCAATAATTTGGAAGTGGAGGCGGTGTTGTCCGTACCACTGTCGTTTTTTTTACTCAAAGACTGTTTCAGCTGGTCAAATTCTTCTTTCGCAACCGTTAGTTTTTCTTTGATCAAATCCTCAAATTCCTTCAGTTCTTCCTTGGAATAACTGGTTTTTTCTTCCTGGCTCATAATGCTTCTTTTTTAAAAATTCCCCTAAAATACGTTGAGGAATTTACAATCAAAAATCTATTTTTTTTATTTCAATGTGCAAAGTTTACGTAATCCCAGGATTCCTATTATAAATTTTTTTATTTTCTATAGTAGCCTGATAATTACCAATATAATTTTAACAATATCTAAAAACCCTTCTGTTTCTTTGTTGTGATATTTATTTGTTTTTTTCTTTTTTGAATAATTCCGTTTAAAATGCTAATTTGTATTTTCAAAAAACAATAAACCGCAATTATATAATGAAAAAAATAATTTTAATATTACTGTGCACCTTTTTATCATTCACCGGTTTTAGCCAAAATGCTGATAATGAGGGCTGGATAAAGCTATTTGACGGAGAGACACTAGAGGGGTGGAAAATCAGTGAAAACCCGGGTTCTTTTTCCATTGAAGATGGGGCCATCAAAATCGACGGACCCAGGGCTCACCTGTTCTATATGGGCCCGGTAAAAAACCATGATTTCAAAAATTTTGAATTCCAGGCCAAGGTCAAAACCATGCCCAATGCCAACTCCGGCATTTTTATTCATACCGGATTTCAGGAAGGCGGCTGGCCGGAAAAGGGCTATGAAATCCAGGTGAACCAATCCCATGGGGATTGGAGAAAAACCGGGAGTGTTTACAGTTTTAAAGATGTGAAAGAAACCCATGTGGAGGATGGAGAATGGTACACCCAACACATTATTGTGAAAGACAATAAGGTCACGGTGAAGGTTAATGACAAAATCATCAACGAATTTGTGGAACCCCAGGACAGGGGGGAAGCCATTGGTGACAGCCCCAAAAAATTGAGCAGTGGTACCATTGCCCTACAGGCCCATGATCCAAAAAGTGTCATTTATTATAAAGACATCAAAATTAAGCCACTTCCTTAATCAGTTTCATTTTATTTTGATTCAACATCCAGATGCCGGATTCATGGCTTCTGGATGTTGTGTTTATGGCCCAAGGAGATGAAAACAAATGAAAATTCAGATTTAATATTCAATCCGGAATCCTTAAGGAACTTTATGTTCAACATGTTCCGGCACTGTGGCGTGCCAGTGAAAGACAGTGAACTGGCTGCAAAGGTATTGGCATACAGTGATGAGCATGGCATTGATTCTCATGGCATTGCCCGATTGAAAACCTATTATGACCTGCTTAAGGCAGGGAGGGTCAATCCGGAACCCAAAATTAAAGTAATCCGGGGAAAAAAATCAGTGGCCTGTGTGGATGGGGACAATGGCTTGGGATTAGTGGTCGGCCCAAAATGTATGGAGATGGCCATTGAGAAAGCCCAGATACACGGTTCTGGTTGGATCGCTGTATGCAATACCAATCATTATGGTGCAGCGGGATACTACCCCCTGATGGCCATTCCTCATGATATGATCGGGTTGTCTATGACCAACACCACCAAAGGTGTGGTCCCCTTCAACGGCATTGAGAAAATGCTGGGTACCAATCCCATTGCCATGGCTTTTCCTGCTGATAAAGAGGAACCGCTTCTGGTGGATTTTGCAAGTAGCACGGTTGCATATGGCAAGGTGGAAATTGCCAAAAGAAGAGGAGAGCAGGTCCCCATTGGCTGGTGCATAGATGGAAATGGCCTGTCTACCAATGATCCGGCCATAATGATGGAGGAAGGCGCCCTATTGCCATTGGGAAGTACCAAGGAAGGAAGCGGACATAAAGGATATTGTATTGCGGCCATGGTGGATATCCTTACGGCTGTTTTGAGCGGGGCAAATTGGGGCCCCTTTGGCCCCTCATTCGCCATTAAAGGACAAAAATATTCCCGGGAAGTGGGGAAAGGGATTGGGCATTTCTTTGGCGCTTGGGAAATTGACGGGTTCAGGGATATTCAGGCGTTTAAGACCAACATGGATGATTGGATCAAAACCATGAAGGCAACTCCACACCTTCCTGGGAAAGAAAAGGTAATGGTCCCCGGAGATCCCGAAATCAGGGCCTACCGGGAGCGTATGGCCCATGGCATTCCCTTGAACAAAGAGGTGGTGAAGGAAATGGAAATCATTTCCAAAGAAACTGGTATTTCTATGCCCATAGGCAAAGAATAGAACCTCTCTTGGCCATTCATTGTTATCCGGATAAATATTTGCAGGGTGAAATTAAATGAAAGTAGGGCGTTTAACCGGAAACATGATCAACATTGAACCAAGGAGCCTATGGTTCATAATTTTGTTGATTATGGTAATTGGAATTTCCTCCAAGCTCTCGGCCCATCCACTTTTCCAAATTGACCCGATTGATTTGAAGGTAAGTTCCTACCTATTGCAGCCCAGGGAGTACCATTTAAAGGGGCTGGTGGATCTTCGGACGGACCGTTCTCCGGTGGCATTTATAGTTCCTTCCATTGGTAGCGGAAGACAATTGGAAACGGTAGACCTTAAGGGAGGGGCCATTAAGGCATTAGAAACTTTTATGTTTAAAAGCCTTCCGCAGAACACCTCCTTAAGACCTATAATCGTAAAGGTCAAAGACTGTAAAATCATAGAATCATTGGCTGATCCACAAAGAGGGGTGGTGGAAGGTCAGGTATTTTTGGATTTTTCTTTCGAGTTGGAAAGGGGGGAAGATTTGGTGCACTTGTTGGATTTCCAGGGTGGGGTCAGCTATAAAAGAGGGGTAAGGCAGTTTTCCGTCATTGAACCGGTACTGAGAAGATCCCTGAACAATGCTTTGAAGTATTTCAATGATTGGATGAATCGGGAAGCAGGCAAAAATGACAAATTGGCCAAAAGTGTGGTGATCAAAATTCAGGATTACAGGGAAAATCACGATAACGATACGGTATTTTATGACCCCCAAAGACCTTTAAAATGGACAGATTTTAAGGGCAGACCCCGATATGGTCAATTCCAAGCTTCAATTTTTGCCAGTATTGCCTATGATGGAGAGAGGCGAATAGAGGATGGACAGGTTTATGTGGACCTTATATTTAAAACCTATATGCTGAAAAGCTCATCCTGGGTAAGGGGAGCCAACAACGCTTATGGACTTAACCATGAACAACGGCATTTTGATATTGCCAAAATTGTGATGGAAAGGCTGAAAGACAAATTGGAAAATATGGATCTTCAGGCCCATAATTATGACAGGACAGTGTCTTTCCATTATCTGGAAGCTTACCGGGAAATGAACCGGATGCAGGAACAATATGATAAGGAAACTTCCCATGGGATGAATGCATCGGCCCAGCAGAAGTGGAATCGAATCATCGATGACAGGCTAAGGTCCTTGGGAGTAGTGGATTAATTCATTGTATTTAATTTCTTACCTCTTCAGCCCATTTTATCTACCAGATCATTTTCCCTTAAAACAGGTAAGCACAGGACAGGTATTGGGTGTAATTACCCTATCTTTTTGTCCAAAACCAATTTTCTTTAAAAATGCGGCATGAAAAACAAACTGATGGTTCCGTAAAAACTGAATTTGAAGCTCCGGATGAAATTGAAGTTACTCTGAAAAATTAAAAGAGGTCCGGGAAATTTCCCGGACCGAAGTTGGGTGGTTAATAAGCTACTGGTTCTGAAATGCTGTATTCACTCGTTTCTGAAAAGGTCCTGCCAAACATATCGGTAGCCCTGACTTCGATTTGATGCGTGCCTACCGGAAGGTTGGTGGGGATGCTTCCCCTCCATAAATGGGTCGATGTAACCGGATTGGAAGGCCTTCTTCCCGGTTCCAGTTTTTCCATGAAATCCCATTCCATCACATCTGCTAAATAAGCAGGATCTGGAGCTTCTACCCAGATCATGGTTTTCCATTCACCCTTGTCGATTCGGTATTCTACCTTGTCATTCTTATCTCCCATAAAGAAATTGGCAAAGATACCTGAGGAGGACCCCCGGTTGTTGGCCACTACTTTGGGATTGAAAACCCGGATTTGGTGATTATTGGTTTGTCCAATCACTTTGTAGTCTAGTTGGTATTGGTTGTCTTCTACTTGGAGAAAGGCATATCCTTTCGGGGTACCATCTCTCATGGTAGATACCGGAATTCCTTCACCGTTTAACTTTCCACTGTACCAGTCGCCCGAGGTGGTGCCGGCATTGTATTCATGAAAAGCATTTTTACCTTCCCAGCCATCTTCTTTATGGTAAAAATTATGACGTTGAAGGTGGGTGTGGGCAGACATGGCCAGAACGTTGGGATAATCCTTGAGCAGGTCAAACAACCTTTGTCGGTCACTGTTTCTAAAGGAATTTTCATTTTGGTGCATCAAGGGTATATGCAACGCTAACACTACCAGCTGATCCTTATCTATAAATTTAAGGTCATTTTCAACAAAGCTTAATTGTTTTTCTGTAAATCCCCCCCAATATCCCTGTCCATCTCTGGGATCGGGATATAGAATATCGTCCAAAATAATGAAGTGGGCATTGCCGTAATTAAACGAATAAGTTGATGGTCCGAAGACAGACTCAAATGATTCATCACTGTGCTCATCAATTTCAACATCATAATTCATGTCATGGTTGCCCAGGACATTGTACCATGGCCAGGAAGTTTGTTGCAATACTTCCACGTATTTGGGATGAAGATCAAGGTCATCACCGGCCAGATCTCCCAAACTGATACCGAAGCTGACCCCCTCTTCCATTTTTGCTTCCTTCACAACACCTTTTGCAAATTGTTCCAATTCCTTTTCATTATAGGGCTGTGGGTCACCAAAAATAATTGCAGTAAAATTCAATGGCTCTTCCTGCGTATAAAGTGGGAAATTTAGTTTTTTGGGCAAATCTCCGGTAGGTGACACCCCCTCGTATTTCAATTCTGGTGATCCTTCCGGTTTGTGGTTGTAAAAATAATTGGGAAGATTTTTATTACTTAAAGGGACGGAATAACCTTTGGGCTTGACCACAAATACAATATTATCCTCACCGAGGGGTAGCGCATATTGTCCCTTTTCATCCGTAAGAACCACCTCGGACCCATTGCTGACCGCTACCTCTGCCATGCCTTTTTCCCTTCTTTCTTTTTTCCCGTTTTGATTGGCATCAAGAAAAACAATGCCTTCAACCTGATCCTGGGCCGATAGGTAGAGGTTGAATGAAAATGATAAAATGAATAATAAGATTTTCCTCATCTGATTTTTTATTGGTTATATAGGCCCAAAGATAGCCCTAGGATCTAGGACTTTGACACAATGAAAGTTAAGGTAAGGTTAACTTTGAGTTACCGGCTTCCTTCATTAAAAAAAACAACCAACCCATCTTTACCAGCCACCACAATATCCTGCATACCGTTACCGTTCAGATCTGCCACTGAAAAGAAAAGACCGGCACCTTTTCCTTCTCCAAATGGGCCGTAAGAGATGATGTTTTTCGTAAAGGACTCCCCGTTCCATTTGAAGTAATACATTCCCAAATCATCCTCAGCACCTGGATCACCACCATTATGGGCACGGTACCTTTTACCGGTGATCAATTCCATTTCACCATCATTGTCAATATCCACCCACTCCATGGTATGGTACTGGGAATGAAAGGGATCTATGGGATGTTGGACAAAAGTAATCTCATCACCATTTCTTACCTGTTCATGCCAATGCAGCCCATAATTATGACCCTGGCCGACAATAAGGTCATTTAGTCCATCTCCATTTACATCTACCACCAAAATGGGCACGCTGGCGCCTCCCAATTGAAATGCCGGATGCAATTTCCAGCTGCCGTTTTCGGGATCTTTGGGAGCTTCCAACCAGCCTTCGGGGATGATAAAATCCCCTTTGCCATCACCATTGATATCACCAAAACCAAGTCCATGTCCGTGCTTTTCAAAAACAGGGGTTTTCTCAAATTGCCCTGTTCCCTTTCCATTAATATCCCTTTGTAAAGTGTAATAGGCCAATGGTTTGCCCGGTGTATTGGGGACAATTTCCAATTGGCCATCTCCGGTTACATCCCAGGCCCTGGTAGTTTCCACATTACCAGTTTCGGCGATTTCGTGTACGCTCCATTCGGCATTGGTACCCGGGTTTTCCACCCAATGCAGTGTCCGACCAAACCATCCCCCGGTAACGTAATCCATTTTTCCATCTCCGTTGACATCCATGGGGATGGTGGAGAAATCATCAAAATATTCACTTACCCGCTTTACCTGACCGATCAGTTGTCTTTGTTTGAAGGCGGGACCTTTGTACCAGTAACTTCCCGACACAATGTCCAATTGTCCATCGCCATCCACATCAAAGGTGCCTGCGGATTCTGCGCTTTCCATGGCGATCAGTTGTTTTTTGAAGGTTATGGGTTGGGGGTCTGTTCCCATATTACTGAAGAAGAGAGCAATCAAGAGCTGTATGGTCATGTTGTTTTTAAGTTAATTCATCTAATGTAAAAAAATTACCTGATGCAGGTTAAGCTTTTCGGAAAAAAAAAGTATCCTGTACTGTCCTGTAAAAAAAAACATATATTGAAAATTCATCCCATGTCCTTCTATGATTTTGCCACCTAAAAATTCAAGGCCAATGGCACCAGAAATAAAAATCCTTTCTTTAATTTTTGGATAACCAATCCATTACTTTTTTATTGAAATCTTCCAGGTTTTCCCAATGGAACGCATGTCCGCTGCGCTCATAAAGATGAAGGGAAGCGTTGGGGATGGCATTGGCAACTTCCCGGCTCATCCAGCTAGGCGTAAAGCGGTCATCTTCTCCACCTACCACCAACACTTTTTGTTGGATCAGTGGCAATTGGTCAAGGACATTATGGTTGATGCAGGCTGCTGCCTGTCCTTCCAGGCCAATCAGTGGCTGTGGATTGCCATCCATGGCTGCCTGTATCCTGTCTTCCAGCATGTTTTTATAGATTTCCGGATCGTCAAAAGACAACTTGGAAAAAATCAACAATTGTACATACCGGCTAAATTCCTCCGGCCTGAGCCTGGCTTTGCAATCCACCATGTGTTCAAAAATATCTTTTGCCGTATTATCGCACCTGGCCCAGGGACACATCAATACCATGGATTTAACCCGTTCAGGGTGTCTGATGGCCAATTGCTGTGCAATAATGCTTCCCATGGAAACACCGGCCACGCTTACTTGGCTGTATTGCAGGTGTTGTAATAAGCCTGCACAGTCATCGGCCATTTGAGCAGAACTGTAGGGGCCGGGAGGTTTGTCTGATAGACCCACTCCCCTGTTATCCACCAGGATGCATCGGAACGATTTTTGCCATTCCTCCACATGTTTTTCCCAGACCGAACCGGGCGCAGTAATGCCCATAATCAGCAATAATGGCTCACCTTTTCCCCTTTCTTCATAATAAAGGTTGATGCCATTGGTTTTAATGGTAGGCATAGTTATTTTATTTTAGGAATAAGAGATTCGTGTACCCATTTACCATCGTGTAAGGTGACAAAATCAGGATCTTTCAGCGCTTCCTGTCCCTCATCTTCACAAATGATCCATCCATTGAATTTTTCGTCCTTCAACCATTGGGTAATGGAAATAAAATCCACTTTTCCATTCCCCATAAGGGTGAATTCCGGTTTACCGTCCCAATCCTTGTAGTGGACATGGTTGATCAAAGAACGGTAGGCCTTCATTTTCTCCAGGGGATCCATGCCTCCGTTGATGATGTGTCCGACATCCGGGCACCAACCTGTCACCTGGCTGTCCAGGCTTTCCAGGATTACCTTATAATCTTCCTCCGTCCGGGTGATAGAGGTATGGGGGGAGTTGGGATGAAAACTACTGGTCACCCCCTTATCTGCAGCTCTTCTGGAAACGGTGTTGACGATATTCACAAGATTTTTTCTCCTTTTTTCCAATTCATGTCTTCCGGTAGGTATCTGGACAGTACATAAAATGGAACCTGGAAACCTGGATAATAGTTGGATGGCCTCATCGGCAATTCTTTTTTCTTCCTGGGTTTCTTCGGTACCGTTCCAATCCAAGGCCAATGCCACGGCGGATAAATCGATATGCTGCTCCTTTAGTTTTGCCTCAAGTCTGTCCACATCGGACAGGGGACCCATCCAGGTAAAAATAGGCTGAATGCCCGTAAATCCGGCCTTGGCGATGACTTCAATCATGTGCCCCAGCTGCCCTTTATAGGTTTCCCCATTATTGCTCATGAACCAGGTGTATACTTCTGCACCAAAGCGAAAAGGTAAATTTGCCATTTTGTGTAGGTTAATATGATGAAATGAATTTGATAAAGCTTTCTCCTGTTAAAGACCGTGTTTTTGTCCCATTTCTTTGATAAAGGCATAACCTTTTTCGGCCATTTCCCAAGGTTTTGAGAACTCCCTCCATACACCTATAGAATTGGCAAAATCAGGGTCATTCCTCGTAAAACCTTCAATGGTCAGCCAGCCTTTGTATTTTATGGCCGCCAAAGCTGAAAAAGCGTCGTCCCAGGGAACATGCCCTGAGCCAGGTGTACCCCTGTCATTTTCACTGATATGCACATGGGCAAGGTAGGGTGCCACCTTACGAATCGCCTCCCCTAATTTTTTTTCTTCAATATTGGCGTGATGGGTGTCAAACATCCCTTTTACATGTGGATGGTCTGTCTTCTCCAACAAATGGATTAACTGGTCCATGGTATTGCAGAGGTAGCATTCGAAGCGGTTGAGGGCCTCAGGAGTAAGGGTAATGCCTGCGTCTTTTGCATGATCTCCCGCAGCATGAAGCACTTCCGCACTCCAACTGTATTCGTCTTCAGTAGGTGCCCTTTTGGCGAAGGTCGAAAATGCGGAATGAAAGGGGCCACAGATCAACTTGGCACCCAGATCATGTGATCGGTCGATGGTCCATTTGATTTTATCCAGGGCTTTTCCCCTGATTTTTGGATCAGGGTCAATTGGATTTTCATCAGGCCCCAATACAAAAACGGAGGTGGACTCCAGTCCCAAACTGCGGAGATGTTCACCTATGGATTGATAGGCTTTCTCGTCCGGAGCACCAACAAAAAATTCCACCCCATCGTACCCAATGGTTTTCAACCTATCTATGATGGGCTTCAAATCTTCTGATACCAGGGCAGACCATGCCAAAACATTGAATCCAATTTTATTCATTTTATTTTAATTTATTTTGATTGCAACTATTGGGAATTTCTAAATATGGAAAATCCCTATTCAAAATCTGACACTTTCATCCCTTTTCGAAAATTGTCAAAACCGAACATGGTGGGATGGTATTCTCCTACGATATCCACATTGGCCTTTTCAGGGATTTGATTTTCCATATTCAGACCCCAAAAAGCGGCATTGACCACCAATCTTCGGAGGTCTTCGCTTTGTAAATCCACAGAAGCCCCCATGGTACTGGCGAAAACTTTTCCCTTGTTACCCTTATCACTGGTATAGGTTTGGGTCCAGGCAACGGGCATTAGGGATTTTTCCCAATTAATGGACGCTTCAGGTGTCATGCCATTGGTAGAAGCACCATGAATTAAGACCTTGGCATCATCGCCTAAATCCCTTACTGTGTACACATCAGAGGCGGCCCAAATATCTTTCACCCCGTTGAGAATGGGATTTTTGGCTTGAGCCTGTATGCCATCCAACAAAGCCCTTGTACCCTCGAAGGCATGGTGCCCATGGTGTGCCACCCAGGTCTCCCCTAAAATTTTCTTTCCAAAACCTTGTTTCCATCCCTCTACATTACTTTGCCAGTGGTATTTGGCATAAGAACTTTTGCTGTCTTTACTGTAATCAAACGCATGGGTAGAAGTCCTGAGGGCAATCAGTGGTTTTCCAGACTGAATATAATCATCTATATACTTCATCTGCTCATCCGGAAGCTCCCTGAACCTAAGCAACATAATGACTAAATCTGCATCCTGCAGATGCTCCAGACCGGGAATATTGTTTTTATAACTGGGTACGATCTCTTTGGTCTCGGGATTTATCGGAAAAAGAACATGGGTGTTAAAACCATGGTGGGTAGAAAGAATTTTCGCCATCATGGGCAAACCCTCCTCGGAACGGTATTCATCATCACCGCTGATCAATACAATTTTTTTACCCTTGCCCAAGCCATCCGTCCCTTTAAATTCGAGCAAAGTTTTATCCTGTTGGGCGAACCCAAAAAAAACAAAAGTAAAGAAGATCAAAAGAGAAAAAATGAGCGGCCGGAGTAGGGGACCGATTAGATAGTAATTGTGATGATTTGGTTTCATGGTTTAGGAATTTGTTTTGGGGGTTTAAATTAAGAAAATTGTTTTGAACAATCCCTAAGGAAGGGTAGTAGATGATGAAAATTATGATAAAAGGGGCAAACAAGGATACCAATATCCTGTCAGCCCCTTTGATGTTGGTTTTGCCCACTGGGTTGGGATCAATAACCGGTGTTTTGTGTCAATTTATCGTTGTTTCTGATTTCAGCGGTTGGTATGGGGAATAATAGCTCCCTTTCTTTCAAGGTGGGACCATAAGAAAACGTATGACCTACATAATCTTCAAATTCAAGGGTATTTACATTGAATGCTTTCCTTAGTCTTACCATATCGTACCAGGTTTTATTTTCAAAGCACAATTCAACCCATCTTTCTCTCCATACCGCTTCGCGGAATTCCTGCTGGCTGAGACCGGAAAGGCCTGGCAGGTTAGCCCTTCTCCTGACCAAATTTACTGCTTCGTAAGCCTCTGCAGTAGGGCCGCTTGCTTCATTGCTGGCCTCTGCATAGGTCAGTAGTATTTCCGCATACCTATATAGGGGCCAGTTGAGCCCACTACTTGTGGTGTTGAGCTGCGCTTCTTCATCAAAATGCTTCCAAATATAATAGTCACCAAGTTCCATCGTGGTAGTTCTATCGGATTCCAAGCTATAGGATGTATAGAAAAATTCCTTTTCCTCGGCTCTTTTGTCACCGTCTTCAAAGGATTCCACAAATTCCTGGTTGGCAAAAATCCCTCCGGTTTCAGCACTGTAGGCGGAAATGCCCCGGTTATAGGGAATAATGGATACCTGCCAGGATGAAGGTACAGTAAAGGCAGCATATTGGGTCATAAATATATGCTCACCCAGGTTTTTATCTTCAACGGAATGGAGTTTCTCGTAGGAATCAAACAGTCCGAAAACACCCGATTGAATGACATCATTGGCTTTTTCAGCGGCCAATTGATAGTATTGACTGCCACCTTGCATGGGATATCCTGCCATGGTCAAATAAACACTGGATAAAAGCGACTTAACCGCTCCCATAGAAACCCTGCCACTTACATCTCTCCAGGGCAAACCTGAGTTTTCGGCGACTTCCAGATCAGCCACGATTTGATTGTATACCGCTTCGGTGGAAGCAGGTTCCGGATACAATTCCGGACTGGTCAAATCAATGGAGGTAGTAATCAGAGGGATATTGCCAAATATCCGGATCAGGTTAAAATAATAATAAGCCCTGAAAAACCTGGCTTCTCCTAAAAGCTTGTTTTGGGCGGCATTGTCCATATCTATTTCAGGAATTTTTTCAATGGCAAGGTTGGCATTGGCAATCCCCCGATAGGAACTCGTCCAGTAAGTTTGACCATAATCATTATCTGAATTGTTGATCAGGTTTCTGACGAATAGGCTGTTTTGTGCCTGTCCCAATTCGGTGTTTGCCAATCCTGTTGCAAATTCCAACATCATCCAAGGTCCCCCGCCGAAACCACTTGCCTTCACAGGCCGGAGGCTTTCGTAAATGGAATTGACCACACTGGTAGCATGTTCCGGGCGGGTAAAATAATTTTCCAAAGTAAAATTTGACTGGTCGGTTTCTTCCAGGAATTCGTTGCAGCTCCAGGCAGTAATCATCAATATTCCAATGAGCATTACCCGGCTGTACTTTATGATTTCTTTTTTCATGATTTTCATTTTTTTAGGCTTGGCTAATTACAGGGCAATGTTTAATCCCAACATAAAAACCCTTGGTTTGGGATAAGCATACAAATCTACACCCTGATCAAAAGGAGATCCGGAGGTAGAAACTTCAGGATCATATCCCTGGTATTTCGTGCTCAAAAAGAAATTTTGCACTGAGACGAAAGCCCTGAGTCGGTTCAGGTTGATCCTTTGGATCAGGTCCGGTTCAAAGGTGTAGGCGAAAAGCAGGTTGCGCCCCCTGAGAAATGACCCCTCCTGTGCCCTGTCAGAATCGTTAAAAGTGTTGTATCCTGCAGTCAAAGGCCTCAATTCGGCAATATTAGTGTTCTGGTTTTCGGGTGTCCACGCGTTTAAGACGGTTCTGAAGCTGTTGGCAATTCCCTGTCTGTCCTCAGCAGAATGCTTGCTTCTCCACAGTACATCGTTGCCATACATAAACTGCAGGTCCACCATCAATTCAAAATTTTTGTATTGAAAAGTGTTCATTAAAGTTCCAAAACCTTTGGGAATGCCCTGCCCTATGACTACCCGGTCATTGTCATTGATGGCTCCATCACCATTTACATCCTCGTATTTAATGTCACCGGGTAATTTGAGATATTGGGCAGCCTCATCGGCCTCATCCAGGTCCCATGTACCCTGGTGTACAAAGCCAAAGAAAGAGCTGACAGGCTCCCCTTCACGGATGATCGTGGAACCTGAAAATATATCTGCTCCACCAGTCAATTCCAATACGGTGTTTTTATTTCGGGAAATATTGAAATGAGTGTCCCATTTAAAATTGTTTTTAACCACATTGACGGAATTCAAAGCAAATTCAATCCCTTTGTTTTCCATGCTGCCAATATTTTGGGTCACCTGGGTATACCCGCTGCTGGAAGGAACCGGTGCATTCAGCAACATGTCTTCTGTCAATTTTCGGTACAGGTCCAATTCAAAAGTCAGGCGGTTATTAAACATTCCCAATTCCAGTCCTATATCCGTCTGAAAGGTTTTTTCCCATCTTAAGTCGGGATTGGACAATCGGTTGATGCCCAGACCGATGGATCTTGAATTGTTAAATATTACCGTGTAATTCCCCATACCTGCCAATGCCTGATAAGCAGGTATTTCGGAGTTACCGGTTACACCATAACTGCTTCTAATCTTTAAATTCGAAATCGTTCGGCTGTCTTTCAGAAAATCTTCTTCAGACAATCTCCATGCGATGGCTGCTGATGGGAATACGGCATAGCGGTTGGCTTCACCGAATTTGGATGAACCGTCAATTCTTCCGGTAAAGGTCACCAAATACTTTTCCATCAGGTTGTAGTTGAACCTGCCGAAATAGGAGTTTAGCCCATAAGCCGAGGTGCCGGACAAGGTTTGAAATACATTGGCTCCTGCACCGAGGTTATTGAATTTGAAGTAATCATCCTGAAAATCCTGTGATCTGGCCCTGCTGTTAAAACGGTCCACATGTTGCCAGGAAATACCTAAAAGGGCATTTAGGGATTGGTTTTCGTCAATCTGCTTGTTATAGGTCAAATAATTTTCAAATTGCCAGGAGTTGAGCCTGTCATTATCGACATAGGCATCGCCACGCTGATTTCTTGCAATGTAATTCAGCATTCGGCCACCATAATAGTCTACCCTTTGGTTGATGATATTCGTAGCCAGAACAGATCGCAGTTCCAACCCTTCGGCCAGGTTAAAATTGGCATAGAGATTTCCCAACATGGTTTGGGTATTGACAATATATACCCGGTCTTCCACTACATGAAGCGGGTTGTTTCCTCCTTCCATACCTGGGTAATCCTCATTACCTGCCCATCTGCCATCATCATATTTGACAGGGATAATAGGCAGGGCCTCCAAAACCTGCCGCATGGCAATGATACCCCCTGCACCTAAAGGATCAATTTGGCTTTCTTTTTGTTCCGTATAACTTAAGGTACCTCCTACTTTTACCCAATCCTTGATTTGGCTGTCAAAAACAAACCTTCCGGCATATCTTTTTAAATAGGAGCCCCGCATCAGACCTTCTTCATTTCTATGGTTGACATAGATACCGTAAGAATCCTTCTCATTTCCACCGGTTAAACCCAATTGGTAATTTTGGGTCACTGCCTGACGAAACGACTCATCTTGCCAATCCGTGTCATGTAGGGGGTTGCCGTTGCCATCAAAAAGTAAGGGATTGGTTCTTTTTAACGCTGGATCCCGGTAAATTCCGTTATCCCATCCGGCAGGATCGTACTTTTGTGCGTTTTGGTAGGCAATATCCTCTACCATCAAAAACTCTTCCGCATTTAATAAAGGGATTTTTTTTGGAAGAACACCTACACTTAAATCCGTGTCGAATGTGATTACTCCCCCTGTATTACTGCCTCTTTTGGTAGTCACCAAAATGACCCCATTGGCACCTCTGGCACCATAAATGGCGGTTGCAGAAGCGTCTTTTAAAACTTCCACAGAGGCAATGTCATTAGGGTTGATGTAATCGATGGGCGTACTTCCATTGGCCAAACCGGCCGCATGAATGATGACACCATCAATCACATAGAGCGGATCATTGGCTATACTTACTGAAGTATTGCCCCTGATTCTGATGTTGGCTCTTCCTCCGGGACGTCCGGAGTTTACAGATACATTGACACCCTGGATTCTTCCGGAAAGGGATTGGTTTAAAGAAGCAGAGGGTCTTTCCTGCAGGGCTTCACTGCTGACGGAGCCTACTGCCCCGGTTAAATCAGACTTTTTCTGGGTACCATAACCAACCACCACTACTTCCGATAGATCGGAGAAAGAGGAGTTAAGTAGAATCTCCACTTTGTCCATCCCGGATTTAACGGCCACCTCTTTGGTTTCATAACCGATAAAACTGGCCACCAAAACTTCACCATTGGACACTTCCAGACTGAATTGTCCATCGATATCTGTCACCGAACCCCTGGTAGTTCCTTTTACCAGGACCGACACCCCAGGAATCAATTCCTGGTCCTCCTGTGACTTCACTACCCCTGTGATTGTTCTGTCACCTTGGGCCATAGTTTGAATACTTACCATAAAAAACAATAGGGCGACGAAGCCTGAATTGAATTTTAAATTTTTCAGGAAATTTTTTTCCATAACTGTTAGGTTTATTGATAAATTGATTAAATGTAGAATAATTTAACGTTATTGAAATAATAAATATATAAATATAAATTTCAGAATTATTAAAAATAATTCTATCCTGTACTGTACTGGTAAACTTGTCTCAAGAAACTGTTCCATTCCTTCAAATTAATATCTTTGTTGTCCTATTTTGTGAAGAAAGGGTTTTATTTGCATTAAAGGGCAAATAATACTTGGTATTCGGATATTCAACACTGGTTTGTTACCTTTGTTTTTTCCCAGTTTGGGATTAATCCTAATAAAATGGTAACGGACCAAATAATATCCAAGGGGGCGCTGATAGTTGGCTTTTTAATCACCCTGCTGGGTGGTAACGCCAGGGTCTTTCAGGCAGAAGAAGAGGTTTATCTGTTTTCTTATTTCACCGGAAACGGAGAAGATGGTTTGCATATCGCTTATTCTGAAGATGGTTTCCATTTTAAACCTTTAGCTGGTTTTTAGGATAAAGGGACGGCGAATTTCCCCTGTCCCTACCATGAGATTAAAGATATTTGAAGTTTTCTTTTGTTCCTGAATTAATAAATATTCATTTTTGCGGGTAAATGCGCACGTGGCGAAATTGGTAGACGCACTGTCTTCAGGTGGCAGCGCCTTCGGGTGTGAAGGTTCGAATCCTTTCGTGCGCACATTTTATTCTTTTTTCCATTTTTTTCTTATGAGCCGGAAAAAATTTTCTCTTTTTTCTATAACGGGAAAATTATCACCCAGCAGGTATCCATAAGGTTGAAGGCTGGGAATTCGGTCGAAGGTAATTTTTAGAATGCCGATCAAAGGAATGAAGAGCACCATGCCGGAAATGCCCCAAATACCCCCTCCGATGAGGATGGCCAAGACCACTGCCAAAACATTTACCTTAACTTTGGACCCTACTAATAATGGGGTGATCAGGTTGTTTTCCAAAAGTTGTATCCCCCAGAGTACTGCCAGGGTCAATATGGGATACAAAATGGAATCAGTGGTAAGCAGTACATAAAGTGTAACCAATATGGAACTGATGATGACTCCAATATAGGGGATAAGGTTCATGATGGCAATAAACAGGGCAAACAAGAAAAAATATTGAATGCCCATAAAATAAAAAAAGATGCCCGATATTAAAGCCACAAAGAGCGTGACTTTTACCATACCCAATAAATACCCGTGTATTACCTTTCCGGAGTCTGCTACCCAAATCAGTATGGCCTCATTACTTTTTGAGGAGGCCTTAAGCAAAAAGGTTACAAAAAAATCTTTATAATACAATAACAGAAAGATATAAAGTGGAATGATCCCTATTAAGGTGAGGGATTTTCCGGTATTGAATAAGGTTTGGTCGAGGTTTTCTCCAAATAGCCAGGAGAAAACCTTCAAATTTTCTTTATCTTCCAAAGTCGACACGCCTAAAAGGGATTCCAGTTGAATGAAATATTGATCCAGTTTTTGGTTAAATTTTTCCCCAATTTCCGGAATATCTGCCAACAGGTAAATCATTTGGTTGATCAGGATATAAATTGTGCTTATTCCTATGATGGTCACAAAAACAAGGCTGAGCCCTATGGCCAAAGACCGAGGCAACCGCTTGCCCTCGAGCCAGTTGCTCATGGGGTAAAGGGCAAAGGCAAAAAATACCCCCCATACTAATGGAACCAGAATAAAGGCACCCACCTGCAATAACCAGAGAAAAATGGCCAATGAAACCAATACATAGGCAGTAAGTTGTATGGGGTGTGGGCTTTCGTTATTCATGATTTAATTTTTAAAGAACCGTTTAAAATTAAGGATTAACACTACAACTTCCCATAATATTTGATAGGACTATACTATTTTAATAACAATTTCACAAAAATTTGCGTATTATTATTTGTTGACGTAATATTGTAGAATCATATAAGCAGAAAATCACCATCCTGGGATTTTAGTATTGTCTGAATACCTTTTTATACCAATCGAGATACATACCATTTCATCATTTACATAAGTATAGAATTACATCCACACGTTTTTTATGTATAACATAGAAGAATTAAGAATCAGACTTTTGTCTGAACTAAAAGAAATTGCTGAGGAGCTGGGCGTTAAAAATTTCAAATCATTAAAAAAGGAGGATTTGGTTTATGCGATCCTGGATCAGCAAGCCATCACCCCTGAAAAATCCCTTCCCAAGAAAAAGGCCTCCAAAACGGAAGAAGAGTCGGAAGTTTTACCTTCTTCCAAAACGGAATTGCCCAAGGAAAATTCAGAAGAGTCTCAAAGTCAGGAAGAAAAACCGAAATTCAGAAGACAGAATGTAACGGAAAACCCGAAGGAGAAAGAACCGGCAAAAACTGATGTTGCAGAAAAAGCAGCACCGAAAAAAGCAGCGCCTGCCGAAAACCTCTCTGACAAATCCAAAAAAGCCGAAAAGAAACACCAGGATAAACCTGTGAAACAAGAAAAGGAAAAAACGGTAAGCCAAAACAACGTTCCAGCAGCATCAAACGAACCTCCTACAAAGGAAAGCAATAAATCGGACGAAGGAAAAGGGAGAGCTTTTAGGCCAAGAAGGCGGGCTGTGGTAGATGTAGAGGAGATAAAAACCCAACAGGATGATAATCAAGTGAACCAAGAACCAGATCTTTCAAAAAGAAAATCTGGGAAGGAAGCGGACGATCTGGGTAATCAGGATCCGGGTTTTATTCCCAAAAGGAAAACCTCGGTTACCATTAAAGATTTTGACGGCATTATAGAGAATTCCGGGGTTCTGGAAATCATGTCTGATGGGTATGGTTTTTTAAGGTCTTTGGATTATAATTACCTGGCTTCACCAGATGATATATACGTTTCCCCCTCACAAATCAAACTTTTTGGTCTTAAAACAGGGGACCACATACATGGACAAATCCGTCCTCCAAAAGAAGGGGAAAAGTATTTTGCCCTGCTAAAGGTGGGAACTGTAAATGGAAAGACCACCGATGAAATCAGAGACAGAATCCCATTTGAATACCTCACCCCTCTTTTTCCTGAAGAGCGGTTGAGATTGACCACTAAACCGGATAACTATTCTACAAGGATTGTAGATTTATTTGCCCCGATTGGAAAAGGCCAGCGGGGAATGATCGTCGCCCAGCCTAAAACCGGTAAAACCGTTTTGCTTCAAAAAATAGCCAATGCCATCGCTGAAAATCATCCGGAAGTACATCTGATGATCCTTTTGATTGACGAAAGACCGGAGGAAGTAACAGACATGGCCAGATCCGTAAAGGCGGAGGTGATTTCTTCGACCTTTGACGAGCAGGCTGAGCGGCACGTAAAAGTAGCAGCTCTGGTCTTGGAAAAGGCCAAAAGAATGGTAGAATGCGGGCATGATGTGGTCATCCTTTTGGATTCCATTACCCGACTGGCCAGAGCCCATAATACCGTGGTGCCTTCATCCGGAAAAATCCTGTCCGGGGGAGTGGATGCCAATGCCCTGCATAAACCAAAGCGGTTCTTTGGAGCAGCAAGGAATGTGGAAAATGGAGGTTCCCTTACCATCATCGCCACAGCCTTGGTGGAAACCGGCTCCAAAATGGATGAAGTGATCTTCGAAGAATTTAAAGGTACCGGAAATATGGAGCTTTCCCTGGACCGAAAGCTTTCCAACAGGAGAATTTATCCGGCCATCGACGTCCCTGGATCCGGTACCAGAAGAGAAGACTTATTGATGGATAAGGAAGAAATGCAGAGGATTTGGATTTTGAGAAAAATCATGTCCGATATGACCTCCCAGGAAGCCATGGAGTTTCTGCTCCAAAGAATGAAAGGAACACGGGACAATGCAGAGTTTCTGATCAGCATGAATGGTTAGTTTCTTTAGCTGATAACTGAGGTCACCTACAACATTTAGCCCGGAAATTTTCGGGCTATTTTTTTCCCCATTCACCTTTTATTTTGGGTGTGTTTTTTTATGTCCTGATGGACTTCCAGGGGTTCATGTGAAAGTTTTAAACAGTAAACCAGCAGGGGGTTGGTAATCACCCACTACCTGGAACGCCAATTCAAAAATTGTAACCCATACCAGAACATTAGTCAGAATTTTCCGTCCACCTCTATAAATTGGGGTTGTCCAGTGGAAGGGTTGATTGACCATGATGTAGTTCTGGCGGGGCGGTAGATGATTTGGTATTGAATAATTGGCTTAGGGAAGAAATCAAACAGGTTTCAAAAGGCATCTGTATCTTGGAATTGGAATATGAGGGAAAGTTTTACCATGTAAAAACCGTAAAAAATTAATCTATGAGGAGCAATGGGTTTTGTTCAAAACTTAATGGCATTTTTTCGGATTCAAATTACAATTTAAGATCTACCTTTTCGGTATATTATTTTTAAATCTAATTATTTTTAATAATATAAATTTATTTTTTTACCTTTATTTTCCAAAAGTAGCAGGGAGGGTGAATAATGTCCGGATTTTTTAAGGGTTTTCTGATCATTTTGTATGTGCTGGCATTGATGCTTTTGCCACTTACTTTTTCCTATGGGCAGACTTATACGTCCAATGGAAATTGCGATGATTGGGGAGATGGCGCCTGCTGGACCAAAGTAGACGATGGATCGGGATGCACCAATAATACCTCTTTGTCACCCCCTTCGAACCCATTAACAAACTGCCCGATAAATGTGGTGATCAATCATCCGATGACCTATGCTTCCGGTTTAACATTCGGGGGAAGTTTTCAGGCCATTACCTTTGGAACTTCAGGCTCATTATCCATATCCAATAGCATTACCCTCAGTAATAATTATACTTTAAATGTATATGGTGATGCACTGGATCAAGAGGATTTTTTTAAGGTATCTGGGCTTACGCTGGGGGCTGCTTCAAAATTGGTGGTGGATGCCCATGCCAAAATGCTGATAACGGGAATAACCCAGTTTACCAATCAGAACGGATGGATAAAAGTGGATGGGTACTTTCAAACCGGAAGCATCGCGACAACTGGAAATTCTTCACTGACCTTGGAAGTAGATCAAGATGCCACTGTGATCGTGGATTTGGATATAGATATGAATGGCAATTCAAAACTTACCTTTGTGGGAAATGGATCAGATCCAGAGTACATCAATGACCCGGATAACAGCAGAAGTGTGGTTGATATAAGAGGGAAGGTTAAAACCAATGGTATCGGTGCGGAATTAGTCGCTGACAATATCACGGTTTTCGTATGCAATGGGATAGACACCAGAGTCAGTACTTCGGAGCCAAATACCGGGAAATTTGAAACCCAGTGTTTGTCGGCCCTGCCGGTTAAATGGGCAGGGTTAAATTTATTTTACAATAAAAATACCAGATCCGTTCAAATTGACTGGTCTACCTTCAGGGAATGGGAAAACAGTCATTTTGTAGTGGAAAGGGGAGTAGGAGACCTTAAAAAATTCCAAAATATCGGAACCGTTGAAGCCGTGGGCTGGTCCTCTGACATCACCCGGTATCGTTTTACCGATGATAACCTGCCTGTTAACGAGGACCGTATTTATTACAGGATCTGCCAAATAGATTTTAATAGTGCATTCACTTACAGTGAGGTGATGTCCATTTCCGCCCCTCTACTACTTTCTCAGGAAATGGAATGGCTAATATTTCCCAATCCAACCAAAGGGGGCAACGTATATTTAAAATTATTGGGCGGCCATGACCTGATGAAAGATGAAAAGTTAATTCTCCGCTTGCTGAGTCCACACCAAACCCCCTTCCCACCGCTTGAGTTGAGACCTGTGCCTTCTAAGGTTTGGAACATCAATTCATTGGTCCAAAGTGTTTCGGAAGGATTCTATTTGCTTGAGATCAGCTACGGAAACCTTAAATACCACTTAAAATTCATAAAATAGTTATTTTTTTGTGGCGAACCATTCAGAAAAAATGAAAATCATAAAAGGTAGGTAAGAGGTTCACGTGGAATAATTTGATTTTTTTTTAATTTTGTTATAAATTCATTTCTACTTTTTATTTAAATAGTTTTTCAGATGCGATGACACCATTAGAGATCTTAAAGCATTTTTACGGATTTGAATCCTTTCGGGGAAATCAGGAAAAAATCATAACACAGATCCTACAAAAAAATGACTGTATCGCTCTAATGCCGACTGGAGCAGGAAAATCAGTTTGTTACCAGGTTCCTGCAATGACTTTGCCAGGGCTTACCCTGGTAATTTCCCCTTTAATCGCCCTGATGAAAGATCAGGTGGATGCCCTTAATCAAATAGGCATTGCGGCCGCATTTTTAAATTCTGCCCAATCTATCAGTGAACAGCGTTTTGTCGCTGAGGAAGTTCAAAATGGGAAGATAAAGCTACTTTATGTGGCGCCAGAGCGATTATTTTCCGGCAGCAGGCCTTTGATTCCTTTTTTGGAAAAGCTTGACCTTTCATTGGTCGCCGTAGATGAAGCCCATTGTGTTTCCCAATGGGGACATGATTTCAGGCCCGAATACCTTAAACTGGGACAACTTAGAAAAAAATTTCCCCAAGCGGTATTTCTTGCCCTGACGGCAACGGCTGACGACAGGACCAGAAAAGACATAGCTGAAAAGCTGGGTCTGAACAACCCGAAATGGTTCATCTCCTCTTTTGATAGACCCAACATTACCTATAGGGTAACACTTCGGACCGATGCCAATGGAAAATTGCTGGATTTTGTGAGACGACACCCGGAAGATTCGGGCATTGTTTACTGTCTTTCCAGAAAAGGCGTGGAGAATACCGCTGAAATGCTCCAGTTAAATGGGATATCTGCCTTGCCCTACCACGCCGGATTGGATCGAAATATCAGGGAGCAAAACCAGGAAAAATTCATCAAAGACGAGGTGAAGATTATGGTAGCCACCATTGCTTTTGGGATGGGGATAGACAAGTCCAATGTACGGTTTGTTGTACATATGAACATGCCGCAGAATATTGAAAGTTATTATCAGGAGACCGGAAGGGCCGGCCGGGATGGATTACCAAGTGATGCCCTATTGTTTTACAGTTTTGGCGATAGCATCACGCTTTCCAGAATGATTGAAAATGCTGATGACATGAACCATGTTAAAAGCATGAAAGCCAAAATGAATGTTATGGTCAGGTATTGCCAGAGCCAGGTATGCAGAAGAAAATTTATTTTGGAATATTTTGGGGAAAAATATGGTGAGGACTGTGGCAATTGTGACGTGTGCTTCCAAAGGGGACATCAATCGGACATGACTACCTATGCCCAAATGATGCTGTCTGCAGTGGCCAGAATGGATCAACGCTTTGGATTGGGTCAGGTCATATTGGTTCTGAGGGGATCCCAGTCCAAAAAGGTAACTACCCAACAAAGAAGTTTGTCGGTTTACGGAATTGGAAAAGGGCAGACAGACCAGTTTTGGAGGAAATTGGGCCACCAACTTATATTGGAAGGATACCTGGAACCCGAAGATCAGCTTAGGCCGATTTTGAAACTTACACCCGAGGCATGGGAGAAGCTTAAAAACAGACAGAAAATCATGCTGAATATGAAAGAAGGTATAGAGCCAGACAACCGAAAGGAAGGTCAGTCTACCCTTCTACTGGAAAAACTGAAAAGTCTAAGATTGGCTTTGGCCAGAAAACACCAAGTGCCGCCCTATATTATTTTTTCAGACGCCACTTTGGTGGAAATGTCCACTAAGTGTCCAACCGACAAAAATTCCATCTTGGGAATCAATGGTGTGGGGCAAATGAAACAGGAAAAATACGGGGAAGATTTTCTTAAAGTGATTCGCAATCACCTGATCGAACACGACATTACACCAGGGCAAAACGAGGAGATTTCCCCAGCCAGGCATATAAAAGTTAGCCAATCGGGATCGGAAATGGAAACTTTGGCCCAATTCAGTGCAGGCAATGATGCTGCGGCCATAGCGGAGAGCAGGGGATTGGCCTTAAGTACCATTGAAACCCATCTGATACATCTGGTAAGGTCTGGAAAAATAGAACCCAGGGCATTGCTTGCCGAACAGGAAATGGAAGAGATACAGGCCTGTCAGCGTGGTTTAAAGGTAGAGAAGCTGAAAGCCATCAAAGAACATTTTGGAGAAAAGTACAGTTACTTTAAAATCAGAATTGCGCTTATGGCTCAATGATTTAAAATCGCTAAAGATGGGGAGTTGATTGGGTAGATAAGAAAAATGCAAAAAAAATACCCTCTTTAGGGTATTTTTTTTGTTGATGCAATACCTAAATTTGTTATGGGTGATTAAGCAGCTTTTTTAGCTTTAATTTTGAAATAATCTCAAGGGCAGTTTTTAAATTTTTTCCCGCCCTTTTTTCTGCTTCAACCAGAACCGTTTCTTATTTAAGCCAGGCAAGACTGATTTCATCTGGAGTTTTCATACGGTCGGCCAACCTCATATAACGTGCTGAAAGTCCCGCAAGATATTCCTGTGCCTTAGAAGCCATGCCATTGAGTTCGGTTACTGTTTCAATATTCCACAATTTCACCAGGTGATCGATGATCCTTGCATAATCCCAACCCGTATAAATTCCAACTTTTTGGGTGATGGCCGAGAACTGATCGTATATGGTGGGGTTAGGCCCGCCTTTTCCCATCAATACTGCAGGCATGACAATTTGTTTTTTCATCATTTTTTCAAATGCCAACATCGCACCACTTGGGTCTATTTTAAAAATCTCTGACATGAAACTTTTATAGGCTTTTTCGTGACGGGCCTCATCTCCGGCAATTTGTTTACAGATTTTCCCTAAAACCAAATCACCTGCTTTGTCAGCTAATTTTCCGGTATTGACATGAGATATTTTAGTAGCCCTTTCCTGGAAAGAAGTATAAATGATGGCTTGATAAGGGTCTTTTTCAGACCGCGGATCAAAACCATTATAAATTAACCTATGAATGGTTTGTTCCACTTTTCTCATGTCGGCCCTTCCTGAAAGGTAAAGGTATTTGTTTAAAAGATCTCCATGTCGGTTTTCTTCTGCCGTCCAAGCCTTGGTCCATTGCACCCAGCCTTTATCACTTTTTAGGGAACCTTCTTCATTTACGCCCACTAGCATGTTGAAATAAGTTTGGTAGCTTGGTAGGGCTTCTTCGGTAATCATATTACCGACCAAAGAGGTTATAATGGTATCAGGGATACCAGCAGCTCTTTCCCTGAGTAATTTAACCTGATCCAATGCATCAGGTTGTGTCATGTCAGGAAGAAAATCTGTTGGTTGCCAACAATCATCTGGATCCATTAGGGTAGTCCCCACGGTTTCAGTGACAAAATCATTGAGTTGACTGATTACTTCTCCGTTCTTCTCCAGTTCGTAATTGATATTTTCTGAATTCCTCATATACTGTCCTTAGGCTTTTAAGATGTCAATTTGTACGTTCAACGGTTTCCTTCAATTCTGTTTCACAAATTAACAATATTGCATCCAAAAATTAAAATAATTAATTTCTGCGCACATGAATTGATAACATGACAACGATTTTGGTTAGATTTTAATTCCTTGAAGAAATATTTATCTCTTCCTTTCAACACCACCTAAAATCGTATCAATAGACTAACTTGTAGGCAGCTACTTTGTTCTTAAAGAAGGTGGGTACCAGGACTAAGTTTTCATTGGGAATAAATCCAATATCCGCTGTATTGGATTCTTCCCCCGTAGTATCAAGAATCTTGGTTTCAACCCCATCCTGAATAAGGTAAATTTCACCTCCCCACTTGCTTGTAATAAAAGTTTGGTCATCTATGATGATAAGGCCATCACCCCCCGTAACTACGTCATTGATGATTTCAAAACTTCCATCTTCTGCATATCGCTTCAGGCCGGCCGCATCCAAGCCGTAAAGGGTATTGTCATTTCCCACTCTCAGGCCATTGATGCTTTCCTGTCCTTCTGCAAAGGTTTTGATTTCTCCATTTTCCAGGTAAAGAATTTTACCATCCTTCATGTCTGAAAAGTAGACCCTATTTCCATCGTTATCTGCATCATTTAGGAATTGTGCCCCTTCCACCTCATAGGTATTGGTTATTTCTCCTGTGTTCAAAGCGATTTCAAGCAAACGGTCCACATCGGTCACATAAAGATGATCTCCCATTACGGTCATTCCTTTAGGGGCATTCAATCCACTGACCCAGTTTCTATCAATAATTTCTCCATCGGTATTTAGCTTGGATATGGAACCTACACCATCCTTACCGGCGGGTTCTCCTTCTATATTGGCCACATATATCATCCCATCACTTTCTTCATAATGTACCGACTCATTGGTTGTCAGATCGGCAGGAGTTTCCCACACCAATTCAAGACTGGGCTGGGGTGATTCAGAAACTTCCATGGTATTTTCCACCTCTTCTTCAGTTTCTGTGGATGTCTGGTTAGGTCCACAACTAAAAACGAGCAAAAATAGTAAAGCGAGATAAATAGGGGGTTGGGTTCTTGATAGATTTTTCATAGTTCTATTAAATTTTGGTAGAAACACAAATTTCGATAAATTTTTTGGTATTGTTTAATTTTTAATGGAAAATCAATTTTTTAAGCCATTATATTCCTCAACCGGTTTTCTTAAATAGGTGTATATTTGAACCAAGTTGAATGAATTACTACCACTGAACAACAAAAATCATACAAAATGAAAAAACCGGCTTATTTATTCTTGCTGATTATGGCATATTTTGCTATTTCCTGTTCAACGACGGAAAAGGAAGAGGTTGATTACAGCTTGCTTTCAGATGAAGAGCTTCTGGAAATGGCCAGAGAGATGGCTCAAAATACAATTATGGTAGATGGTCATGTTGATTTGCCTTATCGCATGAAAGTGGGGGGATTTACCCTCCAGAGAGAAATTCTCAATGTTGCTGAAAGGACAGAAGGAGGAAATTTTGATTATCCGCGTTCCAAAGAGGGTGGATTGGATGCGCCCTTTATGTCCATCTACATTCCATCCAGTTACCAGGTAACAGGTGGGGCCAAATCCTTGGCCGATTCCCTCATTCAAATGACTCAAAGGTTGACAGTTACATGGCCTGATAAGTTTGCTCTCGCCTATAGTCCCGTGGATATCAAAAAGAATTTTAAGGCCGGAAAAATTTCACTTCCAATGGGCATGGAAAATGGGGCGCCCATTCAAGATGACCTTTCCAACCTTCAATATTACTATGATCTGGGTATCCGCTATATCACCCTGACCCATGGCAATGATAACCTGATAGGTGATTCTTCCTATGACACCACGGCTACTCATGGTGGATTGAGCGAATTTGGGGTACAGGTAGTGAAAGAAATGAACCGTTTAGGAATGATGGTAGATGTTTCGCATATTTCTGACCTTACTTTTTATGATGTGATGGAAGTCACTGAGGCACCTGTTATCGCATCTCATTCTTCCGCAAGGCACTTTACACCTGGATTTGAAAGAAATATGAGCGATGAGATGATTCAAAAGCTGGGAGAAAACCAGGGAGTGATCATGATCAATTTTGGAGGAAGTTTCCTGGATCAGGATTATAGGGAAAAAAGTGCGGAAGTGGGAGATCACATTGTCAATTGGCTCGCAGAAAATCAATTGAGTCGAGATGATCCAGAATCCCGTGAATATATTGAGAAATATGTGGCTGAAAATAATCCTTTCCCCTCGGTTCTCAAAGTGGCCGATCATTTTGACCATGTGGTCAGTTTGGTAGGAATAGATCACGTGGGTTTAGGGTCTGATTTTGATGGAGTAGGCGATACGCTCCCCACTGGCCTAAAAGATGTTTCCATGTATCCCAACCTTATTGCCGAATTGCTGAAAAGAGGGTATAGCAAAGAGGATGTTGAAAAAATATGTTATAAAAATGTCTTCAGGGTATGGGAAATGGTGGAAGATTTTGCAAAAAATGCCTCCTGAAATGGAGGTAATGTGGGTGGCCAAAATTACCGAAGGATACTTGTTGGACCAAGGAAGGACTCCCTCTTTCTTTTGATCCATAAAAGGAACGCCATCCGATAATGTCGGATTTGGAATAGGACAGGGTTTCTTTTATTTGGGTTTTTATGGCTACTTAATATACAGGGCTGATTGGTCTGAAACAACATTTTTGGGCTTTTCCAAATGGCATAAGGCTTTCATATTTGTTGTTTGTACCATGAATATCCTTTAACTTGAGTTAAAATTCATTTCTACCCTATTTTTGACTGAAAATATCAGTCTCATTTAAACCAATAATCCGATCAACAATTATGAATCAGTTAGATGTTCATTTCCAACAGGCACAGGACGCATTTTGGATTTTAAAATCATTGGATAAAAATAAATTGGCCACTTTTTTAAAAAAAATGGCCGAACAAATTGATCAGATCAGGGAGAGGTTGATTCCCACAGCTTCTATGGAATCCCATCTTCCAGAAGGAAGAATCACAGGCGAATTGGGAAGGACCCTGGGACAAATCCAACTTTTTGCCCAATTGGTGGAAGAAGGAAGCTGGGTGGAAGCGACCATAGATCATGCCGATCCTGACCGGGTTCCTGCTCCCAAACCTGATTTAAGAAGAATGCTAAAGCCTTTGGGTACGGTGGTAGTGTTTGGGGCAAGTAATTTCCCTTTGGCATTTTCTACCGCTGGGGGGGATACTGTTTCTGCATTGGCTGCTGGATGTCCTGTCATATACAAAGCCCATCCGGCTCATCCAGAAACTTCCAGAATGGTGGCAGAAGCCATAAAAACGGCGGTGAGGAAAAGTGATCTTCCAAAGGGGACATTCCAGCATGTGGAAGGGGGTATAGATATTGGGCAAGCGCTGGTAGCTCATCCTTTGACCAAGGCAGTGGCTTTCACTGGTTCATTTAAAGGAGGTAAATCATTGTTTGATGCGGCCCAATCCAGGGAGGTTCCCATTCCGGTTTATGCAGAGATGGGAAGTGTCAATCCAATTTTCGCCCTGGATCATCGATTAAGAAAAGATATAGGCGGTATGGCCGCGGCCTATGCCGGCTCCCTTTCATTGGGGGTAGGTCAATTTTGCACCAATCCAGGCTTGATTTTTATTCCCCAAACCCTCGCAGCAGAATTTGGTAAAGAGGTGGCAGAAAAGTTAAAACAAGTGGTGTCGGCACCCATGTTACATGAGGGAATCTGTAAGTCCTATTATGAATCTGTGGATAAATTGAACCAAGACCCCCATCTGGAATGGCTTTTGAAAGCGACCCCATCTGAAGTACTGACTGGAAACGTTGGCTTGGCAAAAGTCATGGCTTCAGATTGGCTGGCAGATGATCAATTACAAGAGGAAGTTTTTGGTCCTTTTGGTCTTATTGTTGTTTATGAGGATAAGACCCAATTGGAAACGATAGCGCATCAACTTAAAGGACAACTGACCTGCACCGTTTGGGGGGAAGAGGAGGAATTGAAAACGCATTCAAAGTTTTTAAGCCTTTTGGAGGAAAAATGTGGACGGCTGCTTTTTAAAGGAGTACCTACCGGTGTGGAGGTGGGACATGCCATGCAGCATGGAGGGCCCTTTCCATCTACCACTGATAGCAGAAGTACATCTGTAGGCACTTATGGCATCAAGCGTTTTGCCAGACCTCTGGCCTATCAGGATATGCCGGAGGATATGTTACCGGAAGCCCTTAAAAAGGGAAATCCCTTGGGGATTTGGAGAAAAGTAGACGGGGAAATGGACAAATAACCGGTTTAATCTAATTTGGTTTCATAAAGGCTGTATGCCCCTTATATGCCCAAATTGGTTGGCCGTACCCATTTTATTTATATTTGTCCATCCAAATTATTATTCCCCAACAAATAAAAGCATGCTGCAGAAGGAACAACCGGAGATTACTTCCGAAATACACCAACTGGCCCAAATACTTTGGGAATACCACCAGGTCAATCATCCATTGGAAAAATCAGATTGTATATTGGTTCTGGGAAGCCATGATACCAGGGTGGCTGAAAGGGGAGCGCATCTATGGTTGGATGGAATGGCCCCCTATCTTATTTTTTCCGGCGGGCTGGGTAACTTCACCAAAGGCTTGTGGGATGAACCTGAGGCAGATAAATTTGCAAAAATTGCCACAGATCTTGGTGTGGAAGAAAAGGCCATTTTCATAGAAAACAGGTCCACCAATACCGGTGAGAACATTCAATTTACGCAACAATTACTGAAAAAAAACGGGATGGATCCTTCAAGTTTCATTGTGGTCCAAAAACCCTATATGGAAAGGAGAAGCTATGCTACTTTTAAGAAGCATTGGCCCAATAAAAAATTAAAGGTTACCAGTCCGAAAATCCCCTTCGCATCATATCCGAATGAGGAGATTTCCATGGCAATTGTAATTCAGTCCATGGTAGGAGACCTTCAAAGGATCAAAGAATATCCTCCAAAAGGATTTCAGATTTCCCAACCAATTCCAGACGAGGTTTGGAAAGCTTTTGAAAAACTGGTTAAACTTGGTTTTGACCAGCATTTGATATAATAAACATTTTTTTACTTTAATTCACTAGGCGTTGAATACCATTAAACTCAGAGGTTTTTAATTTTCCAATGCCTTCTTGTACACCTCTAAAGCCCTCAACCGGGCTTGTTTGTGGTCAACCATGGGTTCAGGATATTTTTCAGTGCCCCATTCTGGGACCCACTTCTTGATGTATTTTTTATCCTTATCAAACTTATTCATCTGGGATTCAGGATTGAAAATTCTGAAATATGGCTGTGCATCCGTACCTGTTCCGGCAGCCCATTGCCAGCCACCATTGTTGGAGGATAGCTCATAATCCAATAATTTCTTGGCAAAGTAGGCTTCTCCCCATCGCCAATCGATCAGCAGGTGCTTGGTCAAAAAACTTGCCGCCACCATTCGCACCCGGTTGTGCATATACCCGCTTTTATTCAGCTCCCGCATACCCGCGTCCACCATTGGATAACCGGTAAAACCCTGGCACCATTGATCAAATTCTTTTTCATTGTTACGCCACTTAATTCGATCGTATTGGGGTTTGAAGGCCTTATCTACCACACTGGGTTGATGGTATAGGATCATCATATAAAATTCCCTCCATATCAATTCATTCAGGAAGGTGTCGTTCAGATTTGCTGCCTCATTCGCTAATTTCCTGATGCTGATTGTGCCAAATCTTAGGTGGATGCCCAACCTGCTGGTGCCGTTGATGGCCGGGAAGTTTCTTGTCTGATCATAATTTTTTATCAAGTCCCGGTCTATTTTCAATTGTGGAAGGTCCAAATCACTTCTTTGAAAGCCAATATCTTTTAAGGTGGGTATAGGCAAGGGTTTAGATTGGAAAAAAGTGTTTTTTCTGGCATTCAGTTTAACCGTTTCAATGTTGGTACTATGGAATTTTCTTAACCACACTTTACTGTATGGGGTGAATACCTTATAAAACTCCCCTTTTTCGGTGGTGATTTCATCTTTTTCAAAAATCACCTGGTCTTTAAAATCCAAAAAGTCAATATTTTTTCCTTTTAAAAAGTCATTGACGATTTTGTCCCTCTGAATCGCATAAGGTTCATAGTCCCGGTTGGTATAGACGGCTTTGAGGTCATACTTTTCACTGATCGCATTGAATACAGAAAGGGGAGTCCCTGTTTTTACCATAACAGAACTTCCAAAATCCTTCAGGGTTTCATGGATTTGGACTACCTGGTCATAGATAAATTGAACCCTGGCATCCGTTTTTTCCTCCAGCTTACCTAAGATTTCCTGGTCAAAAATAAACAGGGGCAGTACATTTTTTTCATTTTCATAAGCATAATAAAGCCCCATATTGTCCTCCAGTCTGAGGTCTCTTCTGAACCAGAATACAGTGATTTTTTCCATAACGGATTAAGTCTTTTTAAAAGGGGATTGTTTGGATCAGGGCATTTTTTCTTCGGTTGGTCTGGATCGGTCCAGTATCCTGACCGGGTTTTGCTCTTCCCTTGGCTCAGGTTTAAAAAGATCCGGTGCCACTTCCTCCAAATCAATTTCAAAATCATACCTCAGGTGTTCATCAGAATCATTGATGAAATAATCAGCCCTGTTTTTCCGTGAAAAATTTTGGAAAAGTTCTTTAACGGAGCTGAAAAGAAGGTTTTGGGAAATGGAAACCCCATAGGTATTAGGCGCCCGGTTGTTGATGTTCAGGGCAGTCAGGTTATTAAAATTATTCCTGTTATACATTCTCACCCGGTATCTTCCGTCGTCGGTGAGCAGGTATTCTGCCTGCCAGTCACCGGCAATGGTATTAAAATCAGCATTTCCCTGCAGGTCAGTAAATCCACCATCCCGGGTTACCCTTAACCTACCATCAAAAAAAGTATAGGCTACTCTTAGCTGAAATGTTTCCAGGGCGGTTTCATCCAATCCGATGAGGTCAAAATCGATCTCCAGATTTTCGTCTACCTGGGAGATCAAATTGTTGAGTTGAGAGGAAATCAATTGACTCAAGTTGGAAAAGCCAATGCCGGCACCGCTAAACTGGCCTTCCGGTGAAAATCTGCGCAACATAATCAAAGAAAAAACCTGCCTGTTTTTTTCCTGTTCATCATTGGCAATCCGGTTTTGGAAAGCGGAGATGGTGGTTTGAAGTTCACTGTCCTCGGGGAATTCGGAAAAATCAAAATCAAAAGAAATTTCAGGAGAAAGCATAGGCCCATCCAAATCCATAATCACTTGTACCGGAAACCGTCTTTTCAGTTGGTTATTTACGAATTCCGTATTGTTAATGTTCGTTTGAAGACTGGTTAAGGCCACATTTTCCTCATAAATGGCCCGAATGTCCAGTACCCCTTCATAGGGATTACCATACCAGTTGATTCTACCTCCCGGTTCAATCAAAAACCTTTTATTGATCACATTATAAAGAGAAAAATTGTAAAGCGCATCCACAATCTCATAATTACCTGTCATGCTAAAATTTCCCTGAGTGTCAATGTTCAGGTTCAAATTCCCCCTGCCTCTTCCCTGAATATTTTCTCCCGTTCTGGGGTCAATTTGGATTTCAAGATAGGCATCAGGCGTGAGGTCCAGATTCAGGTTCATTCTCAGGTTATTAATGGTCAGCTTTTCCACCCCTTCCTCAAAATCAATGGTTTTGGTCGTGTCCCTGACATTGATGATCCGGATAAATTCTTCCTGGACCTGCCCCTGGGAATCTCCCATGGGAATGAATACCCTGGTATTGGCTTGAGAGGTGGCGTTTGCGGTTATATCCAGGTTATTGGCAGCACCAAAAGCGCTGACATTTCCTGAGGCGAATGCGGTACCAAAGAAAAGGTCGTTGTCCACTGAACTGGTATTCATCACCTGAAAGTTTTCCATGTCGGCATTGACATCCAAAATAAAATTGTCAAAATTATCATGGGTAATTCCCCCTCTCAAGCCTGCCACATTCCCATTCAAATCAATGAGTTCCAGTCCCCTAAAGCTGATATCGTTGGGCTCAAAAATGACATTCCCATTAAGTTGATAAACCGTGTTCAGATAATTGAAACGGAACTTACCTTCTTCTAATTTGCCGATGCCTTCTACTATAGGTCTGGTGGCGCTGCCCCCTATTTGAAGTGTCCCACTTAAATGCCCGTCAATGTCCGTGATGTAGTCGGAAATAAAAGGCTCAATTACTGAGAGGTTGGCCTTTTCGAAAACGGCATTAAGGTTCATTTCCTCCTGGGGTGAGTCAAGTGTTCCGAACAATTCAATGACCTTATTGCCCTCACGGAAATTCAGTATTTCCAAATTTACATGTTCATTGGCATAGTAAGCTTTTGCATTGATTACGCCTACCAGAAAATTATTAATATGGATATCTTGGATTTGGAGGGATCCTTCCATCCCTTCTTTTTTCCAGCCTTCGGTAAGGGTGACCAATCCATCTGCCGTACCTTCATAGGATTTAGTCCCAAAGGAGTTCAAAAAGTTTAAATTCAATTGATTCACGGTGATATTAAGACTATCACCAGGATCCAGGTTGATTTTACCATCAGCAGAAAGGTATTGGTTTTCATGAAAGATTTTCAGGTTTTGGACATGGGTCTCATTGGGTTTAAGGATGATCAGGTTATCCGGATCGAATGCCCAAATATTTTCCAGAAGTTTGATCTCAGATGGGAAAAAAACGATTTCGGTTTGATCTTTAGCCAGGGAAATTTCTGCATCAATATTAAAAAAACTTTCTGTGGCCAATTGATCCAAATCAAAGTCAAGTTTTAATTTTGATTGATCCCAAATGGTTTCCATGGCCAAATTATGAAAATTAAGCCCGCTGTTCAATTGGATTTCATCTGAAATGGTATAAAATGACGCCAATACTTCATTATTGCCTTTCAGTTTTGATGTATTCAGGTCAATATTGTTGCCCAGAAAATAGTTGCCATCAAAATAAACCGTATCAATGCTGGAAAAAAAATTAAAGACCGTGTTCTTCTCGGTTTGGTAAAAAGCCCCTTCTACGAGGGTGTTGTTGGAAATGAAAATCCTTGGATCCAAAAGGTTTAGGATGGGGTTGGGATCCCGTAGGTCCAAGGAAATGTCAATTTGATAAGGTTCCCAATCTGTGGGATCAGGATTTACAGGGGTTTGGTAATCATTGGTAAGAATGGCATAATATTCTTCCCATAATTTTTTGATGTCTGTAGCCAATTGTTGGACTTTAAAATTTCCACTGATTCCTGCCACCAGCAAATCTGAATTCAAAGAGATGACCCTGGAATCCTGGGTAAACAATGATTGAAACAAAAAGTTGTCGATGAATAGATCCCGTCCTTCATAACTTATCAGGACATCATTGAACCTGGATACTCCTTCAATATTATCCCAATGAACGCCTTTGGTGTCGAGTTCAAAACGGCCACTTAAAAAGATGTCCCTCTCCGCCAGATTGATTTGTTGCAAAAATGCCGTATCCAATTTCATGACCAAATTGGCAGAATCCTTATTGTCCCTTAGATCCAGTGTCCCATCCACCTCCATGCTGAGGTTGGGATCTTTGATTGACAATTGGCCCTTAAACAGGTCTTTTCCATAAGTGGCCCTGGTAATTACATTGGTATAATCGTAATCCTGAATGCCCATTTTACTAAAAGTCGCATCCAATTCAATAAGAGCAGATTCGGCGGTCAATCCGGACCCTTTGATGGATCCTATTAAACTGGCCTTTTGAAATAATTCAGGATCTTCCATTAATATCCCCACATCAAGGTTCACTGTCTCAATCTGGCCCTTATAAGTTGGGGTTTCTCCTACGAGTTGATAATCCAGGTTCCCCTTTAATATACCGATGTTGGTTCTGAAATCCCCATTGGCATTGAATTTATTGAGGTACCCGTTAAAATCCGAATTGAACCTTATGATACCCAATTTATTGAGTTCCCTTTGGGATTCCCGATTGACATAGGGAGCCAAATCCTGGCTGCTCAAGGTGGAATTCATCAAGGACAGATTGAAAAAAGTTTGGTCTACATCCGGAAGCCCTTCAATATTGAATTTGCCAAACAGGGCAGAACGTTTTCCAAAACGTAAGAGGAGTTCCTCGGAAAATAAGGAATTGATTTTGCCGATAATTTTTCCGCTGAGATAAACACGGTCATCTATTGGGGGTATATTATCGGAGAAATAGCCGAGATCCCTAATATCCAGTACCGCTTCGTCCAATTGAGCCAACAGATCTACTTCCCTGTTAAAATCCCTTAAGGCCCGTATATCCTCATAATCGAAGCGGAGGTAATTTTTTATTTCGGTGAAATTGGACTTTAAATAGAGGTCTTTGAATTCCATGCCTACGCTGGAATAGGTAAAACTGGTCCTTAGTTGCTGAAACACCATTCCGGAATTTGCTTCAATTCCTCTCATGTATTGCAGGTCGAAGGCAACCGTGTCGCTTTTCACATAAAAATTATCCGCATTGGCTATGAGATTCCTGAACTGTAAATTGGCGTAATCAAATTTAATTCCGATATCAGGCAAATTATAATCGATGATGTCCAGAGAAGTTTCATCAAAGGCAATATTATCGATATTAAATCTTTTGGTAGGCTTTCCGGTTTTTTGACTCAGTCCTAAAAACGTCCTCAGTCTGTCGAAAAAAACAATGATGTTGATCCCTTGCCCATCGACATGGTTGAGCAGCCTTACATTTCCGGACCTCAGGTTAATTACATCTAATCCCGGTTGTTCCTCATTCAACAGACCGTTGATGGAAAAGTCGATGTAAACCTCTTCCAAATCAATCATCAAACTGTCCTTTAAATCGTATATTTCAACGTCCCTAAGGCTGATGGCATCCCACCACCGGATTCTTACCGACCCGATACTGCTTTTGAATCCAGTCCTTTCAGAAATTTTGTCCGTAATGAACCCTGCCAAGTAAGTTTGGATTCTGGGAACTTGTAATAATGCAGTCAGGGTTAAAAAGATGACAAGGATATAAACCAATATCCTGAAAAACGTTTTAAGCGCTTTCAGTAAAATTTCCTTAACTTTCGTATTCTTTTCCAACAGATAATAAATGATTTGTAATATATTGGCAATAGAGTCCTCATGTGATGAAACGTCGGCATCAGTGATTTCTGATGGCAAAATACTTAATAATATTGTTGCTATGCAATCAGTGCATGAGAAATATGGGGGAGTTGTTCCTGAATTGGCTTCAAGAGCCCATCAGCAGCACCTTATCCCGGTAGTATCGGAAGCGCTCCAGGAAGCGGGTATTCCAAACAATGAGCTTTCGGCGGTTGCTTTTACCCGTGGACCAGGTTTGATGGGGGCATTATTGGTAGGGGTATCATTTGCCAAATCTTTTGCGTACGCCTTGGATTTGCCTTTGATAGAAGTGAATCACCTCGAAGCCCATGTTTTGTCGCATTTCATTTCCGCCCCCAGTCCCCAATTTCCATTTTTATGTCTGACCGTAAGCGGTGGGCATACCCAGATTGTATTGGTCAGCAACCATTTGGAAATGAAGGTGGTGGGAGAGACCTCGGATGATGCAGCAGGTGAAGCATTTGATAAAATCGCAAAAATTCTGGGCCTTCCATATCCCGGAGGCCCCTACCTGGATAAGTTAGCTGCAACCGGAGATGCCCTGGCTTTTGAATTTCCGGTTTCTTCTATAAGAGGCCTTGATTTTTCTTTCAGTGGCATCAAAACCGCGGTGCTCTATTTTCTGAAGGATAGGATAAAGGAAGATCCCGATTTCATCGAGAAGCATCTTGCCGATATATGTGCGTCTGTACAGTTTACCCTGATTAAAATGTTGTTGGAAAAGCTTAAAAAAGCATCAGATATGTATGGGATAAAGGAAATCGCCATAGCAGGAGGCGTTTCAGCCAACACTGGCCTCCGTTCTACTTTAGACAACCTGTCCAGGGAGTTGGGTTGGAATATATACATTCCCCAATTGGAGTATTGTACGGACAATGCGGCGATGATCGCGATGGCTGCCCACTATAAATTTCAGGCAGGAATATTCAGTAATTTGGAAATCAGTCCTTTGGCAAAAATGAAAATTGGAATAAATGGCTAAAAATAATAAATTCGATAAAATCATCAATATAAAAAATAAGAAAGCATCTTTTGAATTTGAATTTTTGGATAAATTTAAGGCTGGTATTGTGCTTACTGGCACGGAAATCAAATCAATCCGTGAAGGAAAAGTTTCTTTAACAGAAGCTTATTGTTATTTTAGAAAAGGCGAATTGTATATCAAACAAATGCATATTGCCCCCTATACCCTGGCGGCTCATTATAACCATGATGCCGTCAGAGAACGGAAGCTTTTACTTCAAAAGCAGGAATTGAGAAAGCTTGAGAATAAGTTTTCTGAAAAGGGGCTTTCTATTGTCCCTTTCAGGATTTTTATCAATGACAGGGGATTGGCCAAAATGGAAATCGCTTTGGGTAAAGGAAAGAAAATCCACGATAAACGTCAGTCAATAAAAGAAAAAGATGCAAAAAGAGACCTCCAGCGAATGGCTTTCTGAAAATAGATTCGGAATTTGCAGACTATCCCTTCTTACGATTTACAGGGAACCGGTGATTGGCTCAGGTATGACCTCCCAACTGTTGTTTGGGGAAACCTATGAAATTTCCAGATCCAGCAAAAATGGTCAATGGCTGTTTATTGAGGGCCAAAACCAGGCAGGTACCGGGTGGATCATGATAGAACAGCACCATGAAGTTTCCCCGGAGGAATATGACCATTTTCAGCAGGCACCCATTCAGATGACTACTTCCCTGATTTCTAAAGTAAAATGGGGAGAGGAGCGGCTTTTTTTGTTGCCGGGAAGCCAGATCCATGCCGATGAAAATGAGATTTTTTCGTGGAATGAATCTTTTACTTTTGAAGGCAGCACCAGGCCTTTTGGCGTAAAAGCAGACCGGAAGGAATTGGTAAAGGTAGCCGGAATTTTCTTACATGCGCCTTATCTTTCAGGAGGAAGGAGCTATTTTGGATTATTCGGGGGCAGTTGGCTGCACCTGGTATTTAAAATATCAGGCTATACCATTCCCAATTACCTGTCCCCTATCCTGGATTCAGGGAAAAACAGGTCTACGGAGAATATCCAGGAGGGCGATGTGATTATCTTTGGTAATCCGTATGGAATTCCCCACCATTTGGCTTTGTACATAGGAAATGGGAAAATGATGGAGGTAAAAGGCAAGGTACTGATCAGTGACTTTGAACCGGAAAAATGGATGGATGATGAAAACAATTCCAAAGAAAACAGGGTTCTCCATGTTAAAAATCTGATGAAGCAATGAATGATTGGATGCAAAAAAAAGTTTTGGTATTGAACCTTGATCATTCTCCGATTGGGATTGTATCCGTTCAGAAAGCTTTGGTGCTGACTTTTTTGGAAAAGGCTTCACCACTTGCATCATTTGATTTTTTGAAAATAAGAACAGTAGACAGACAATTTTTGTATCCAGCTGTCATCCGTTTGTATGAATACAAGAATATCCCCTACAAGGGTGTCATGCTGAACCGCAACAATATTTTTAAACGGGACAGCCATATCTGCCAATATTGCGGGTCCGGAAAAAACCTTACCATTGACCATGTCATTCCCCGATCCAAAGGTGGTAAGACCAACTGGCAGAATCTGATCACTGCCTGCCATCGCTGTAATACCCTTAAAGGTGACAAAACCCCGGAACAAGCGGGGATAGCATTGAACACTTTACCGTTCAAACCCACTCTTTCTTATTTTTTAGCCGAATATGCAGAGCGCAACGCCTCCGAATGGCTGCCTTTTCTTGAAGTGAAAGTGGTTTGATTTGCCTGGGTGCGTGCTGCACAGGAAATACTTAACTTTTTGTCAGTTAGGTATTTCTATTTCTGATAATATTCGTAAATTTGCAGTCCGTTCGAGTGGGCGGTCCTTTGAATAAAGGGGTTTAACCATAAAACCTCAGCCTAATGACCCGAAGGCTGTTGATCATCAGGGTCATATATTTTAATATGTCAAATCAAGAAGATTTTAATTGGGAAAAATTTGAAACCAAAGGTTTTGGCGAGGGCTATACCAAGGCAGAAAGAGCCGAAATGGAGAAGCTTTATGACAAAACCCTTACAGAAATTACCGAAAAAGAAGTTATCACAGGGACAGTCGTTGGTATCAATGATAAGGATGTGATCATCAATATTGGTTTTAAATCCGACGGGTTGGTGCCTTTGAATGAATTCCGTGATGTAGAAGGCTTGAAAATCGGCGACGAGGTGGAGCTTTTTATTGAGGAGCAGGAAAATTCATTGGGCCAATTGGTACTTTCCCGTAAAAAGGCCAAGATGGTCAAAGCCTGGCAAACGATCGAAGAAGCCTTGGAGCAGGATAATGTGATTGAAGGATTGGTAAAAAGGAGAACCAAAGGCGGTCTGATCGTGGATATTTATGGGGTGGAGGCTTTCCTTCCGGGTTCACAAATTGATGTGAAGCCGATCAGGGATTTTGACATCTATGTGGGTAAGAAAATGGAAGTGAAGGTGGTGAAAATCAACCACGCCAATGACAATGTCGTTGTTTCACACAAAGTGTTGATCGAGAAGGACCTTGAAAAACAAAAAGCCGAAATCCTGAACAACCTGGAAAAAGGTCAGGTGCTGGAAGGTGTGATCAAAAACATGACCAATTTCGGTGTATTTATCGATTTAGGTGGAGTAGATGGACTTTTGCACATTACCGACATCTCCTGGGGAAGGATCAACCACCCGGAAGAAGTGCTTAACCTAGACGATAAAGTACAGATTGTCGTCCTTGATTTCGATGATGATAAGAAAAGAATTTCCTTGGGCATGAAGCAATTGACGCCTCACCCTTGGGATTCCCTATCGGCTACTTTGGAAGTAGGTTCCAAGGTCAAAGGTAAAATCGTCAATGTTGCGGATTATGGTGCTTTCCTTGAACTGGCACCAGGTGTGGAAGGATTGATTCACGTATCCGAAATGTCCTGGTCTCAACATCTCAGAAATCCAGCGGACTTCGTGAAGGTCGGGGATGAAATTGATGCCGTGGTTTTAACTTTGGACAAGGATGATAGAAAAATGTCTTTGGGCATCAAACAGCTTACCGAAGATCCATGGACCAAGTCAGAAATGGGTGCCAAATATGCGATCGGTACCAAGCACAAAGGAATTGTTAGGAACCTGACCAATTTTGGCTTATTCCTTGAATTAGAAGAGGGAATTGACGGTCTGGTTCACGTGTCTGACCTTTCCTGGACCAAAAAGATAAAACACCCTTCAGAGTTTGTAAAAGTAGGCGATGAATTGGATGTGATTGTATTGGAATTGGATTTGGGTAACCGAAGACTTGCTCTGGGACACAAGCAACTGGAAGAGAATCCATGGGATACTTTCGAAAGTGTATTCCCTATCGGTTCTGAACATAAATGCTCCATCATTTCCAAAAATGATAAAGGTGCCGTGCTAGAACTCCCCTATGGTTTGGAGGGCTTTGCCACTACTAAAAACCTTGAAAAAGAGGATGGAACCCAGGCAGAAGCCGGGGAGAGCCTTGATTTTAAAGTGACGGAATTTTCAAAAGAAGATAAGCGGATTGTATTGTCCCATACAGCAACTTTCAAGGACGAGGCCATGCCGAAGCAGGCAGCTAAAAAAGCAGCTCCTTCTACCAAGAAAAAAGCTGCCGGTTCAGACAGTGGTGCAAGCTCGGACAAATCCACACTTGGGGATTTGGATGCCTTGTCCGCTTTGAAAGAGAAAATGGACCAGTCCAAAAAATAAAAATTAATAGACTTAAACATCAAAAAGCGCTTTCCGAAATCGGTCAGCGCTTTTTTTTATTGCATATATATGGAGTAGATAAAATCTGCATTCAGGTTAAGCTGTTTGAAGATTGCTCTTAGCTGTGGGTGAAGTGTTGGCTGGGTGAGTTTTGTGCTGGGAAAAGTTTAAAACTTCTTCCTTTTATTTTCGGTGCATTAAACTGATAAAGCATACCTCAAGGCCATTTGTAATGGCCAGAAGTGACCGTTTTTAAAAACGGTTTTCTTTAATCGTACTTTTAAATAATCCCGGCATTTCAAATGCCTAGAATCCGTTTGGGACTCAATAACAGGGATGTAGAAAATTCTCACCCAGTGAACGGTTGGGAGAAGTTTTTATGCTGGGAGATTTTGCAACTCTCCCTTATATTTTCGAGGTGGCGCACAGATAAGTCATACCAAAAAGCCAATTACAATCGCTATCCGTGATCGCCTCCAATAACGATTTTTTGGATTTAGGATAACTTTTCTGGATTTGGGAGAAATCCGGTCGTCGCCACTCAAAAACCAAAGAATTGCATGCGTGTCTAAAAGGTAAAAGTTGTCCACTACATGTAATCTTTAAAGTCCTCTATAGGAGCATCAAAATCTGCAGCAATTTTAATTTTTCCCTTTAGGCTTCCAAAAACACGAGGCCTTTTCTCTAAATCAGTTTTTGTCTTAGTTAGAAGAAAATCCACAAAATCCTGAACCTCCTTTTTCAAGTTTTCAGGTAGAGAATTTATTTTCTTATGGAGGGTTGAATTATCCATGTCTCTAATTTAACAATTTAATCTAATAGTATGTTCTGGGGCCTCTTAAATTTCCTACTTTTAAAAAGTGTAATTGCAAATTTCACCAACAACAGTGAGGCCATTTGCAATGGCTATTCGCTTCCGTTCCCAATAAAGATTTTCTTTTTACGTACTTTCATTTTGATCCGGCATTATTAATGCCCCGATCTCAAAAATATATCAATGGATATGACAACATTAAAATTTCCAAATTGAGTGCCAGAAGGAAGCAGAAAGTGAAAAAGCATCCCATAAGGATGCTTTTTGGAGGTCGAGAGCGGATTCGAACCGCTGTACGAGGTTTTGCAGACCTCTGCCTAGCCACTCGGCCACTCGACCCTTTTTCTAAGGTTGCGCAAAGGTAACCAATTCTCTTTGGTAATTCAAATCGGGATCAGCAAAATTTTATAACCAGAAAATTTCCTCTAATTTTTGTTTTATTTTCACCCTTTTACGATGAGAATATAAACCTTAGTATTTTTAGGGGGAGATATTTGAAATATAGGGGTTATTTATAATTATTCTAAATTGATATATTGATTTTAATAATTTTCTTAAGGATCTGAAATACAATTAATTAAAATGATTTACTCATATTTAATCACTGATTTTGAAGCCGATCATTCAAGTTTGAAAAATAGAACTTGGGTAGTACATTTGTGGGGAATTTGTATTGCACTGAGATAATCTGATAAAAGTATAAATAATTATGTCGATCAAACGCTCATTATTAGGGGTTTCCTTACGCATATACCACCTATTGGTCCTGGTTTTTCTTTTTTTGGGGACTCAGGCTTATGCGGTTAACCCTGATGTACCGGATAGTGAAGAAGCTATCACTGCGGGTCAATCAATTTTTAATGCCAATTGTAAGACCTGCCACCGCCTGGACCAAAATTTAATTGGACCGGCACTGAGAGGAGTTACAGATCGGCGGGAATTGGACTGGGCCAGGCGGTTTATTTTAAATTCCCAGGCTGTAATTCAAAGTGGGGATGCCGATGCAGTAGCCCTTTACAAAGAATACAACAATGCAGTCATGCCTGCGCACACATTTTTAAGTGATGATGATGTGATGAATTTGTTGTCCTACATTGAATATGGAGACAAAGCAGATCCTGAAGCTGAAGCTGGAACGGGCGACGGAGCAGCCGGACAGGGTGAAGGAGCAGGCGGTATTCCCAATGAATACCTTACCATTATCCTGGTGGTGTTGGTCATTGTGCTTTTATTGGTTTTGATTGTATTGGGGCTCATCGTTTCGGTGCTTACCAAATACATGAACAACAACGAAAAGTTGGATGAAGACGATAAAGCCTATATCAACCAGAAAACGGATTACAAAGCCATTCTGAAAAGTGATGGGATGGTAATCATCATAACGACCATTGTGCTGGCCTTTGTTGTAAAAACAGCCATCGATGGCCTCTATACCATAGGTGTACAACAGGGATATGCTCCCGCTCAGCCCATTGCCTATTCCCACGAACTGCATGCCGGACAATATGAAATACCCTGTCAATATTGTCATACAGGCGTTGAAATCGGAAAATCCGCCAATATTCCTTCCGCCAATATATGTATGAATTGCCATATGCATATTCAAAATAAGGAGGGTGAGGACGGAATATCACCGGAAATTGCCAAAATTTATGATGCGGTGGACAATAACAAGCCCATTGAATGGGTGAGGGTCCATAATCTACCAGATCTGGCCTATTTCAACCATTCCCAACATGTGGCAGTTGGTGGAATTGAATGCCAGACCTGCCACGGTCCGGTTGAAGAAATGGAAGTTGTGTACCAGCACAGTGCACTGACCATGGGATGGTGCATAGATTGTCATAGAAATACCGAAGTGGTAACTACCGGTAATGAATATTACGATAAACTCGTACAACTGCATTCGGAATCAAAAGACGCATTGAAGGTCAAGGACATTGGTGGTCTGGAATGTGCAAAGTGTCACTATTAAAATCTTTAAGAACATTCTTTTCTTTAATATATAATGAAAGAAAATAAAAAGACATATTGGAAAGGGTTGGAACAGTTAACCAACGATCCCGAATTTGTAAAACACGCTGATAAGGAATTCCCAGGATTTAAAGGGTCCAACAGTAAAGCGGGTGAAGGGGATTCTTCCAGAAGGGATTTTCTCAAATTAATGGGTTTCAGTCTTGCAGCAGCCTCACTGGCCGCCTGTGAAGCGCCTGTCAGGAAAGCCATTCCTTACGTAAACAAACCGGTGGACCTCGACCCCTCCATCCCCAATTATTATGCCTCTACTTTTATCTCTGGAGGTGATTATGCGGCTATAGTAGTGAAAACCAGGGAAGGTAGACCCATAAAAGTGGATGGAAACGACCTTTCATCCATAACCCAGGGAGGTACCAGCGCTTTGGTGGAATCCTCCGTACTTTCTTTATACGATAGCCAGCGAATGAAAGGACCTCAGGTTAATGGGGAGTTGGTGGAATGGGCTGCCATCGATGCAGAACTTCCTGCGAAACTGAGGGCGGCAGGCAATATCAAAATAGTATCCAATACCATTTTATCTCCAAGTACTGAAAGGGCCATCCAACAGTTTTCCGAAGCAATGGGAGAAGTGGAACTGATCACCTATGATCCCCTCTCCAGTTACGGGATTACAAAAGCCAGTGAGACTTATTTTGGAAGCAATGCGCTTCCAACCTATCAATTTGACAAAGCGGAGGTAATCGTTAGTTTTGGCGCAGACTTTCTGGGAACCTGGATTTCACCTATTGAATTTGCCAAACAATACAGCAAGGGAAGGAAAATTTCAAAGCAGAACCCTGAAATGTCAAGACATTTTCAGTTTGAATCCAACCTATCCCTAACTGGGGCCAATGCCGATTACAGAACGCCGATCAGGGCTTCTCAAAGTGGGCTGGCTGTTCTTTCCCTGTATAATTTGTTGGCTCAGAATGCCGGATCAGGGACGGTCAGTGGCGGTAGTCTTGAATTACCAAATTTGGCCAGAGCTGCAGATGAACTTTGGGCGCAGAGGGGTTCATCAATCGTGGTTTCCGGTTCCAATGACCCCAATGTACAGATTGTCATTAATGCCATCAATGAGTTACTGGGGAACCACGGTAATACGGTGGACTTCAGTAGGCCATCCTATTTCAGAAAAGGAAATGATGAACGGATGAACCAATTGGTTACAGAAATGAATGCCGGAAGTGTGGGAGGTATTATTTTTTACAACTGTAATCCGGTATATGATTTTGCCAGAGGCAGCGAATTGGCTGAAGGAATTGCGAAGGTAAAGGTATCTGTAGCCACCACCGAAACAAAGAATGAAACAGCATCCTTGGTGCAATACATCACCCCGGATCATCATTATTTGGAATCCTGGAATGACTTTTATCCAAGAAGAGGGGAATACAGCCTTTCACAGCCTACCATTTCTCCCCTTTTCAATACCAGGCAGGCCCAGGAAAGTTTATTGAAATGGGCAGGAATCAATACTTCTTATTACGATTTTATCAGAGAAAACTGGCAAGGGCTATTCGATTCCCAGGAAACCATCAATGATTTTCAGGAGTTTTGGGACCGGTGCCTTTATAAAGGAGTATATACTGAACCTATAGCCGCTCCTTCAGAAGATGAATCATCTCCTGCGATTTTGACTCCGGTAGGTGATATTGGAACAGCCGCAACCGCTTTAAGCCGGGATAATAATGATGCTGCCTCCGGTCCGGAATTGGTTCTTTATGCCAAAGTCGGAATTGGCTCCGGTGCCTATGCGAACAATCCCTGGCTTCAGGAAATGCCTGATCCCATTTCAAAAGCTACCTGGGACAATTATGTTACTGTTTCACAAAAATGGGCCAGTGACAACGGATTGAAAATGCAGGAAGGCGCCACAAAACTGGCCAATGTTACCGCAAACGGTATTTCAATCACTGTTCCCGTTTTAGTGCAGCCAGGCCAGGCAGAGGGTACTATTGGATTGGCTTTGGGTTATGGACGGACTGAGGCAGGCAGGGTGGCCAACGGAGTGGGGGTAAATGCTTATCCCTTTTTGGATACCAGCAAAGGTCATGTCAGTTATGATATTTTAGAAGGGGTCAGTATAGAGTTAACGGCCGAAACCTACCGAATAGCACAGACCCAAACCCACCATACCTATATGGGCAGAGAGTTTGTCATTCAGGAAGCCACACTGGAAGAGTACAAAGAAGATGCCAGTGCAGGAAGATACCATCCGGAAATATATATGGACGGAGAATTTGTTAAGCCCAGTAAAATCTCACTTTGGTCAGGCCATAAATACAGCCAGCACCATTGGGGATTGGCCATAGACATGAATTCCTGTACCGGATGTTCAGCCTGCACTGTGGCCTGTCAGGTGGAAAACAATGTAGCGGTAGTGGGCAAGCAGGAGGTTTTAAACCGTCGGGAAATGGCCTGGATAAGAATTGACAGGTACTACAGTTCTCCTGAGGGCGCCAGTTCCAACCAGGAACTGGAGCAGGCAGCAGATAACCCGGAAGTCACTTTCCAGCCAATGATGTGTCAGCATTGTAACAATGCCCCTTGTGAAACGGTATGCCCTGTCGTTGCCACCACGCACAGTTCGGAAGGTTTGAACCAGATGACCTACAACAGGTGCATCGGTACCCGGTATTGTGCCAACAACTGCCCTTATAAAGTCAGGAGGTTCAACTGGTTCAAGTACCATGACAACAAAGATTTTGCAGGGGTGAATACTCCTCAAAATGATGATTTGGGTAAAATGGTGTTGAACCCTGATGTAACGGTTCGTGCAAGGGGAGTGATGGAAAAATGCTCCATGTGTGTGCAGCGGATTCAGGCAGGTAAGTTGTCTGCAAAAAGGGAAAACAGGAAGATCAAAGATGGAGAAATCAATGTAGCCTGTGCGATAGCCTGTCCTACTGAAGCTTTGGTATTCGGAGACTTGAATGATGCACAGTCTAAAGTTTCTCAGTTGTTGAAAATTGAAGAAAATACCCTTTCTGCGAATAAAGAAGTAAATGAAGAAAGGGCCTACCACGTATTGGAGGAAATCAATGTGAGTCCCAACGTTTGGTATTTTACCAAAATCAGAAATAAGGATAAAAACGAAGCTTAATTCATAAATTAAATCAGATATGCAGGTTACTTCATCCGTACGTGAACCCTTGGTTACAGGCGGTAAAACTTACAAGGACGTTACCAATGATGTTTCCCGACAGGTGGAAGGCAAGCCATCGGTGACTTGGTTGTTGGGTCTGGCCGTCTCAGTTGGGGCGCTTTTACTGGGTAGTCTGGCATTGGTCGCCACCTTATGGGAAGGGATAGGCATGTGGGGCTTGAATAAGACGGTAGGCTGGGCCTGGGACATCACCAATTTCGTGTGGTGGGTGGGGATTGGCCACGCCGGCACTTTGATTTCAGCCGTACTCTTGTTGTTCAGACAAAAATGGAGAACTTCCATCAACCGGGCAGCTGAGGCCATGACCATATTTGCGGTAATTTGTGCGGCCATGTTTCCAATTATTCACATGGGCAGACCGTGGTTGGGGGCCATATGGGCATTACCACTTCCAAACACATATGGGTCACTTTGGGTGAATTTCAATTCTCCCCTACTTTGGGATGTATTTGCGATTTCCACTTATTTTGCCGTATCCCTGGTGTTTTGGTATATCGGCTTGATTCCGGATTTTGCCACCATTCGGGATCGGGCAGTTGGAATCAGGAAAACCATATATGGCGCATTGAGTTTTGGATGGGACGGTGCAGCAAGAACCTGGATGAGGTATGAATCTGTTTCCCTGATCCTGGCTGGATTGGCTACACCACTGGTACTTTCGGTTCATACTATAGTATCCTTTGACTTTGCCACTTCAGTAATTCCTGGTTGGCATACCACCATCTTCCCTCCCTATTTTGTGGCCGGTGCCATTTTTTCAGGATTTGCCATGGTGCTTACCCTGATGATTGTGACCCGAAAAGCCTTTAACCTGGAAGATTATATTACCATCGGGCATATTGAGTTAATGAATATTGTCATCATCATCACCGGATCCATTGTTGGCATCGCCTACATTACGGAATTTTTTATGGCCTGGTATTCTGGGGTAGCTGCAGAGCAATATGCTTTTGTCAACAGGATGTTTGGTCCATATTGGTGGGCTTACTGGTCCATGATGACCTGTAATGTGATTTCTCCCCAGCTTTTCTGGTTCAAGAAAATCAGGACTTCCATTGCCGCAACTTTCATTCTTTCATTAGTGGTGAATATAGGCATGTGGTTTGAGCGTTTTGTGATCATTGTTACTTCCCTGCACAGGGATTACCTGCCATCCTCCTGGGTGATGTTTTACCCTACCATGTACGATGTGGGTATCTACCTTTTCACTTTTGGTCTTTTCTTCACCTGCTTTTTATTGTTTGCCAAGTTTTTCCCAGTCATCAATATGGCAGAAGTAAAAGCTGTTTTGAAATCTTCATCTGAAAAAGTTAAATAATAGTCATGGAAAGAGATAAGAACTTTATACTTGGGATTTTTGATGATGAGGACATTCTTTTGAATGCGGTCAGAGAGGTACGGAAAGCAGGAATTAAAATTCACGAGGTTTTCACCCCTTACCCGATACATGGGTTGGATGAAGATCTTGGGTACAAAAGAAGCAGGCTGCCCATTGCCGCATTCCTTTTCGGCTTATTGGGAACCACCCTGGCACTGACCATGCAGTATTACATGATGAAATTTGATTGGCCGATGATCATCGGGGGAAAGGATTACGCCGCTTTCCCTGATTTCATTCCCGTAACTTTTGAGTTGACCGTATTGTTGTCTGCATTTGGTATGGTAGGTGTTTTTATGATAAGCAGTAACCTGAAGCCTTGGGCCCAGCCCAGAATATTTGATTTGAGGAGTACCGATGACAAGCATGTCATGGCCATCGATATTGCCAATAATGCAGCCCTTGACCTGGATAGCATCAAGGAAACCCTGAAAAATGTTGGGGCCACGGAAGTGAACAGTAAAAGTTTTGAATGAGTAATTTATAGAAAATGAAAATTATACCATCCATATATTCAACTGCAGTTTTCGGTATAGCACTCGGATTACTTTCCTGTGAGGCTGAAGGTGACTACCCTGGAACCGAATATGCACCCCAGATGTACCATTCTGTACCCTATGAACCTCTTTCCCAGATTAAAAGTGAAGAGGAAGGAAACTGGATTAGCAACCGTGAAGATGGAAAAGGGGAATTTTTTAACAGCAATCCTTTTAACCCACATGGTATGAACATGCGGGAGCCTGTCCCAAATACTGTCCCTAGGAACAAAGACGGCTACCTGCCTTATAGGCTAAGAATTGCAGACCTTGAAGGGGCCGCATTGGTAGAAAATCCTATTGAATTGTCAGATGAGGTGATTGCAGAGGGACAGCAATTGTACATACAGTATTGCAGTCCTTGTCATGGAGCGGCAGGTGAAGGCGATGGATTGGCAGGTGTAAGAATTGGCGGGGTGGCCAACCTTAAAGGTGGGGCTTATATCAATCTTTCTGAAGGTCATGTATTTCATGTCATCACCCATGGTAAAGGAAGAATGGGTGCCCATGGTTCTCAGATTTCCATAGAAAGAAGGTGGAAAATCGTTCACTATGTTAAACAAGAAATTCAACAACAATAATGGCACACGCGACAAATTATAATTTGGATCAGAAATTTGCATTTACCCCTGGGGTAAAGAAAGTCCTTTTTACCTTGGGAGCCATTGGTGCGGGATTGTTGGTCTTAGGGATTATTTTGGGAATTTTTGGTGGACATGGCCATGGGGATGAGGGCGGTCACGCCTTTCATTGGTCGAAAAGGTTATTTGCCAATCTTTGGATTAACAATGTATATTTCACCGGAATTGCCATTATAGGCGTATTCTTTTTTGCCATTCAATATGCAGCCCAGGCAGGCTGGTCTACAGCATTATTGCGGATCATGCTATCATTTGGCTATTGGCTTCCTTTTGGGGCGGTCCTGATGCTTGTTACCTATTTCATTGCAGGAAATGATCTTTTTCATTGGACCCATGCCAATATCTATGACTTGGATGATCCGGGCTATGATAGGATCATCGATGGAAAAGGCACCTTCTTTTACTGGCCATTGGAAAAAGGTACTTTTCCTGTTTTTTATATTGCCAGGATGGTAATTTTCTTCGGGTTTTGGGTTTTCTTTTTCACAAAGTTAAAAAACCTGTCTTATGAAGAAGACATCAAGGGGGGGGGCCAATATTGGTATACCATCAGAAAATGGTCTGCGATATTCTTGGTTTTCTTTGCGGTTTCTTCTTCCATTAGTGCTTGGGATTGGGTAATGTCCGTTGATGTCCATTGGTTTTCTACGCTATTTGGTTGGTATGTATTTGCATCCTGGTTTGTCGCCGGATTGGCGGCCATTACCTTGGTCACCATTTTCCTAAAAGATCAGGGTTATTTGGAGATGGTCAATCAAAATCACATCCATGATCTGGGTAAATTTGTCTTTGCCTTTTCTATCTTCTGGACTTATATATGGTTTTCCCAGTTTTTATTGATTTATTATGCCAATATTCCAGAGGAAT
>JBBDSA010000084.1:0-14824 GCA_040905165.1 Cyclobacteriaceae bacterium | reverse complement strand
CCTGGTTATCGTAGTCCAGATCATACCATTTGTTTGCTTTGAGCTGGCCTGTCTGCTTCAAGCCCTTTATTAACAGGTCATTAAGCCTGGGATTAAGATTAAACTCATGTTTTACACCGGTGTCGGGATTTTCCATAAAAAGGGTATCTGTCGCCAGTTCTTTCACTCCCCTGAGAACGGTATCAGCACTGCATACATGCATTCCCCTGACATTCTCAAGGTGTTCCCTGAGATGGTCATTGACATCCTCGGTGCAGTCCCCCCCATTGAGGTATACGGCCAGGTGGTTGGCAAAAATATCACTGTAGGAAAAGCCGAAGGTCTTCACCCTCATACCCAGCTGTTTATCGATCAGATCAGAAAGACCGGAATCCTTAAAAGACTTAAAAACAAAATTAAAACCGCCGAAGGGTGTGATTTTTTCTGCTGAATTTGTAACTTTCATCTCACTTGCTTTTGTTGTTTCGCAGCACTTAAATAAGTGAAAAAAAACGAGCCGGAAAAGCCTGAATGCAATTAATTTAGAGGCTTTTTCGGCTTTTTTTTAAATCCGCCTGCGGATTTAAGGTATAAACTAACCTTTAAGCTTCCGAGCAGTTCAACAGTTAAACAGTTAACCAGTTAAACAATTCTTCAGGTAAACCAAACAAACCCTCAGCCCTCTAAAATCCCAAAATAGCGACAATAGCGAGTTTATCAGTTCAACAGTTAAACAGTTAAACAATTAACCAGTTAAACCCTGAAACCATTTGCCTTTAAAATCCAAAAATCGGATTTTGGATATCATTTGCCGAATTGTTTAATCGTTTATTCGTTTAATCGTAGAATCGTTTAGACTTCGATTTGGAGTTTCAGTTAACCAGCTAAACAGTTAAACAGTTAAACCCGAAAACCATTTACCTTCAACATCCACAAACACCGACAATAGCCAGTTCAACAGTTAAACAATTAACCAGTTAAACACTTAAACAGTTAATCAATTCAACAATTAACCAGTTCAACAATTAACCACTTCAACAATTAACAAACAACCTCCTACACCCCGCTATGCCCTACCTCATCTCCACCTTATTTTTCTTCTTCGCCATGTTACTATTTTTCAGGATCGCAAGGCAATTTGGGATTAATGACAGGCCCAATGAAAGGTCTTCCCATCAAGAAACCACCATACGGGGAGGAGGAATGGTCTTTACACTGGCTGTTATGGTGGCATTTTTTCTGGGAGAAGTGCAATGGCCCCTTTTTCTCGCCGTAATATTGGTCGCCGTGGTGAGTTTTGTCGATGATATCCGGCAACTGCATCAGTGGCCCCGTTTTCTGGCCCATTTTCTGGCTGCTTTCCTTATCCTGTATGCCATCGGCATGGGGGATTTACCCTTCTGGTGGGCACCTTTGCTATTTCTTTTCCTGATTGGATGGGTCAATATCTTTAATTTTATGGATGGCATCAATGGGATTACGGTGCTGTATGCGCTGGTATCCCTATGGAGTTTTTATCTGATACCTGCCATGGAACATGACCGGGAACTGATCCTCTTGGTGGGCCTGTCAGGCCTGGTGTTTGCATTTTTTAACTTAAGGAAAAAAGCCATCACCTTTGCGGGAGATGTGGGTTCGATCGTCATGGCCCTGTTGCTGGGGTATTTGATGCTCAAAGCCATCCTACTTACCCAAAACCCGTTGTACCTGGTTTTCTTCACCGTTTACGCATTGGATGGCCTTGTGACTTTGGCCATCCGACTTCGCAAAGGAGAGAACATTTTCCAACCCCACCGCACCCACCTTTACCAATACCTGGTGAATGAGTGGGGCTATGGTCATCAGCCCGTAGCAGTATCCTATGCTTTGATCCAATTGGGAATAAACCTATTTTGGATTTATGGGTTGGGGATGGACAGTTTCAGGTGGTTTCCTTTTTTGATTTTTACCGGTATGGCATTATTGGTTTATGGGGTAGTCAGATGGCAAGTTGTACAAAAAGCACCTCAAGGAGAAAAAAAATAATTTTTTTTTTATTATTCTACCGTTTTTTATGGCATCCCCAGGTCTCTATTTTGAAAGATTAAAAATGTAGCAAAGGAATATAAAAATGTACTATGATTTTTTTTATGGCTTTTTTATAATAAAAAAAGATTTTAAACCGGGTATTTTCCATTTAGGATTTAATATTGCCACTCTTTTTTATAAAAAATTATTTTTATATTGAATCGGATTTGATCAATTGTTTAGATGAATAGAGATAAACAAAAACTTTTTTTATCGGCCCCGGAATTTGATGGCACCGAGATGGAATTTGTGAAAAGGGCCATGGATCTGGGACAAATTGCCACTAATGGCCCGTTCATTTCGGAATTTGAGCGAAAGTTGCAGGATACATTCAATGCGGGAAATGTGATTGCCCTGAATTCCGGTACTTCTTCCATTCACCTGGCTTTACATTTATTGGGGGTGGGTCCGGGAGATGAGGTCATTTGCCAGACTTTTACTTTTATTGCTTCCTCCAATCCGGTGGTTTACCTGGGCGCCCAACCGGTTTTTGTGGACAGTGAAACGGATACCTGGAACATGTGTCCCCATGCTTTGGAGGCCACCATCCAACACCGCCTTCAGCTGGGCAAAAAACCAAAAGCCATCATTGTGGTCAACCTTTTCGGTATGCCAGCCAAGCTCCCGGAAATTATGGCTTTGGGAAAAAAGTATGAAATTCCTGTCATAGAGGATGCTGCAGAGTCTGTGGGATCCAAAATCGGAGGTCAGTTTACCGGTACCTTTGGTGATTTGGGCATTTATTCCTTTAATGGGAATAAGATCATCACCACCGGCGGGGGGGGGGCGCTGGTGACTTCCAGCCGATTCATGGCCAATAAGTCCCGCTACCTTTCCACCCAGGCCAAACTCAATTTCCATCATTACGAGCACCGGGAATTGGGGTATAATTATAAAATGAATAACCTCACAGCAGGAATCGGCATCGCCCAACTGTCCTGCCTGGAGGATAAAATAGCCAAAAGAAGGGAAATCCACCAATATTACCATAACCACCTTTCCCATCTGCCTGGGATCACCTTTTTGGATGAACCGGAAGGTTATTTTTCCAATCGATGGTTAACTACTATTTTAATCGATTCTGAATTGGCGGGATTTGAGTCAGATGATTTAAGGGAAGCCTTATTGTCCAAAAACATTGAGTCCAGGTTTTTATGGAAACCCATGCATTTACAGCCTTTGTATAAAAATGCCCCTTATTATGGGGGTAACTACGCCAGAGCTTTATTTCACCAGGGATTGTGCCTGCCCAGTGGCGGCGGTCTTACCAATGCAGGGCTCAACCGGGTGATCGATTGCATTTTTGAATTGCATACGTGCATGTTGATGCGGACTGAAAAGAGCATGTAAATGGGAAAAAGGATATTCGATTTTCTGATGGCGCTGATGTTGTTGGTGTTTTTTACACCCCTTGGCCTATTGATTGCGGCACAGCTCTTTTTCTTTTACGAGGGCAAAATATTTTATTTCCAGGAGCGTTCCGGCAAAAATGGCCGGGTATTTTCTGTGATAAAATTCAAAACCATGAATGATCAATGGGATAGCCAGGGCCTACTTTTGCCGGATGATGAGCGGATGACTCCCTTTGGATATTGGCTCCGTTCACTCTCCCTTGATGAGTTGCCGCAGCTGGTCAATGTGCTGAAAGGCGAAATGAGTATGATCGGCCCCCGCCCATTACTGGTGGAATATTGGCCATTGTACAATGATTTTCAAATAAGAAGACATGAGGTATTACCGGGGATCACCGGATGGGCACAGGTCAACGGCCGAAATGCATTGAGTTGGCAGGAGAAATTTCAACATGATGTCTGGTATGTGGAAAACCGGTCAATTAAGGTGGACCTGAAGATATTTTTCCTGACCATAGGTCCTGTTTTCCTAAGAAAAAATATTGCACAGCCCGGCCACCTGACCTGTGATAAGTTTCAGGGAGAAACTCCCCTTTAAGGAGGAAAATTGGGCCTTTAAGGCCCCACGGATCTCCCTACCAGGGCCATTTGATCTTTTACCTATTTGATGATGATCTTCCAAAAACCAATATTTTAACCAATCCTATTTCCCTTTTCATTATGTACATATATGGCGCATCAGGACATGGCCGGGTGATCATTGATTTGCTGGAAAACGGGCAAGGTGTCCAAGGCATTTTTGATGATGATCCCGGGATCACTGAAATGCTGGGCCATACCGTCAGTGGATGCATTCCGGAAACCTTCATCTTTGATCATCCTTTGGTATTGGCCATAGGGGACAATGCCACTCGGAAAAAGCTATACCAAAAATACATGGGGAGAGCCCAATTTGCCACCCTCATCCATCCTTCTGCGATCATAAGCAGACGTGCTCACCTGGAACCCGGAGGGGTCATTCTGGAAAGGGCCATTGTAAAAGTCAATTGCCGCTTGGGAAAACAGGTAATTGTCAATACCGGAGCTTCCATAGACCACGACTGTGTGATCGGAGATTTTGCCCATATTGCCCCTCAAGCCACCTTATGTGGGGGAATTCAGGTAGGGGAAGGTACATTGGTAGGGGCCAACAGTACGGTTCTTCCCAACCTGAAAATAGGAGCCTGGTGTAAGATCGGTGCCGGCAGCCTGGTGTTGTCTGATGTTCCGGACGGGGCCACCTGGATAGGCCGTGGGCTAAAGGGACAACAGGGGTAACCACCATCTTTTATCAGCCCGGAGACGATCAGGTTTATCGGAAATATAATATTAGGGCTGGATAATTTGTAAAGGAAAGATAATGAGGGCTCTAATGATTTGTCCAATATATTTAAAATCGATAAAATTTATTCATATTTAAATAATTTATTATATTTGCAAAATACTGTGGGCAGGAATTTGCTTAATTAAGAAAATAACTTAAAATTAAGGAAACACCTTTAAATAAAATGGGTTATGACTGTCAAAATTAGGTATTTGAACTTCATTTTTTATAATCTATTCTCTCTTGGTTTATTGAATAGTTGATAAAAAAAACCCAACAAAGGTATAAATTTTTATGATCGAATTTACTAAAAAAATAAATATTGTTCCCCGATGGATCATTGCCTGTCTCGATGGGTCAATTTTATTCGGGTCTGCGATTTTTGCCTTTTTTCTAAGGGTCAATTTCGATTGGTCTTCCATGGAAAGTCTTGGTGTGTTCAGGGGGGCCGTGGTTTATTTGCTGACGGGTATTACGGTCATGTTTTTTACCAAGAGCTATGTGGGCATTGTCCGCCATACCGGGCTGAAAGATGGGATGCTTTTGTTGAGAACCATTGCCATTTCCGGAATTGCCATTGGAATATTGAATATTTTTGTGGCCAATGTCATGGGTGGAACACATATCCTTCCTTTTTCGGTATTGATCATCGCGTCGGTACTTTCACTTTTCCTGCTGATCATTTACAGGCTATTGGTCAAAGATATCTTTCGGAAAATCAAAGGCAATACCAAAAATTTACCCGAACGGAGGGTTTTGATTTACGGAGCAGGAGAAGCAGGCAGCCTTACCCATCAGGCCATTCAAAAAGACAGCCAGTTCAGGTTTTTTACCTTGGGGTACCTGGATGATGATCCCTCCAAAAAGGGTAAAAAAATTAATGGAAAACCTGTTTATGGCGGATTGGATCAATTGGATGCGCTGGTAGAAACGTTTGAAATAAAAGAGTTGATCATTGCCATTTTGGACCTGCATCCATCCAGGAAGCGGGAGATCATTGATAAATGTATTGCTTTGGATGTGCATGCCCTTACCATTCCTCCCGTCAACCATTGGGTGGAGGGGGGTATCCATTCGGAGGCCATCAGGGAAGTCAATATTGAGGACCTGCTCGGCAGGGATTCCATTTCCCTGAAGAATGAAAGGGTGGCAGAATATATCAGTGGCAAGGCAGTATTGGTCACCGGAGCGGCGGGTTCCATCGGAAGTGAATTGTGTATTCAGATCGCAAGGGCCAATCCTTCTTTCCTGATTATGCTGGACCGGGCAGAATCCCCCTTGCATGACCATGAAATCCGGCTTTGCCATCAGTTTGAAGGGTTAATGGTCCACTCGGTTTTGGGAGATGTGACGGAAGAAAAAACCCTGGAGAAAATATTCAGGGATTATATGCCTGAAGTCATTTTTCATGCTGCCGCCTATAAGCATGTTCCCATGATGGAGAAATATCCAACAGAAGCCATCAAGTGCAATGTGTTGGGGACCAAACTTCTTGCTGATTTGGCCGTGCATTTTGGGGTAGAAAAGTTTGTCTTGGTCAGTACTGACAAGGCGGTAAATCCTACCAACGTGATGGGAGCCAGCAAAAGGTTGGCGGAAATGTATGTCCAATCATTGGACGCTGACCTGGGACACCCCAATGGCCAAAACACCAAATTCATTACCACACGTTTCGGTAATGTCCTGGGGTCCAATGGATCGGTGATCCCTTTGTTCAAAGAACAGATCCGAAATGGAGGGCCGCTAACGGTGACCGATCCGGAAGTGACCCGCTTTTTTATGACCATTCCTGAAGCCTGTGAATTGGTGCTGGAGGCAGGTGTCATGGGAAACGGAGGAGAAATTTTTGTTTTTGATATGGGGGAACCGATCAAAATAATCGATTTGGCCAAAAAAATGATTTACCTCAGCGGTAAGAAATTGGATACGGATATCAAAATCCGGTTTACCGGGCTGCGGCAAGGTGAAAAGCTGTATGAGGAAGTCCTCAATGAAGCGGAAATAGCCTTGGAAACCCATCATGAAAAAATAAAAATTGCCCAGGTCTGCCCCGGATTTTACGAAAAAGTGAACAGTGGGATTTTGGAGCTCCAACAACTGATGGAAAGAGAAAGTGAAATGACATTGGTGGCCCACATAAAGAAAATGGTTCCTGAATACATCAGCAAAGTTTCCCGCTTTGAGGTTTTGGACAAGCAAAAATTAGTGAAATAATTGGCCACGAATGCACGAATGAAGGGTGGTTGAATTAAACATGGGTCTTGTTTCGGCACGGACACTTTCGAAATGGTTTAATTGTTGAATCGTTGAATCGTTTAGACCAGTTAACCAGTTAAACAAAAAAAACCCCTAACCCTCTGCCCTCAAAAATCCCAAAACAGCGACAATACCAGTTCAACAGTCACCAAATCATCAGATTATCAGCAAGTCAATGTGGCCAAGGCTGTGTAATTCGTTCTTTAATATAGGCCTTATAAGAATTGCCTAAACAATATATCGCTGCCCCAAACAATAAAATGATGTGAAACACGCCATTGTTGTAAATGCCAAGGAAGGAATTTACGGCATTCATAAATGAATCGGTATGGAGTACTTCTCTTTTGACCCAATTGATGGAAAAGATCAATCTGGTAAAAATGGAAAGCATGGCCAATAGGCCACCCACCACGCCAACCAAGGGTTTTTTATAGTGAATCAATAAGCCGAAGGCCGCAAAAGTCTCAATGGCTGCCAGTAATACGGCCCAAAATAAATTGTATTCCAGGGCGCCGATCAGTTTAAGTTTTGTAAATCCTCCAAATATCAACAGCCCTGCTAAAGATAGGCGAATGACATGGCCTCCTATGGCTTCCGTTTTTAGGTATTGTAAAAATTTTTCCACTTTTCAATATAAGAATTAAACCCAAATATTGCATAATGAATGTTTATTAATTCGAATTGGTCGATAGGTTATGTTAACGTATAACGGCCGGGTGTATTGCTAAGTACGGGCAGGGTGTTTATGGATTCAAAATGGGTTAACTGTTTATTTATTTAGTTTTCGTATTTAAATTGGGAGCAATAACCAATTATAACGGATAAGGTTTTGGAGGTCATTTACGTAATGGTTGAATCGTTTATTTGTTTAATTGTTTAATCGTTTTGGCTTCGATTTCCAGATTATCAAAACCAGTTAAACAATTAATCAGTTAACCCCACTAACACTCTGCCATCTAAAATCCCAAAACAGGTTGCTCCAAAAGTTCCCTGTCCAATTGGAACCCCGGCGTTCTCATGTTTTTAAACATCTTATAAACTTCCGGATCGTCCTTTTCTCCATTGAATTCAAAAGGGATGTGCTGGTTCACCCCACTTTCCATAAAACCCCAAGCGGCGCCATTGATTACGGAATAGGCCAAAGCAGCAGCTCCCTCTTTGCCGGTTTTATCATCCTCGTTACAAACAATTGGTTTTCCGTATTTTTTCAAAGGGTTGATTTTCTCCGCATAATCTTCCAGTGCGGTGTTGTTGAAATGGATCAGTAGAAAATCCGCAACGGCAACCAATGCTTCCGGAAACCTGCCATGACCTAGACCACTGGTACTTACCAGGAGATCAGGATGGGCTGCTTTGGCAGCTTCCATCAGTTCGATCTGTCCCGCCTCGCTTACCAACCAATCACTGTCCGGCCATCCCCTGTAACCGCCATGTGGGTATTCGTTGGCGATTTCCAACACCACATTGTTAAATCCCTCCTCGGCAATCCAGTTGGCGGTATTATGAACAGCTTCAATAATGGCCTGCTTATTTTCCAAAGCATAATCATGGTCCCGCTGTCTCTGGTAAAAGCAGGAAAGGATAATTGCCGCTCCCTCGTGATCTGCTGCCCTGATTACTTTGGCGACTCTGTCCATGTAAAACTTTCTCAACTTTCCATCCGGTTCAAAAGCCGTATTGATGGCCCCCTCATACCCAGGCAATCCTCCCTGAAGAGAAATGACAAAAGCATTCACCCCGAGATCCACATATTCGGGAATATGGTTGATAAACGTTTGGGTATTTTCCTCCGGATCAAAGGCATCCACCTGTTTTTTCCAGCCCTCACCACGGTCTTCAAATACAGCATTGACCATCCTAACATTCATTAACAAGCCCTCTGCCGGAGATCCCGGGTTGGTTATTTCTCCATTGATGTACCATTTATCCCCTTCTATACTGACCTGAGTAAGGACATCCTGATTTCCCCTTGACTGGCATGCCCCAACCATCATCACCAAGAAAAGAACAGCGGCCAAATAAATTGGATTGAACTTTTTCATGGGACAGTTATTTTTTTAAAATGACGGCAAAGCTTCCTGTTTCCATGGGAGGGACAAGGGTCAATATTTCTCCGTTTGAGACCGGTTCTTTGCTGATCCATATTTCATTGGCAATATCCAACCAATACAATTCAAAATTTACGACATTTTGTTTTAGGTCCAAATTGACCTCCCCTTTCATGGGAAAATAGATGACATATTTTTCACCTTCCTTAGCTGCCAGGTAAGCTTCATTTTCTTCATTTTCAGACAGCAGGTCCATCCTGGGATCAATTTCCCACATTTTTACTTTTTCCTCCAATTTCCGGATGGCTTTAATGGCTTTAATGGAAGGAGAACTAAGGCCCAAACCTGCTGGAGGCCTGTGGAAACGGCTTGTGGCGAAACCTCCCAGCACATTCCGGAAAAATGTCTGTACAGCATGTTCCCCATCAATTCCCCGGTTGAGCCAGGGGCTGGTAAGACTGCCGTAGATTTTTGTGCTGTTTACAGGCCTTGGTTGATCTTTGATATAATCAAAAATATATTGGGCATTATCCCAGTTCAGTTGACCGGTATTGTGACTGTTTTGAGACATATCGATGTACTGGTACCGGTCCTGATGATCCAGGGTTCTTTTGTGCATATCCGATTTAATGTCCCAATCGTCCCACATTTGAGTCAGGTAAACCTGTTTCTCCCCTGCATGATGATGGATAAAATCTGCCCAAAATACCGCCCACTCCTCTACGCCTTTGGTTTCATTGTCAATACAATAAAGCACATTGTCATAGTTTAAAGAAATGGAAAGCATTTTTTTCACAAAGGCTTCCTGATAAGGTAAAAGCACCTGATTGTCGTCCAAGGTTGGGACCGTGAAGAAAAAGGGCTGTTCATTGCTGCCGGCGTGATTGGGATACAGGCTGTCCAGTCCGGAAGCTTCATAGGTATAGTTCACATTGTTTTTGGGATTGAAGGGGTCCGTCTTCCATTGCTCTCTGGAGTGGTCAAAGCGGTCCCAAATCTCAATCTGAACAATGATGTTCTTTTCCTGCGACCATTTCAACAGGTTTTCAAACTTTTCCCAATAGTTGTCATTCCATTGGTCCAGGTCATACTTCCCTTCACTGTTGGCGGCATAAGCCTTAACATCTCCCTCATCCCTATCACTCATGGTATTTCTGACATAGTTTCCTCCGATTGCAGCCAGGCTGTCAAGATGGGTTTGCAAATGGTTGTTTTGAAAAAGGTTGTCATTGATGGTACCTCCTAAAAGTAAAACCGGGTTTCCCTGGTATTCCCAATAGAAAGGATTTTCACTCCAGGGTCGGATGGGAGTATTTGAAGTTGGGCGATCATCTTTTTTTGGCTCACAACTGGCGATACCAAATATAATCGAAAATATAAAACAAAAGATCAATGGTTTCATCGTTCTGGGGTTAATTTTTAATACAATATTGCAACAGGTCATTTTTTATGACCTAATTATAGAAAATTCTTAATTTAATCATTTAACCTGAATCAGGGCCAGGCTTCCGGTTTCCACCGGAGGGGAAAGAGAAACCATATTGCCCCCTTCCATTTCAATCCCATTTTCCCATTCTGCTTTTTCCAGGGTGATCCAGGACACTTCGAATGCCTGGGGATAGGGACTCAGGTCCAACTTAACCTCTCCCTCCCCGGGAAAGTAAACCAGGTAGTTTTCACCGGCTTTGGCAGCCAGGAAAGCTTCGTTTTTATAAAAGGCCTTTAAATCATTTTCATCCCTATCACTCATGGTATTCCTGACATAATTCCCCCCAATTTCGGCCAGACTGTCCAGGTGGGATTTCAGGTTATTGGTTTGAAAAAGGTTGTCATTGTCTGTTGCCCCCAGCAACAGGACAGGCAGTCCATCGTATTCCCAATAGCTGGGGTTTTCCGACCAGGGCCGAACACCAGTTTGCTGTTCCTCTTCCTGGTTTTCCTTTAGGCTACAACTTGCTGTCAAAAAGAGACAACAAAGGGGAAGGATGCACCATAAAAACTGACCATGTTTCATGATGTTCTTTATCGAAAAAAAGGAGGGAGGGGTAGGTAATGAAATATTTAAAGAAAGCGGGACGCTTTCTTTATTTGGCTTTTCATATCCTTTTAATTTGTGTTTCATGTTGATCGGTTTTTGGGAATGATATCGTTTTAATTCAATTATTTGAGTGCTTGTCGATTATTGATGGAAGAAATCATTATCCTTCTATAAGAGGTTAAAGATGGGGTGCCCTTATCTGTTACTTCCAAGATAATATGGATTTGCTCCCCATCAGGGATGTCAGGCACTTTAAATTTCACTTTTTCCTTTCCTTCCAGCGCGGCTGATAAAATGGGTGTTTTAGGCTTGTAAATTTCTTCATAGACGTACCAGTTAAAATTTAAAGCATCTCCATCAGGATCATGGCATGCTGTTGCATCCAGTTCTACCCAATCTCCCTGGGATTTATTGAGAAGCATCCGTTCCATACCTTCTAAACCATTCAGAATAATGATAGGGTTATGGTTGGCATTTTCATAGGGGGCAATCCCCCATTTTACCCTGGCCAAAAAATCATTCTGGAAGGCCGGCCTCCATCGGGCCACTGTATGTCTTTCATTTAGCTTACCATTCAAAAAATCAGGCACATCGATGTACAACCTGTTCCGTAAAAGCCTGTACCTACCACCCCATCCCCCGTATTCCGGCTTTTCAGGAACATTCAGCCCATTGGCGATCAGTCCGAGAAAGGATGGCGTATTTCCCTCTTTCATGCCATCCGTTCCGTGGCCATGAAGCTGGTATTTTTCTCCCAAAGGGCTGAGATGAATATTGGATCGGACCCATACGGCATTTTGCCTGCTCACATCCCCTGTCATGTACATGCCCCGGAAGGCGGATAATTCCCGTACACCCGCAGATCCGTACCAGGCAAAACCATTGGCAATAAAAGTCACCTCTTTGAATTCATTCAGGATATAGTCCCGGTGCCGGTCCTGGTCGCCTATGGCATGTACCTGTATCTTATGGGAAAATGCCTTCAGCTCCTGTTCGTTTCTGGTTTGTTTTACTTTCCAGAGTGCCTGTGCCAACTCCCTCAAACCTCCCCAAACGGGAATATGAACCTTGTTTTGGGATTCATCCACCACCTTAATAATATGTTCAGAAGCTTCGGTATCCCACCCTTCCCCCAGTTCTTTTTGGTTACCCAAACCGCTTTTGACCAAAGAATTAAGGAAATCAGGATCAGGAAAATCTTTGGAATGAAGGATCAGATTGGGATAAACTTCCCTGTAAGCCTGGATTTGGGCCCGGATAAGCTCCGGTTTGATATCCTGTCCATGGCCCAACCTACTGGTGGAACAAAGGCCTTTGATGTCAAATTGGTCCGCATAATGCAAAAACCTGGAAAGACTTTGTTCATCGTCCGTATCGCCTCCGATATCTGTAAGAATGATAATCTGGGGTTTCTCCTGCGAAAAAACAGGGGGATTTAATATTAAAATCATGAACAATAATTGGTACCATTTGAGCATAGTTTGTGTTTTAAAATTGGGTTAAAATTTGGTATTTCAATCATTCTACAGCTAAGGCCCAATCTGAAGGATAAGGTGCCTCAAACTGGTGTTGCCCTTTGCGCTTTATTCCCTGATCCAATTCATGATATGGTTTTCGGGTATCCACAGCGATCACCTTTTTTGGTTGACCTTCAATCTGATAATTTATTTTTTGAGTATTTTCTTTATAAAACACAAAAGACCTGTCCGATTCCCTCAGGCAAAATCCATCAGTAATGGCATTATCCACCACCAATCCCTTTTTAAATCTACGGTTTTCGTTCCAAAATATCCCATAACATTTCAGGGCCTCCTTATTACCATAGATGCCATCTCCGTTCAAATTTCCCCAGATGGCTCCAATTCCCCCTGCCATTGTATGGTGCCACAAGCCACGGAGTGTCTCCTCCTCACTGTAGTCTTTTTCCCCTACCCATTCCCACAAATCAAATCCATAACCCAGCATCCAACCCTTGGATGGGCCCAAAGTTTCAGCAATATGGTCAAGCAATCGCTGCTCCTGTTTGCCCATTATACCATCCTTGGTGCTTTTGGAAGTCCATCCTCTTTGTGCATCACCCCACAACCAAAGGTAGGTAGAGCCACCGGCATCATACACTTTTTTGATGATCATGGCCAAAACGGTGGTGGTCTCTGGATCTGGAATCGAGTCCGCTTCAGTGACATCATTACTTTCCAAATGAAACCACCTGCCAAGCACAGGAACATGGATGCCATTAAACCCGTGACCTATCATGAACTCTTCAATCAAATAATCGATATCTGCAGGTTTAATCTCATGCAGCTCTTTTCCCAAAACATCCATCATAATGTAGTTGGGAACAAAGGCTTCACCGGTACCTGTCCAGATAAATTGATCTCCAAAGGTTCCCACCTCCCCCCTTTCCTGAGCGAAAAGGAGGGAGAAAGGAAAAATAAAAATGCAAAATAGGATGAGCTGGATGTTGATTTTCAACATTTTCAAGGGGTATCGAAGGTGATCTGTTCACTGAAATTAAAGGCACTCGTTCCATTTGCCCTCGCTCCAACCCGGAGGAAGTATTTGGTGCCGGGAACCAAGTCTTCAATAGTTACGCTACCACTTTCATTATCCAGAACTACACTTCGGGTATGCCAGTAAGGTCCGTTTCCCGTATTGGCATTGGGAAAATTTACGGTACTGCAATAAACTTCCCTCAGCTCCGAAGTATAGTCGTTATTTCCAGCAATAGTATAGTCTATGGTCACGCTGCTACCCTCTATACCTCCTACTATTGAGGGCTTGCTTAGAGAAAGAAAGGGTACAACAGTAATATCCTGTATAACCTGTCTGCCACCCGATAAATCAACTTCTATTTCGCCGGGACCGGAAACAGGGCCGACCACGGTAATCACATATTTTTGTGGAAAAAGAGCGGTATTGGCAAAAGTACCGTCTCCTTTCACTCTAAATACCATTGGTAATCTGTCCCTTTCTCCTGTAGCCTGTACAGTGAAGGAGGCATTGGTAATGTCACCCGGAACAACGTTTCCATTACCATCCAAAATCCTTCCTGTGATGCCCCCATCGTATCCAAAATCCACGATGGGATCATTGCAGGCAAGGCAAAGGCATAATAGCCCCACCCAACCCATATATTTTAAGTTAATTTGATTTTTCATTTTAAATGATTTTAAATTTTACCTATTAATTAATACATGGGGTTTTCTACCAGATCTGCATTATTGTTGATCCTATCATCCGTGATGGGATTGTAATAATGTTCCGGTCTGAAAATCCTGCCCCTTACTTCGGCTTCAATTGGGAGGAAATAATACTTGTCCGAAGCAAAATGGTATATGATTCTAAGTCCGGAAAATACCGATCCATTGAGTAACTCTTCGGATAATCTCCACCTTTTCAAATCCCACCATCTGTGCTGTTCATAGGAAAGTTCTACCTTCCTTTCATTTCTGATCCTATCCATCGTTATGGTTCCGGCATCTACCAAAGAAATCCCAGCTCTTTCCCGAGTGGCATTAAGGGCATCAGCAGCTTCCTGGTGGTTTCCCAATTCAAATTCGGCTTCCGCCCTAGTAAGGTACATTTCGGCCAACCTCAAGGCAATCCAATCAGTAGTACTCAATCCCCCGGCTACATAGGGTTCATCTTCAATGTATTTTTTTATAATAAATCCACTGTTGGTGCCTTTTTCATCAGAGGTCAGCATTCTGGAGTCTTT
>JBBDSA010000083.1:0-2428 GCA_040905165.1 Cyclobacteriaceae bacterium | reverse complement strand
TTCTTAGGATATCCAGATCCAGAAATCTTGCCCACTCATTGTAATTCAAGCTGGCATTGGAAGTCCATTTACCTCTTTTTACATTGATTGTTCCTCCTGTAGAAGGAGCATGTAGGCCATTGTACTGGTTGCCGATATGGATATTGCCATTGTTGCCATTGAAGTTGTTTCTCTTTAATACCAGGTTGATTACACCTGCTGCACCTTCCGCATCGTATTTTGCGGGTGGGTTATTGATGATCTCTATGCTTTTAATATTGTCCGCTGGCATGGCCCTTAGGAAATTGGCCAGGTCTTCGGCACTCATATATGTTGGCCTTTCATCCAACAAAACGATGACACCGGACCTTCCATTAAGGTTGATATTGCCATCTCCGTCTACGTATACACCGGGTGATCTCCCCACCACATCCAGTGCATTATTGCCTTCCGCCATTACTGTTCCCTCAATGCTCACAATGGTTTTATCCGCCTGTATGAGGACGCTGGGTTTAGCGGCATTGACAGTGATCGCCTCCAGATCAGTTATTTCCCTGGAAAGGGTGAGTGGGCCTAAATCCTTTTTAATCCCGGGGTTCAGGATAAAAGGCTCACTTTGGTGACTATGATACCCAATGGTTGATACCTTGAGAAAAACCTTTCCATGTGCAGAAATTTGAAGGCTAAACAGGCCTTCTTCATCTGTCATACTTCCGGAAATCAAATCTCCTGATTCGTCCTCCAGTAGAACAATGTTGGCGTAGGGCAAGGATATACCGGATTCGTCTATAACAGAACCCTGGATAGTGGACAATGCGCTTTGTGCGGCCAAGTGGTTGAGGAGAGATAAGAATAATGATGTGGTGGCAAAAATAGCCGTGGATAATTTCATGATATGTTAATTTGTATGATCTACATACCATCTTTGGGAAAAAAGTGCCAAATTAAAAAAAATATTTAAAACATTGATAATCAAGTTTTTATAAATATTTAAAAACAAATACTGTCTCGATACCGAACACTGTTATTGTTCGGTAAAGGAACAAAAAAAACCCCCTTAAAATCATTAAGGGGTTTAAATTGAGGATTTCCACTCTTTATTTTTTGGCAGCAGTATACCTTTTGCTTACCTCATCCCAATTTACAACATTCCAGAACGCTGCAATGTATTCGGGCCTTCTGTTTTGATAATGTAAGTAATAGGCATGTTCCCAAACGTCCAGGCCTAAAATGGGGGTACCTTTGGTTTCAGCAATGTCCATTAGAGGATTATCCTGGTTGGGAGTTGAACTTACCTGGAGTTCTCCTCCGCTGACAGTCAACCAAGCCCAGCCAGAGCCGAATCGGGTAGCGGCCGCCTGGGCAAATTTTTCTTTAAACGCATCAAATGATCCGAATTTTTTACTAATGGCTTCGGAAAGCTCTCCGCTGGGTGCTCCACCACCTTTTGGGGATAAAACGGTCCAGAACAGGGAGTGATTATAATGTCCACCTCCATTATTACGAACTGCGCCGGAGGCAGAAGATACATTTTTCATGATTTCCTCAATGCTTTTGTCGGCTAAATCAGTACCTTCTACGGCATCATTTAGCTTGGAAACGTAGGCATTGTGGTGCTTGCCATGGTGGATTTCCATGGTTTTGGCATCTATATGCGGTTCCAATGCATTGGTTTCATAAGGTAAACTAGGAAGTTTAAAAGCCATTGTTATTGTTTTTTAGGTTAAACATTAAATTTAAATTGAGGGTTATTGGTGTCATAAAACCTATCTATCAAACCAAACCTTTTCAAAAATGGTTCTAAAAATAAAACGAATCTCTATTTTCTTAAATTTTTAAAAAATTGTAACAACAATTCTTTGGCAGGATCTTCCAATATGCCTTTAATGACTTTCGTTTTTGGATGTAAAATGGGAATGGGTATGCGGGAAAAACCCCTGATTGTGTCAGGTGTTGCATAATGTAATTCACCCAATTGGGCCCAAAAACAGGCTCCGGCACACATCACGCATGGTTCCAGGGTTACGTAGAGTTTACATTCCGGTAAATATTTGGACCCTAAGGCATAAGAAGCTGCGGTTATAGCCAGGATCTCGGCATGGGCTGTTACGTCAGTTAACTTTTCCGTTTGGTTATAGGTTTTGGCAATAATGCGATTTTTGCACACCATCACCGCCCCCACAGGTATTTCTCCTTCCTCAAAGGCATATTTGGCCTGTTGGAGGGCCTGATTCATCCAATGTTCGTCTGTGAAAGGCTCCAATTATCAGTTAAAATATCAAATCTACAATTTCTTTTCTTACCCCTTCATTAATGATCAGGGCCAGGATCAAGGAAATGATCAAACCGATTCCTGCTTTAACAAAATCATTTTTGGCCAGCCTGTAAGCCCTTACCAAACGGGCTTTTCTTTTTTTGAGTTTTTTGGACTTTGCCAAGGCGATGGACA
>JBBDSA010000082.1:0-71034 GCA_040905165.1 Cyclobacteriaceae bacterium | reverse complement strand
CCGCCCCGAGGTATTCAGGCATTCGGGCATGTTTGAGTAAGGTCTGGGAAGCTGCGCGGAACAATAAATCAAAGAGTTTGCTTCTATTCCCCATGATGACGTAATGCGGGCAATAGAGCTAAAATGAAAGTATATACTATAAATAAACTTACAACCAAACGGAAAGTTAAGTGCCTTGAAAACCCGCAATACGCATAGCCTAGGCCGTTAGGCATCATAAAAATGAAAGAAAAAAGCTTACCTCACAAAATTGGGTTTTATTCAAAAGAATTGATTCGTTCTTCTATAAGGTTCAACTGTCCATAATTGGCCCGGTAGGAGTAGCAATTGATGAAATGCTGTTTGGCATTGGAGATAGAATTAGAGGTAGAAGATTGGAGCAATTTGTTAATGAGTTGGCCGAATCAACCAAGTTTATCGATGAAGAAGCTATCGATAAGGAATTTTTTAATTCAGAGGAATCGCGGAGAAAGGTTTTTTCCCCTTAGTATTTTTAGTTCTTGTAAGGCGAAAAAGGGGATGGTTTTAGGTTGTTCTTATGTAGTGCCATGCATTTTTTTAAGGCGTTGATGTGCAATGGAATATGTATTGTCCTATGACCTGCGCTGTCGTCAAATTGAATATGATATTTTTGAAAAAAATCGTTTTTTACAACCCTCTGGCTTAACTTTACGTCAAATACCTGCATTGTTTTTTTAAACAACAATACTATGAAAAAAATATTAATTCCTGTAATTATCATTGCGCTGATCGGCATCTTTGTTTACACCAAAGCGGTAGGCGTGTACAATACTTTCGTGCAAACCGAAGAAACCGTTAATGGTCAATGGGCTGAAGTAGAAACCCAATACCAACGAAGGGCTGACCTGATTCCCAATTTGGTCAATACGGTAAAGGGTTATGCCGACTTTGAACAAGAAACGCTGACAGGAGTAATCGAGGCCCGGGCCAAAGCCACGTCCATCACCTTGCAGGCAGATGACCTTACCCCTGAAAATATCGCACGTTTCCAGGAAGCCCAGGATCAACTGAGCGGATCACTCAGCAGGCTGCTTGTGGCCGTGGAAAGATACCCTGACCTGAAAGCCAATCAAAATTTTCTGGAACTGCAAGCCCAACTCGAAGGCACGGAAAACAGGATTGCCGTGGCGAGAAGAAACTTCAACCAGTCCGTTCAGGGCTTCAATTCCAACCTCAGGACCTTTCCCAACAATGTTTTTGCCGGTTGGTATGGATTTGAGAGCAAGGGCTATTTCGAAGCTGCAGCAGGTGCTGAAAATGCCCCCACGGTAGAATTTTAAATAATAATCTCATGGCCGAAAAATTATTCAGTACTGCAGACCGGGCCATTATCACGGAGGCTATCCGGAATGCAGAAAAGGAAACTTCCGGAGAAATCCAGGTTCACATCGAAAGCCACTGTAAAGGAGAGGTGCTCGACCGGGCTGCCCAGGTTTTTGAAAAACTCAAGATGCACCAGACAAAGTACCGCAATGCGGTGCTTTTCTATCTTGCAGCGGAAGACCATAAATTTGCCATTCTGGGAGATGCCGGCATCAACCAGGTGGTTCCCGAAAACTTCTGGGAAAATATCAGGGAAGAAATGCTGGTACATTTCAAGAGCAGGGCATTTACCGAAGGGCTTAGAAAAGGCATAGAAATGTCCGGACAGCAACTTCAGCAACATTTTCCTTACGACCAAAAAGGAGACATCAATGAACTACCCAACGATATATCCTTTGAATAGAACATCATGATCCAAAGACAGTTTTTCACTTTATTACTTTTATGTGCACTTTCTTTATCCGGCTGGGCACAGGGGGATTTTCCCGAAAAACCCAATCCTCCCCGCCTGGTAAATGATTTTTCGGAATCCCTTTCAGACCAGGAAGTCCGTCAGCTGGAAAATAAGCTTTTGGCATACAATGACAGCACCTCCTCGCAGGTCAGCATTGTTTTGATCAATTCTGTGGGGCCTTATGCGATCAGTGATTATGCTTATCAACTGGGAGACAAATGGGGGATAGGCAGAAAAGACAGGGACAATGGCATCCTTATCCTCGCCGCGATGAAAGACCGCAAGGTGTTTATTGCGACAGGATATGGTATGGAAGGGGCGATTCCAGATGCCCTGGCCAAGCGGATAGTCGAACAGCTTATCGTACCCAACTTCCGGACTGAAGACTATTTTACAGGCCTGGACCAGGCCACGGACATGATCTTTAAGCTTGCTTCCGGGGAGTACGATGCAGAGCAGCTAAGTTCATCGGACCGGCCAGCTGGCGTGTTGCCATTTTTGTTGATTTTTGTCATTGGCTTTGTGGTTTTGAGCCTGATTAAAAACCGAAAGGACAACAACAACCACATGGGTGGAAAACGTGGCGGAGTAGATTTCTTTACCACGATGATGCTTGCCGGCATGCTAGGAAGTAACAGAGGCAAATTCGGTGACTTTTCCTCAGGAAAGGGAGGATTTGGCGGTGGTGGAGGAGGATCTTTCGGCGGCTTTGGTGGGGGTAGCTTTGGAGGTGGCGGTGCAGGTGGAAGCTGGTAGGGCTTTCCCATTTTCTATTTTATCTATTTTAGGAGTTTAACAAAAATCCGTAAAATAAATCAACGATGTTGGCATAATACCGTTTATGTAGGCTATTCTGATCATTCATTTCTGCTTAAAAAGGTTTGTTTACAATAAATAGTCGTAGCCACCAAAAATAAACTTTCGTAAGAGATCAGTATAGAGAGGAAAAATAGGTCTAACTCAGTTCATCAATAGATGAAAATAAATTTGCAAAATAGGTTACTCCGAAAAAATCATCCTTCTGTCAATGGTGCTTATTGCCTTGTTTGGATTTATTCCTGAGTCCCATTTGTAAGGTGATCTGTTGTTACAGTCAACCACATAGGACACATAGCGCACATAGTTGAAAAAAAGCAAAAATCGAAAAGCCATCTGTCAGAGCAAAGAACCGCTATGTAACTCCTATGTGTTTAAAAAAATTAAATAAAAGTGCCCCAAAAAAACTTAAAATTTGAAGGGGTAATAGGCATTAGGCCTACCCGATATGGTTTTTGGAATGTGATTTGCATTATTAGATGTAGCGATAGCCCAAGAGATGGTGCTGAAAACAATCGATCATACATTGTTTTAAAAGGAACTTAAAAACTAAGCAAATATGTCAAGCCCGGAACACAAAAAATTAATTTGGGACCTTATTAAAGATATCAAAGTAGGAATGCTCGTCACTCAGGATGAAAATGCGGACGGTACTATGAGGGCTCGACCAATGAGTCTCGTACAGGATGCTTATGACGGCACTTTATTTTTTTATACCTCGAAAAGTGATGCCAAGGCCTTTGAAATTGAGCAAGACAGGGATATCTGTCTGACCTTTAGCAACCCGAAAAACAATGTGTATGTTTCCCTTTCAGGTAAAGCAAAGATCTCTGAAGATCAGCAATTAATTGATCGGTATTGGAATCCCTGGGTATCCGCCTGGTTTAAAAATGGAAAGTACGACCCTGACCTGGGAATGCTACAAGTGAAAATTAACAAAGGTGAGCACTGGGATTCAAAAAACAACAAGTTTGTTCAGCTCTTTGAGATGGCCAAATCAAACCTGATAAAGTCTTCAACGCCTAACCTGGGGGAAAACGAAAAATTTGGTACGGAATAGGATTGTAATGCTTACAGATATATACCAAAGCCTTTGGAAAGATTTCCTTAGGCTTTTTTTTCCAACAAAATCTACTCTTGGGGATAATTCTGCCCTATGAGGGTAAATAATCCATTTTTTTATCCGTTTTTTCAACCCTTCAAATTAGTAATTCTTTGAGGTTTTGTAAATTATCGACCGTTTGTTAACCTCAATGAAGTGGAACCTGAAAAGGTTTTTTCCATACGCCTCACCAGATCGTAAGACTGTCTTAAGGATTTTGGCAATCATTGAATTACTTTATGGAATCTTTCTGTGTTGAAGGGTAGCAATTAAATGGGAAAAAAATTCTTCGTTTTTGTTGAGATACCCATGCATTTGAAGTCAAAGTTGTCAGCAAGGGAGCGTGACATTTCCTGGTTGTTCCTGTAAACGAGACTGCAGTTAAAAATACCTATTTTGAATCCTCATTAAAACTCACACACAAGGGATACGTTTTTTTAAAAAAATTGCAATTCTGCCTTAGTAGGATTCGTTAACTCTGGCGTATTACCTATTGGGGTCTTCATTGGTATGGCCAAGAACATCGAAATACGATTCATATACAACGAATTTACCTTTACCTAATGGAAAATAAGCTCCTCATTTGGCTTTTGTGCATGATTTCGGCTACACTGCTGTGTTGCTCAGCCGAAGTCCAAAAAACCCTGGACCTCTCGGAGGCAATCATTCTGATTTCTCCCCAAATCACCTCGTCAATGCAGGAAACCGCCGAGACTATTTTGGTGGAAGAAATCGAAAAACGGACCGGAATTTCACTGAAGGTGAGCAGGGATTGGGATTCCAACACCCGTATTGCCCTGGTCCTGTCCACGGATACCACTCTTTTTGGAAGGAACGTTCCTTCCCGGGACGGTTCCGATGTTCCGGAACGGCAAAAGGAAGGCTACCGGATTTTTCATGAAACTACTGAAGCGGGAAATACGCTGTGGGTGGTTGGCGCAGACGCCCGGGGAATCCTTTATGGCATTGGAAAATTACTTCGGACGGCCCACCTGAGCAAGGGAAAAATCAGTTTGGATGCGGGCTTTGATTTTTCCGAATCCCCTCAATATGCCATTCGTGGACATCAGTTTGGTTACCGGAATACCGCCAATTCCTGGGATGCCTGGACAGTGGAGCAATTTGACCAGCATTTCCGGGAACAAGTGCTCTTTGGGGCCAATAGTTTTGAAAACATTCCCTTTCAGAAAGTGGGTTCCAGCCCCCACTTCAAAGTGGATCCACAGGTCATGGAAGTGGAATTGAGCAAAATTTGCGAAAAATACGGTGCTGATTATTGGGTTTGGACACCGGCGCCCCGGGACCTGACCGAAGCAGGAGCCCAGCAGGAGGGATTGGAGACCCAAGAAGCCTTTTATGCCCAATGCCCCCGACTGGATGCGGTATTTGTTCCTGGAGGAGACCCGGGCGAAAACCACCCCGCGCAGCTTATTCCTTATCTAGAAGATTTATCGGAGCTATTGCAGCAATACCATCCAAATGCAGGTATTTGGGTTTCCTTGCAGGGATTTAATAAAGAAAAAACAACCTATTTTTTTGACTACCTGCGGACCAACAGTCCGGATTGGCTAAAAGGCGTGGTTTATGGACCCAGTAGTCCGCCTATAGCCCTGGAACGGGAGCTTTTGCCGGAAAAATACATGCACAGGTTCTATCCGGATATCACCCATACGGTACGCTGTCATTATCCCGTGGAAAACTGGGACCAGGCTTTTGCCTTGACCCTTGGCAGGGAACCCTGCAACCCACAGCCAAAGATGTACACCCGGCTTTTTCGAAGGGACAGTCCTTTTACTGATGGTTTTATTACCTATTCCGATGGTACCCATGATGATGTAAACAAGGCCATATGGAGCCAATTGGGATGGGATTCCGGGAAAGACCCCGCCACCATCGTTGCGGAATATACCCGTTTCTTTTTTGGTCCGGAGGTAGGGGACGCCGCCGCCAGGGGTATATTCGCATTGGAAGAAAACTGGGACGGTCCTATTTTGGAGAATGCGGCCATAGAAGAAACCCTGGCCATGTGGAAAAAGCTGGAATCCGATAACCCCCTGTTGTCCGGTAACTGGCGCTGGCAGCAATTGCTCATGCGGGCCTATTACGATGCGTATATCCGGGATCGTCTTGCCTTCGAAAAAGGGCTGGAAGCCGAAGCCTACAAAATACTGGCACGGGCCGACTCCATGGGGGCCGATAAAGCCATGAACGAAGCCCTGCAACATATGCAAAAGGCGGATAATGAACCGGTTTCCCAAGACCTAAAGGAAAAGGTGTTTGAATATGGAGAGAAACTTTTTCAAAGCATTGGCGCGCAGACCAGTGTGGAAAAGTACCAGGCAAGTGGTGCCGAGAGGGGAGCATTCCTGGATTTTATCGATTATCCACTCAACAACCGCTGGTGGCTGGAGGACGAGTTTGATAAGGTGCGTTCGCTCGGATCCGAGCCCGAAAAACTGGCCCGGTTGGACTTTATCCGGACCTATGAGTATCCGGGGGAGGGCAGCTTTTATGACAATATTTCCAGTGCCGATGCCAAACACGTCACTTCCAAAACCGATGATGCCATTGACTTTTTATGGGAAAATAACGGGATCAACCGCAAGCGGCTTTCTACGCAGCTGTTTCAGTTTACGCCCACCCTGGCCTACGATGAGCTGGATCCTGATTCCGATTACCTGATCCGTGTTTCTGGCTATGGGGAGGCACTATTGCGGGCCAATGGACAACGGCTTACACCTACCAGGTACGAAAAGGGCTATGAGGAGTTCAAGGAATTCCCCCTCCCCGGGGAGTTGATCAGCGAGGGCAAACTAAAAATCAGTTTTGACAAACCCGGTGAGGAACACCTGAACTGGAGGCAGCAGTCGCGGGTAACGGACGTTTGGGTGATCAAACAATGAATTGTAAATTAAGGATCACTTTACCTTTGACAGTATGCCGTTAAATCAAATTGAAATACAAGTCCTGTGCAAACACCTGATTGAATCCCTAAGTGGTGAGAAAGCGCATATTACCTTCGATCGGGTAGTGGCCGATTTTCCTCTTGGTGCTATCAATAAAAAGGTTAGTGGAATTCCTCATTCTCCCTGGTACCTGGTAGAGCACATGCGCCTCGCTCAGCGGGACATCATCGACTTTATTAAAAACCCCAACTACCGGGAAATGAATTGGCCGGAGGACTATTGGCCAAATGGTGAAACCGACAAGAAAACCTGGAATGAATCCATTGAAAGTTTTTTCGCAGACCGCAATGAATTGATCCAAATAATTGAGGATGATTCAATCAACCTGTTTGCCCCAATTGCCCATGCTCCGGATTACACCATTTTTCGGGAGGTCATTATTTTGGCCAATCACAATTCCTATCACACCGGTCAATTATTATATCTCAAAAGAGCGCTTACAGCTTAGCCTATAGAAAGAAATATAAGTTAATTGCGCAACAGAGAAAAGAAAATTGCTTCCATCCATTTTTTGAAATTGCGCCTGGGTCAAATAGAGATTATCCAAATAAAATTGATTAGGATTTAAAAAAAATCAGGTTTAAACCAGGTCTTTGTCAACCATTGGCTTCAATCGGATACCATCTTACGCATGATTGAGGTTTTATTGGGACAAAACTGTTCGACCACCACGGAGCTTTGCCCTAATATTCTGGCGGTTTCGAACAAAATTGCGCAATCCCCGCTTGATTCCTTGTCCGAAATCCTTAATTTGAGGATGGAAAATAAGGGGTAGTAGGAATTCCAAAGTGCATAGACAAGCAACCCGGATTCTAAAATGTAATTGTATACAGATGTTGGCTGTAAATAAAATGGACGAACAACAAATCATAGAATGGTTACTTGAAGGTGATGTTTCAATACAATATCAAGTTTACAGAGACTTGTTGGGTAATGAGAGAGAGGATTTACAAAACAGGATAGCTAATGAAGGGTGGGGGAAACATTTTTTATCTAAACGAAATCCAAACGGTCATTGGGGAAAAAAGTTTTATCAACCCAAATGGACTTCCACTCATTACACATTAATTGATTTGAGAAATTTATGTATTGCGCCAAGCAATCAGCTTATAAAGGAATCTATTGAGATTATTCTACAAAATGAAAAAGCAGGTGACGGGGGAATTTTGCCTATTGGTAGAACTGAATTGACAGACTTATGTATTAACGGAATGTTCTTAAATTATGCTTCGTATTTTAAAACGAATGAACACGACCTAAAATCTGTTGTTGATTGCATTTTAGCACAAATAATGCCTGATGGTGGATTTAATTGCAGATCTAATAGATTTCGAACTGTTCATAGTTCTTTACACACTACAATTTCTGTACTGGAAGGAATAACTGAATACGAAATCAATGGGTACACATACAAACTGTCGGCTATAAGAAAAGCGAAGAAATCAGCTATTGAGTTTATTCTACTTCATCAGTTATTCCTATCCGATAGAACTGGAGAAATAATAAATAAAGATTTTCTAAAGTTGACCTATCCATGCAGATGGCGATACGATATGCTTAGAGCATTAGACTACTTCCAACACTCAGAAACAAAGTGGGACGAAAGAATGAATCCTGCAATAAATGTGGTACTTAAAAAACGGAACAAAGATTCTACCTGGAATGTGCAAGCTAAACATCCCGGGCAAGTTCATTTTGAAATGGAAAAAGTGGGTAAACCAAGCAGGTGGAATACCTTACGGGTTTCTTGATGGGAGGCATACGCAAGACCTTCTCCGGATGTCCGAAAAGCCAGAACCAATAGCGCAAACCGAAGACAGCCTGTTTGAAATACCCTTCGGATTTCCCCTAGCTCCGAAATCCACAAGGTTTCAAACCGCCATCGTTGCAGGTGATGGAAATCCATATGTAATAATACTCACTAAACGGTCACACTACGCATAAACTAACCGTTGGGCACAAGTAAAGAAAGGAGAATATTCAACCTTCAAATAATTATACAATGAAAGAAAAATTATTTTTTTTAAGCAAATTCCTGGGATTTTTAATAGTCTATTTCATTATTATAATATTAGTTTATTTGATTTTTCCCTCAAATGTAGAAGTAGAAATAAGCACAATGACTATTATTGCTTTAATAGTTCAAATATTGATAAACTCCATTGCACTTATTTATTTGATGCTTCGCTTAAGATTAAAGGGGATAATGTTAATAATCACCACAGCACTAATAGTCTATGGAATACAGATTTTTATGACACAAATAGAGACAGGGCTTTTTATTGAAGCTTTTCCAATGTTTGATAAAATTGAGCTGTTAAAACTCTTTATAAGTGGTTTAATTTTGTTTTTGGCTATTTCTACTATAGCATACTTATTTTTCAAACCAAAACAATCAGAAGAAAATGCAATGAGTGACAAAGTCATTTCAAAATCATGGTCATGGAAAATACCTTTGTTATCAATAATAAACATGCTTTTATATATTTCATTTGGAATAATGATTGCATGGCGTTCAGAAGAGTTGAGAAATTTCTATGCAGATAGTGTAATTAACCTGGGTTATCTTGAATTAAGAATTACCTGATTCCTTGTCCGTAATCCTTAATTTGACAATGTAAAATAAAGGGGAGGAGCGAATACATTGTTCATAGACAATCAAGGCAGCCTCTGGCTGAAAAAATAGTTTCCAGAACTTCAAATACAATGTAGCTTGAAGGCCAAAAACACAAGGAACGAATCAAAAAGGCGGTTGAAGATCGAACTATTATAATCAAACAATAACTACCTAATACTTTGTGGGTCTAGACCTGGAATACATAAATGGACAAATTCCATTCCCAATGGAAATGGTAGGCTTAGTAGATTGATGTCAGATGTGATCATTAGTTGTACAAAGCCCTTTCTGATCAAGCGTATTTTGAAAAAAAATCCATAAATTTAAGTATAACTAAAGGACAATGCTTCTGCTGAAATTTCTAAATTGAAGGCACAAGGGGATGGAGATATGTATGTTTTTGGCAGTGCTAAACTTTCCGAGACATTTGTCAACGACAATCTATTTGATGAATACCGCATTGGGATAGCTCCGGTTATTTTGGGAAATGGACGACGAATGTTCGGACAGGGAATATCTTCTAAAAATTTATCCCTTGTTTCGTCCCATCAGCTTTCGACAGGTGCTGTTGTTTTAAAATACACAAAAAAACAATAAAGAATGAAGAAGAAACACAAATTACGAATTAAAAGAAACACAGGCAGGCAACTCCTAAGATTTCCTCACTAATGTGTGGCGTGCAGTGCGGCTTGTAAAGCCAAGGATGAAAACCCTGCCTGCCCTCCGGGCATACTCGTCAGGCATGGGGAGTTCAAAGCTGTAGTTAATTTTGAAGAGGAGATTGTGAAAGGGAATATGCCAAAACGAGCGCTTAAATTAGTATTTGTATCCTCTTTTTTCTTTTGCGGGAATAATTAGTAATTTGTAAGCTTTAACATTTTATAACTTTTATCATCTATGCATCATACCAATTATTTCATCCTATTGCTGGTTCTGGGATCATTGGCCTGTACTTTTGGCAAAAAGGATCAGAGTCCTCAACAGGAGCTTTCAGAAACCGCAAAACCAAATATCGTATATATCCTGGCAGATGACCTGGGGTATGGTGACCTTGGTTTTAACGGACAGGAAATCATAGACACACCACATATCAATCAACTGGCACAGGAAGGGCTGGTTTTTACCCAGCAGCTTTTGTAGCCATAGTGGAATTGCTTGATAGGCAAGTAGGGGAAATCGTGGCCCATTTCGAGAAGCTGGGATTGCGGGAAAACACCCTGATAGTCTTTACATCGGACAATGGTCCCCACCTTGAGGGCGGAGCTGATCCTGACTTTTTCAACAGCAACGGTCCTTTCAGGGGCTACAAAAGGGATTTATATGAAGGGGGCATTAGGGTGCCGATGATTGCCAACTGGCCGGGTAATATCGAGCCCGGAAAAACAGATCATATTGCTGCTTTTTGGGATGTGTACCCTACAATGGCGGATTTAATCGGTGAGCCCAACCCGGTATTTAAATTGTATGCTTCAGAATTGGAAGACTGAATCAGGTATCTTTACAATGGCCAAAATATTAAGATCAGCGGAATTCCTACGGCCAGGACCAATATGGTTAAGGGCAGACCCAATTTCCAATAATCACTGAATTTATAGCCTCCCGGTCCCATGACCAGTGTATTGGATTGGTGACCTATTGGCGTAAGAAAGGCAGAAGAAGCCCCTATGGCAATGGTCATTAAAAACGGATCGGTCGAAAGTTCCATGCTTTCTGCAATTTTCAACCCGATCGGGGCCATTAAAACTACCGTAGCGGCATTGTTGATCACACTGGAAAGGAGCATGGTAGTCACCATTATCACGATCAAAATTGTCCATGAGGGTAGGATATCTGAGAAAATCAAAATGTTTTCAGTGACTGAGGCCGCAGCGCCGCTGGTTTCAAAGGCCTCGCCCACAGGAATCATGGCTCCAAGCAAAACAATTACCGGCCAATCTATACTGGTATACAAATCTTTAAGAGGCATTACTTTGATGATGACCATCATTACGGCGGCCAGGGTAAAAGCCATCTCTACCGGCATCCAGCCCGCAACGACTACTAAAATAGAGGCCACGAATAGAGAAATGGCGAAAATGGTCTTTTTGGGTTTCCCTATACTAAGGCTTCTTTGGGCCAAAGGGTAACATTGCATGTCATTAAAAATATCCGCCATTTCCTTGCTTCTGCCTTGGAGCATCAGAACATCCCCGGTTTCGAAAATGACATGGTCAATCCGTTGTAGGATGGTTTTATTACTTCTGGCCAGGGCCAATAAATTGACGTCATAGCGGGATCTCATGTGGATACTTGCTGCGGTTTGGCCTACAAGCGGAGAATTTTCCAGGACGATTCCTTCCATAATAATGATTTCATCTTTGGCCTCCGGTTCGTTGTATAAATCTTCGTTTCCAACCAGTTTTGTTTGATACTGGTCAATGAATTTTTCCAGGACTTCTGTATTGGATTCCAGGATCAAAATATCATTTTCTCTAAGCGCAATAAATGGACCAGGGGCATGTATCCGCTGTTTGTCCCTGACGATTCCCAAAACTTTAAAATCCAGGTCTACCTCATTTCCGATATCCTGAAGCGTTTTACCGATTAATGGAGAAGTGGGGTTGATGATCACTTCTGTGATATAATTATTGATTTCAAACATGCTGTCCTCACTGGAAGCTGACTTTCTTCTGGGCAAAAACCGCCAGCCGACCAATGATATAAAGACCACCCCTGCAAGGGTAATACCTATACCTACCGGAGCGAAATCAAACATGCTGAAATTGTTACCGGAAACCCCGGACCTAAAAGCAGATATGATAATATTGGGTGGGGTACCGATCAGGGTCACCATGCCTCCCAATAGAGAGGCAAAGGCGATGGGCATCAGTACCAATGAAGGGGAATAGTGGTGCTTTCTGGCCATTTGGATGGCTACTGGCATGAATATGGCCAGGGCACCGATGTTGTTCATAAAGCCGGAAGCCAGGGCCACAAGAGCACATATCCCGGTGATCTGTATAGTGATATTGCTACCCAAATGGTCCAAAAAGCGTAAGAAGTAATTGACAAGTCCGGACTTTTCCAGACTCTTGCTTACTACCAATACCGCTGCTACGGTTATGACGGCAGGGTGGGAAAATCCCATGAATGCATTTTCATAGGGGATAAGACCGAAAACGGATAATACAATTAAGGCCAGGAGGGCTACCAGATCATATCTTAATTTACCCCAGACAAAAAAGATGAGCGAGAGGCCCAATACTGCGAAAACGAGGATTTGTTCCATAAAATAATCTAAGTGGCAATAGGAGCGGAAAGACAGGCATCAGGTATTGCGAAGGCATTGACCAATGGAACGGCATCTTGGCGGATTTCCCAACACAATTGGTTGACCATTTTTCGGATGGCCTTGGTTTTCACTCCTTCCATGTACCCTTGTTCCAGGTACCAGCCTTTATGTTGTTCCAACTGGTAAAGGGCAAAAAGGTCACAAAGTTTTTTCATTACGGCTTGGAGGTTTTTATCCTTGATTTCAACCACTTTGGCAATGAAATTTTCCAATATGACCCGTTCAATATAGGCTTCTCCCATAGTGATCAGATGATGCTGGCAGACATTCATGGCATCAAAAGGATCCATGCCTTCATCCATCAATCTTTTTAGCCTTTTTGCCACCGATTCCAGAATGGAATTTTCCCGGTATTCAAAGGCACTGAGGTGAAAGGCCGGGTCCAAAAGATGATGATCATCCACATTTCTGATGATCATGGGATTTTTTTCGGTCAAAGAGGTTTTGGTCCTGCCTGCCACATAATTGATGATGGTAAAAATGTTCATGTTTTCAAATTGCTCTTTATAGGCACTCAACCTGCTTTTGGCCACCAACTGTAACAAAACCGTATTGTCTCCTTCAAAAGTTGTATAAATATCGGTGTCATTTTTTAAGGCATCAATCCGGTTTTCGGATAGGTAGCCTTTACCTCCACAAGCTTCCCTGCATTCCTGTAGCGAAGCGGTATTATGCCAGGTGACAAAAGATTTCATCCCTGCTGCCAAAGCTTCTATTTCCTGCATTTCATCTTCATTTCTGTCCAGAAACCTTCCCGTTACATATTCCATTGAAAAATGACAGGCATAGGTTATGGCCAATAAGGGCATTAAACGCCTTTGGTGCATGCGATAATTGAGGATGGGTACCTCACTGCCGCCTTCCGGTCCAAATTGCCTCCGTTGGTCTCCGTATCGGATGGCTATGGTCAATCCGGATTTGGAAGCAGCCAAAGCAGACCTGGGAATTCCTATCCTTCCACCTACCAAAGTGCCCAGCATGGTAAAAAATCTTTTGTTATCACTGGCAATAGGGCTTTCAAAATTGCCCTTGTCGTCGACACTGGAAAATCGGTCCAGCATGTTTTCCTTCGGGATGATTACCTGCTCGAAAGCAATCAATCCATTGTCTACCCCGTTTAATCCCATTTTCCTTCCACAATCTTCAATGTGAATTCCGGGCAGATTATTTCCCTGATCATCCCTTAAGGGGACCACAAAAGCACTGACGCCATAATCCTTATCATCTATGACCAACTTGGCAAATACAGTGGCCATTTTTCCATGCATGGCGGCGTTTCCAATGTATTCTTTTCTGGCATTCAAATGAGGGGTATTGATGGTAAAGGTTTTCTCCTCATGGTTATAGGTGGCGGTAGTTTCTATTCCTTTGACATTTGAGCCATGGTTGGTTTCAGTCATGGCAAAACAACCAGGAAGCGCAAGGGTACCTATGGCTTTCAGGTATTTTTGATGGTGTTTTTGCGTGCCCAAAGAGTGAATGCTCATTCCCCACAGGCCAAATTGAACCCCAAATTTGATCACCATACTGATGTCCCGGTAACTGAGGGTTTCCATCACCGTAAAATACCCCTCCATGTCGTTTTTCCCTCCATAGGCTTCTGGGAAACCGATGGCACCGTAACCTTTTTGAGCCAATAACGCGCACCATTTCAAGGTTTGATTCCGGTAATTTACCAGGTCTGATGGATCCACATAATCGAATGCTTCCCCTTCAATTAGTTTTTTAATTTCATCAATCAAGGGTTTTCTTTTCCCATCCAGTATTTCAGTAAGTTGGGGGATTTCAAAATTCGCACTGGTGGTGTACCCGGTAGTAATGCTTTGATGAGTGGATTTGAAACTGAAAACAGCTGATTTTCCGATGATACCCAAAGCTTTTTCCAGGGCAACCAGCTCTGACTTTGCCGCACCCAAATCAACTTTTGACCAAAATTCCGGATCTTCCTTTTTTAAAAGTTGGATGCCTACCTCAACCAAATGTTCGTAATCTTTTCCCTCTGTAATGGAGTCCTGGATTTTTTTATACCATATCTCCATTTCGTCCCGAGTTGGGGGGGCAAGGGGATCAAGTTTTGACTTCAGGTATTCCTTGTCCTCCGGCTGCAACCAATCACTGGCATCCAGAAACCGGCTAAATGAACGGAATTCCTCTTTACTTAAAATGGTATCGGACCAGACAAAATATAGGGTGGGCAATAATATTAAACTTCCAGAAGTGGGTTGGGCATCAATTTGTTTCATGGATCAGTAAGGTTTTTTTAATCCTAAAAAGGTAAGTAATTTATTGACCAAACTTCAAAAATCAATCCAAATTTTGAGTTCCCAGGAATTTTAAAATCGGGCCTATGGTAGATTTTTGGAAAAATGATCTGATAACCGACCCGGTTTTTTTTAATTGAAAAATTCCGGGACCAAGTAAAGCAATTAATGCTCAAATGCCCTAAATATTATTCCATTCAGCCGTATTTTTTATGTTCAGCGAATCGGAATTGAATTGGGGATCAAGGCCTTTTTTTCTCTGATCCATATAATCTTTTAAAGCATCCATGGCAGGCTTTCTTAATAACAAAATGGCAATGACATTGAGCCATGCCATCATACCCACTCCAATATCTCCCAGCATCCAGGCCAATTCAGCCGTTCTGATGGTTCCGTAGAAGGTAGCCACCAAAATCAGGGCCCTCAACATCATCAAGGGCCATTTTTGTTGGCCTTTTCTTTGTAAAAAACTCAGATTGGTCTCAGCGATATAATAATAAGCCATGATGGTCGTAAACGCAAAAAATGCCAGGGATATGGCAACAAATCCTGCCCCCAAAGTAGGAAAGTGCTCGCTGATAGCAGCCTGGGTGTATTCTGGACCGATGGCCGCACCAGGGAGGTTTTCAACGATAAATCCGCCTTCCGGGTTGATGACATTATATTGTCCCGTAAAAAGGATCATGAATGCCGTAGCGGTACATATGAATAAAGTATCTACATAGACGGAAAAGGCCTGAACCAAACCTTGTTTGACAGGATGGCTGACTTCTGCCGCAGCAGCTGCATGGGGCGCTGTTCCCTGCCCGGCCTCATTGCTGTAAATGCCTCTTTTAATACCCCAGGAAATGGCCATTCCAAAAACCCCCGCAAAAGTAGATTCCATGTTAAACGCAGAAGAAAAAATAAGCCTAATGACCTCTGGGATTGCTGCAATATTCATCACCATGATGACCACAGCCATCAATATATAGCCTGCTGCCATAAAGGGTACCACAATTTCAGCTACTTTTCCAATCCTTTTCACACCTCCGAAAATGATAAGGCCCAGGAAAAAACAAATGATCAGTCCTGTCACCCAAACAGGAATGGAAAAAGCATTTTCCACACTTAAGGCAATACTGTTGCTTTGAACCCCAGGCAGAAAAAATGCGGTGCTCAAAATGGTAGCAAAGGCAAATAGCATGGCATACCATTTGATTCCAAGACCCTTTTCAATATAAAATGCAGGTCCGCCACGGTATTGGCCTTCTTTGGTTTCTTTAAATATTTGTCCCAGGGTGGCTTCTATAAATGCAGAAGCACTTCCTAAAAAAGCAATGATCCACATCCAAAATATAGCCCCCGGTCCACCCATGGCGATGGCGGTGGCCACCCCAGCGATATTTCCCGTGCCAACCCGACCTGAAATGGCTATGGCAAAGGCCTGGAAGGAAGAAACCCCTTTTTCAGAAGATTTACCACCAAACAATAACTTCACCATTTCCTTGACATACCGGACTTGTAGGAATTTGGTGACAATTGAAAAGTAAATGCCTGCTCCCAGACAAAGAACGATCAAGGCATTGCTCCAAATGATATCGTTGATTGATTTGATGATGGTCTCCATATAAAAGCACAGATAGTAAATATTTACAAGCCACAAAGAAAATCAAAATATGTTTAAATCTTATTTTGACCCCAACAATTATACTGATTGATGGAAAAATCTTTCTACAAATGAAAACAGGGATTTTGATTACCTTTGTGTCCAATGAAATGGCGGAAATTCTTTTCTCCATAAAAAATAAACGCTGGCTTGCATGATTGAATTAGGAAAAGTATCTTCTTTACCCATCAACCGTTTTACGGACAATGGTGCCTACCTGGCATTAAGCGAAGGAGGGGAATTGCTGCTCCCCAAACGTTACCTTACCGGGGAGGAGAAAGAAGGGGATCAATTGGAAGTATTTGTTTATACGGACAGTGAGGACCGGCCTGTAGCTGTAACGGACCGGCCTGTAGCGATTTTGGATGAATTTGCAGTGATGGAAGTGAAATCCGTCACCGAACATGGGGCTTTTTTGGATTGGGGTTTGCCAAAAGATTTATTTTTGCCCAATACAGAGATGGGCAAAAAAGTGGAGGTAGGGGACAAATGCCTTGCCATGGTATGCTTGGATTACCGGACAGAAAGGTTGATTGCTGTTAGCAAATATGAGGATTTTATACTTTCCGATACCTCTGGTTTTGAAAAGGGGCAAGAAATCACCGGATTGGTTTTTGATCAGACGGAATTGGGCTATAAAGTATTGATCGCTGACTTTTACGAAGGATTGCTTTATGGAAATGAAATTTTCAATGCGATCCAAATCGGGGACAAAGTGCGGGTTTTTATCAAAAAAGTAAGAGAAGATGGTAAACTGGATCTACAGCTGCCTCCTATAGGAAGACAGAAATTCGAAGAAGGCTCAGAAAAAATTTTAAATTTACTGAAAGAAAAGGCTTTTTTGCCCCTACATGATAAATCTGATCCCAAAGAAATAAAAGCCATGTTGGGGATGAGTAAAAAACATTTTAAGCAATCCATAGGTCAACTGTACAAAAAGAAGTTGATATTAATCAAAGCGGACGGCATATACCTGAAATAATACCCTATTATACCTGAAGCATCAAGATGGATGAAAAGAATTTCCCTAATATTCAGTCTATTTTGATTTAGATCGGTAAAATTTCAACACTTTCAGGCCGTATATAGTAAGGAGTATAAACTCTTTATTATTTTGCAGGTTCAATTAAGGATAAAACAAAATGGATAATCAACCAAGAAGCTCTTTAGGCATTGATGTAGGGGGAACCCACGTTAAAATCGGACTGGTAAATACCAAAGGTGATATTTTAGAGTTTGCCAAAGAAGATACAGCTGCGCTTAAAAGCAATAGTATGGGATTTAGCATGGCCTTTGTTGAGGTCGTGGGTAAATACCTTAATCAATTTCCTGATGTGACCGACGTGGGAATTGGACTTCCGGGATTGGTCAGCAAAGACCGAACAACTACTTTGGAAATACCTGCTATACCCGAATTGAATGGATTTGATTTAAAAAGTGCTTTATTGAACAAATTCCCTTCCATTCTTTTTCACCTTGAAAATGATGCCAGCGCAGCTGCTGTTGGGGAATATCACTTTGGGAAAGGTAAAATTCCCGAAAGTTATCTGTTTATTACTTTGGGTACTGGAATAGGCAGTGCCCTGATTTTAGAGGGCAAAATATTTAAAGGGGCAAGGGGCAATGCCATGGAAATGGGTCATATGTTGTCAAGAAATAACAGCCGTCTCGAGCCGCTTATTGGCCGTAAGGGTATTTTAAATATATGCAGGCGGCACATGGAGGCCCTTCCTTATGATTTGGGTGAATTGAAAGGTGCTGAATTGGGCATGCATTTGTTGGTAAGTGCCGCTCAAAATAACAACAAAATTGCTTTGGCCACTTTTGCTGAAGTGGGGGAAATTTTGGGAGAAGCCATTGTTTCTACTATCCGGATTCTGGATGTCAATGAAATTTATTTTGGAGGAGGGATTTCTGCAGCCATGCCTTTTATCCAACCGGATTTGGATAAAACAGTACACCAATACCTAACCCCTTATTACCTTTCTGACATTAAAATGAGAAAAGCCACCTTGGAAAATAATGCAGGCACATTGGGGGCAGCGGCCCTTTGTTTTATGGATTAAGTTCAGTTACGGTTACTTCACTCACTTTATTGATGGCATTCATTCTAAAAAGAACCTTTAAGGGTTCTTTTTTGATGTCCTGCGGACACCTGTCAGAAGGTCCCAAGAAATAGATAAAAAAACTTTGACTTTTATCAATTAATTCCACCCTGTCCGGCCTGCCAAAAGTTTGGATGATTTCCTGATTATAACTGCCCAAAAAAGAATTTTTAATATTTCTTAATTCCTCAACGTCCTGTATTCTTAATCCCAGACAGCCGTTTCTGTCCTTTTTCCAATTTTCAAGGTTAATATCACCAGCATCCAGTTTCCCGGTACAAGAAGTAGCGGTATGCAAAAAAAGACAGATAAGCAATAAAGAGGCAAATTGGATTTTCATAGTGTCAATGCTGCAAAACAGGTATTCCTGATAACGAACTTCAAAAGTAATAAGATAGTTTGGTTAGGGAGGTTAATGAAGGGTAATTTTAATTTGATTTAAGGAAACCTAATAGGACATCAATAAATGGGAACGGGTTGGGAGGCAGGCAGCACATATTTTTTGCCAGCATATTCCATCATTACAGTTTGATCCGCTTCTGCCCAGGTAATTTTATTTCCTTCCATCCGGAAAATAAACTGACAGGATAGGTTGAATTGGACATCTTCCTCCCCATTCCCATCCAAGTCCATTCCCGTTCCTTCCCCGCCGGCAGAAGATGGACCAAGATAATAATTCTCTCCAACCTTGTTCAATGCCGTGGAAAATCCCTCCTTTGTCCATTGAAAGGAGGATAATAAGGCAGAGGCTTCTATATCCTCTGGAGATTTGGGATAAACCAGGACATCAACGGAGGAAGCTTTACTTTCAAATCTGATCGGTTTTAACCAGCCATAGGTACTTTGTATAGAGGGGGCTTCCTGATTAATCTGGGTATCGGAGTTCAAACCCATAAAATACTGTCGGTCCCCAGGATTTTTATAGCCGGTGTATACCATATTGTGTTCAATACCCACCTGCAAAGGCCCCCCGTCATTTTCCAATAAGGGAACCGTTAACCCAAAAGGAAGGGATTGGGGAGAAGAGAGCCTCGTGACAATGAAGTCAGGTGTGAGGATAAATTCCTGCTTGAAATATGGACCCCCACGACCGGTAACATATGAATAATGAAGAGTAAACTTTACCAATAGGGGATGGACAAAATGTATTTCAGGATGGGCTTGGTAGTTGGCCGCCAAGTCTGCGATCCGTACCCAATGGTCTCTTTCTATCCATTCAGGCCCAAAAGTTACCCCGCTCTGACTTCTGTAAGTGTCTAAAGTATCTCCATTTGCTGTTCTGAGGTCAACCCTTGTTCCGGCCTCCAGATCATGCTCCCCATCCGAGGGGCCCAGTCGGGCATCCCATCCTGCCATGCTGATCCTTATTACTCCCAGGGGCGTCCAGCTCAGGTTATATTTAGGGACGCTTGCCCCTCTCAGATTGGCCACCAGTTGGAGCCCCCCTGCATTGGCGAAAAAAGCCCCAAATTGATCATCGGTTTTAAAGGCATACCCCCCTATTTCTGTAGGAGAAGGAAAAATCGGAATAGTGGATTGGCGCGTCAAATAGGCTTCTCCAAGGTGCTGGATAATGGCTCCTGTGTAGTTGCCCCATTGGCTGGCAGGTTGATATCCAACTCTTAAGCTGGGTTCAAACTGGTTTTTGGTGATATAGAAAGATCCTTTCCAGGGCTCTTCCGTACGTTGCCACCTTAAAATACTTTGAAATGCCATATCCGCCGCCCTCCGGTATTGGCCGGCCAGGACGCTATCCCTCTCCGCCCAGGCATCTTCCGCCAAACTTTCAAATGCCAACTGGTAGAGCACATCATTGAAAATATGGTTATCCGTACGTCCATTGGCGGGGGCCTGTCCATCCGGGGCCTGCAAGAGCAGACTCGTTTGGGTGCCTTGTCGAATGGCCAATTTCATTTCGGCTGCAGAGGGGCCATCATAGCCTTCCATCACCAAGGCAATTAAGTTACTCCTACCGACTGCCTCCACGGCCAAAGATTGGGGGTCACTGCTCCAGTCCTGGTAAAGGTTCCATTTGTCATGCACGATCCTGATCCGTTGGGAAAGCTCATGCCAGGCAGTTTCTATAAAATCCACCGCTTTTTCCCTATCCACCAAACCCATTTTAACGCGGGTCCATTCTCCCTTCATGGCATAGGTCCTCCAGTTATTGATTCTGCCTTCAAAATTCTGCATGACCACATCCAGTGGTGTCTTCATTCTGTCTTCCCATAGCCTGTATTTTTCAGGAGCAACATGCGGACGGTACAACTCAAGGGCATGAGACAATGGGCTGATAAAAAACTCCCCATGTTCATCAGGTATGGCCTTGGTTCCCGCAGCAAAATTCCCCGTGCTGTGTTCCATAGCATGGATACCTGCCTCCCTTAAATCATGGGCTCTTCCTGCATTCAATAAGACCCCTACCGCAAATGCAAAATAGGGGGTTGCATATTGGTGCTCCCGTTTCAGGTAAGGATCAATGATGGCACCGGAAGCATTTTGATGCCTGGCCACTACCTTACAGGTTGCGGCGATGACATCCAAAAAGGCCGATTTATCCGGTTTGGCAGGATCCCAGGGTTTCGATGTCAGGTGAAATGGCAGGTTGGGTAGGGTTACCGGAAGATCCTGAGCATTTACAGTTGAATGGCCAAACCAAAAAAAGTAAAGTACAACAACTATTTTATGGAGTGTATATTTATTCATTTCAAATTTTTTTTCCGGTTTTGTTTAAAATTAATATTGGTAATTTATGGTTTCACTTTTTCCCTGATATTGTACTTTAATGCTCATTTTTTGAGTTCCTGGTCTTGGTTTCCCCATCAACTCCACCTCTATTTCGGGAAGCTCATTTTGAAATGGTATAAGGGTAGTGATGAACCTATTGCCTTTGGAATTTTTTGGTTTATCCATTCGATAGGAAAATGAAGGCCTTTGTTCTTTTTGAGTATAAACAAAGGAAACCTGACCTTTAGCTTCTTCCATGGAAAGGCCGGCTTGGGGAAGGGTTTGGATGGCCAGGTTGTATCCCTCCTCAAAACCTGTTTTGGCCGTTAACGTCAATGGGTCCAAATCAGCATCCCCGGGAGCCAACTGAAAGTTGAGGTCCAATTGACCCCCGGCTTTTCCCATGGCTTCATCGATTAAGACAAAAAATTCTTTATTCACGAAAATAACTGTTCTTCTGTGGGCCAGTTCAGGATAACTTTGATTTTCTACTACCAGGATGTCATGTTCCTGTTCAGATTGCCATAGCAATAATTTAGGAGCGTATGCCGCATTGGCTCCCTCCAAAGTCAGGGTTTGGTGGACTTGGGTCTGCCGGAACCAGGAACGGTTTTCGGGATCTCCACTATAAATAAAGCTTCCTGAATCGGGGGTAAGGTTTCGGCCTCCTGCATACAATTCGAAAGTGCCATTATCAGGTTGGCTATGGCCTCCACCATCAGGGCCGCACTTGAGTACCATACAAATGGCATCCTTCTCCCAACTGCTTCTCATGGAATACAGACCGCTTTCTTTGAAAGCGAAAGCAGTTGCCTCTGGTTTTTGGCCATCAAGCCCCTCCGTACCAACATATAAAAAATCCGGGCGATCAAACAATGCGGCCCATTCTTTCAATTTGGCATAATGTTGCCCGGGTTTACCAGTCCAGGCATCTCCAAATTGGGGGGTGGTTCCGTCAGGGAAGGCCAATTTCATAGGGACCTCACACATTTTTTCAATTAATGAGAGATAATCCTCGGAAAAAAGGTGTCCAAAACCATTTAATTTGGCCATTTGATAACTGCGCAAAAACCAGCCAATGCTTCCCATATGATAACCAAAGGCCAATTCCCTTTGGTGTCCATCCGGATACACCTGATGATGGATTTCATTGTTAAACCTATTTACTGCCTCCTCCAACCATTCTCCTGAGGCATTGAATTCCGGAAAGGTCATGGCAATGAAAGCCATTCCCTCTGCTTCCATCAAGGCCCAGTTACTGCCTTTAGAGTATCGGGTCATAAGGAAATCGGCATGATCGTGCAAAGCAACCAGAAAGGTCACAAGGGCCTCAGGGGTAAAGGAAGGGGCATCCAGAAAAAACTGAAAGAGGTTGGTCCATCTGTGGCCCCTTATGCCCGCTTCTATTGACCTCCAGGCATATTGATGGTCTTCATCCCTTGGGTTTTTTTCTACCCAATCCATCATTTGCCGGGACCAGGCCTGGGCATACTTTTCTTGGCCTGTCTGCCAATAGGATTTGGCCATAGCTTCCCAAAAGGTCATGCGGTTCAACTGCCAAACCCATTCGTTGTCGTTAACTGGCCTGCTGTCCCAATTGATATCTTCCCCCACAAAAAAGGGAGGATAGGCAGGTTGTCCCACCATAATATGGGCCAGTGCATTGTTGGCCATTTCCAGGTCTTTTTCACTGGCCGGGTTTTCCGGTTGCTTCAAAAATTGCCTGTCAATGGGGTGTTTTACAGAAGCCCTTTCTCTGAAATAATTTAATAGGTAGCGTGCAGCTACCAATGGATTTTCAACCATAAGGAAAGAATCAGCCAACACTTCCTTTTCATAATCCATCAAAGAAAGAAGTTGCCGGAACCTGTGGTGAAATGCTTGGGTAGCTTTTTCATAAATGACATCCTCTTTATTGTCCATGGACCAATTATACCCCATGCTGCCCAGGTTTCCTTCCAGACTTTTAATGCTCATTCCACTGTTATTTCTGAAAATGTTGCTTTTTATGTCAAATTCATGGGTGCCTTCCATCCAACTGTCCAAAAATAACCCATGTCGGTCATTCCCTTCAATGAGGTTGTTTTCCAGTAAAATATTTTTACTCTCTGTGATATGAATTCCCTGCAGCTTGTTTCTAGCGGTTTCATTTCCGGATAGGGCAATGTTTTCACCAAAAGAAAGGTGAATACCGCTTCCCCAAGGTGAGGTATTGTACCTTCCATCGATAACTTTTACATTTTTTACCCTTGTCAGGTGAAGGTTATGGTGGAGGCCTTTTCCAGGTACCACATTGGATCCATTGTCACTGAAATCACATTGAATAATCTGTACGTTTTCAGCTCCCCTAATGGAAACCCCATGCTTTGTGAAGTTCCTTACCGTGATGTTTACCAATTTGATGTTTTGTATCTGCTCCTCCTTTTCTGCGGAAAAAACGATGCCTTCCCTCCTTAAAGCCGATTGCCTTGCCCCCACCCTTCGGCCCTGATTAGGATCAGTTCCAGGATCCACAGATCCGGCTCCTTCTACCAATAAATGGCTGATGGTCACATTATCCAATACCGAATCTTTGTTGCCAATGGTCAATCCGGCTTTTTCCGAATCCAATATCAACACGGTTTCTTCACCCATGCCTTCCAAATGGGTTTCGCTTGGGATAAGCAGTGGTTGATCCAATCGGTAAATCCCTTTCTGTAACAAAACCTTTTTCTGTGTGCCTGAGGTATTATCCAAAGCATCCTGTATGGATTCTCCTGGTTTTACCTGCAAGGCCCCCTCATAATTTTGGTTTGGATTAGCCAAGGCCCCGGTTTGTGGCCGTGCACTTTTTAATGGTGCATGGGATGGTCTATTAACCTTGGATAGGAAAGGGGCTTTTTGTGATACCAGGAAATACCAGGAAGAAGATGGCCTTGTTTTTTGGATGGCCTTCTCTGTATACGGCATTTCCGTGTTTTTAATGAGGGTATAATGGTGGTATACAGATTCATAAATATCCCTGAATTCCCCTCTACCTCTAGTGGAAATGACTCCATATACAGGTACTTTATCACCCAGCATGTATTTTGAGGTATATTCAAAGCCCAATGCCAGTCTTTGGTCTGCCACCTGATAAAAATCCATGCCCTGCGTCCAGGCTACCTGTGCGGCTTTGGCCAATTCTCCAAGGCCCAATTGAACATGGGGCCAGTCTCTGGTGGATTCTTGGATCTGTCCATTGGGATAAATGTATTTGGTAATACCACCGTTGTTGGGACCCCAATAAAAATGTTCTGCAGCCCGTTGAAAAATATCCGGTCTATCGGTAAATACCCCAATACAAAGCAAGGTATGGATCATGGCGGCATCCCAATTGCCGTTGGCTTCTGTAAAAAACTCACGGATATTGGGATAATACACCGTTAGCATCAGCTTTTCAAAAGCCAGTATGTCTTTATTTTCCCAACCCTCGTAGGTGTATTTCAATATTTCAGCGGCATTAAGGAAATGCTGTCCTGTCAATGCGGCAATCAATTTGGCATCATTGTCATCAAAATCCCATAATTTTTCTGACCAGGCAGCAATGATGGAAATGGCTTTTTCCGCATGTTCCGGATTATCGGTAATGTACCACAGCAAGGCATGCCTATAGGCCTCCATGGCACTGGCAGTCAATTCCCGGTGGCCCTCACCCTGTCTTCCATAAGATCCCCTTATCACATGGGTATAGGCGTTAGGCTCAAAATCCAATGAAGCTTCTTCCAGCAGTCTTTCATAAGCAGCTACCCAAGGTTGATCCCCGGATTTTATTTTGGCCTTCATATAGTCCAGGTCCGCTTTGTTTTGAAGCATGCCCGGATGGACAAAATGCATTGGAAAAATCAGTGGGGGTGGTGATGAAATGGTTTGAGAAACCAATGAAAAAGGATGGAAAAGCAACAAAAATAAAAGTTGGGGGAAATTAATTTTCATCATGGGGAATGGGCTTATTTTAATATAACTTAAAATTAACTTTCAATTTTATTTATAAAAATTCTCTCCCATATATTTTTAAGGGTGCGGCTAAACAGGAATGTAGAAAATGGATAAACGCTCCTTTTCACCAATAAAACGATTAAATGGGATCCAGCTCCTTAAAAATGCGGAATTTTTATAAACAATCAGGTTATTTTTTAAATAATATTTTTTTGGATATTTGGACGAAAAGACGATCCTTAACCATTCAGAAGAACCTTAAAATTTATTTGCTTACCGCCGTCAAATACAAGGTCTACCGAATTATCTACAAGAGAAAATTGACCTGCCATCTTTCCAATTTGGAAGATGGAGTGGTGAGAACGGATCTTCCAAAAATCTTGGAATTTGAGGAGTTATATCAGAAAATAGAGGTGGCGGTCGAAAAGTTGCCAGCCAGTCAAAAGGAGGCATTTAAATTGAGTAGAATCAACCAACTCTCTACCTTGGAAATTGCCCGTAAATTGAATATTGCACCCCAAACCGTGCACAATAAAATACACCTTTCCCTGCTTTTTATCCGGGCAGAACTCAAACATTATTTATTGTGGTTATCCCTGATTATTTTATCCATTTCAATTATTGACCCCTTTTAAACTTCATAAATAAGCATACGTGCTGCCCGGTTTCTATGGCTGTAAAAGCCCATTGAAAGGCAATTATAAAAATAATGGATAAAAAAATTATTTTTTGAGGTAGTACATCCTTACTTCTGTCACTCTATAAGCATAGGAGAAATTTTAATGAAAATACCGGAACTCATTTCGAGCCTTATTGCCAAGGAGCTACAAGGGAAAATTACCCTTGAGGAAAGGAAAATATTGGATGATTGGTATAATCAACCTGACCTAAGGGTATTGGCAACGATAAAAACAAACCGGGCAGCAAATCTTAAAAAGTTGCATAAAAAAATACCATTATATCCAACTCCAACTTTACCATTTAAATGGTTGGGATGGGCTGCAGCAGTTCTGATTTTTTGCTTTGGATTAACACAGGTTTTTTTCCCGGATCATTCGGAGAATTTGGAGACGGTTGCAATGGATGAAACCTTTGAAATGGTGGATAATCCCAGAGGAGTCCGACGCAAGCTATTGATGCCAGATAGTTCAGTCATTCACCTCAACGGGGGAAGTAGGTTACAGATCCAGAAGTCATTTTTAACCAAAAGAAAGGTTATTCTTGAGGGAGAAGCTTTCTTTGAAGTGGCCAAAGATCCGGGAAATCCATTTGTTGTCATTACGGAGGGCTTGGTTACAAAAGTCCTTGGGACTTCATTTTTGGTTAGTGCTTATAAAGGAAAACCACAAATGGTCGCCGTCAAAGAAGGAAAAGTCAATGTAAAGGAAGCCATGGGTAATTCCTACCAAAATCAGGAATTGTTGGTCAATGAACAGTTGACTTATCGAAAAGAAGAAGGACTTGGCTCCATACAAATAATCAATCCCCAGCTGGACAGGAAGTTTGAGTAACCGTATCAATTACAGAAATTTTGATTTTGCCTTTTTTATTTACACCACACAAGGGATCAACATCTTCAGTGAGGCAGGGGGGACCTCCTTGGGAGGAATGATCAATCTAAGGAGGGGTTATAACCTCAATTCAAGGGACGTTGAATACTGGACACCTGAAAATCCAAGTAATGAATACCCCCAGCCCCGTGTTCGCGGTCATGATTATTCTACGCCCATGGGATATTTCGATGCGAGTTTTGTCAGGGTAAGGAATATCACTTTAGGTTACAGTTTACCCAATCCAATACTGGACCGGTGGGGTCTGAGAAAATCCCGGATTTATGCCGGGGTTCAGAATCCCTTCACATTTACCCAATTTCCCGGCTTGGATCCTGAAGGAGCCAGAAACCATGATATGCCAAATTACAGGACTTTTTTGTTGGGAATTGAACTCGGATTTTAATAAATGCTAAAGTCAAAAAGATGAAATCAATATTTAAATTATTATTCGCAATCACGGTTTTCTATGGCTCAACCAGTTGTGTGGACCTTACAGAAAAGATGATTACTGATACCGTGGCAGACACTCAGTTTTCAACGCCAGAAGGCTTGGATGAGGCATTGGTTGGTACTTATGTACCATTGAGGTGGTATTATGGAAGAGAACCAGGATTATTGATGAATTTGTTTGGAACGGATTTATTTAAGGAAGGACAGAGCTACAATTCGGAATGGGACAATTATGGGCCTGGTCTGAATCCATCTGCTGTTCTGTCCCCTTCAGGAGATGTATTGGTCTGGGAACATTTTTATAGAGGGATCAATTATGCCAATACCGTGATTTCCAGGGCGGACGATATAGAAGACCTCAACGAAAATACCAAAACCTTAAAAGTGGCTGAAGCCAGGTTTCTCAGGGCACATTATTATTTTGTGTTGGTTCAGCATTTTGGCCCTATACATCTCACACTGGAAGAAACAAGAAGTGTAGAACTGGAAGCCTTTAGATCCCCTGAAGAAGAATTTATGAGGTAATCTGGTCGGTTCAATGGGGGGATAATCCCGAGGTCAACAACCCAGGGAATGAACTTCAGCGGTATTTGGGTCCAAGGCAATGGTTACTGCCCGGATTGGTGGGAGATGATATGTACCACGTGGGCATTGCCAGGTTTTGGCCTACCGATTACGCTTTAACCGAACTCTTTGGTAATGATTACCGACAAGGTGGTCTGCATATCAGAAATGATACAAGGTACAGTGTGACATTTAAAGAGGCCTGGACTTATAACGATGAACCCAATGTACCGGAAGGAATGGCCATAGGGGATACAGCGGCCTGGTTTACCAATGATCCCATCATGCAGGAACTTACGGAGGAGGAGGCGGCAGCTTTACCCTATCGGTTGGTCAGAATTAAGGATAGAAATGATGTTTTTTCACCTACCGTTCAAAAGCACCGTTATCCTTTTCTGAGAAACAATGGCAGGGATTATATGTATATGCGTTTGGGAGAAACTTATCTTATTGCCGCTGAAGCTTTGATGATGCAGGGAAAACTGGAAGAGGCGACGGGTTATTTCAATACTTTAAGAAGCAGAGCTGCTTTCCCGGGGGTGGAAATTCCCCTGATCAGCCAAGAAGAGTTGGATATTAATATGATTCTAGATGAAAGAGGAAGAGAATTGGCAGGCGAACTACACCGATGGCCTGACCTGAAAAGGACGGGTAAGTTACTGGAAAGAGTGAAGCAGTACAATCCAAACGGCGGACCTAATATTCAGGAATATCATAGGTACAGGCCCATTCCACAAAGTCAAATTGACAGAACTCAAAATGAGTTTGCCCAAAATCCCGGGTATTGAATGGCAAAGGAATGAGGTAGAAAAAAAGCCATAAATAAAATTATTTATTGTACTAATTTTACAAAATAAAATACCGGACCTTTTACAGGTTTCGGTATTTTTTTGGTATCCATCCTACATTTTTTTTCCTCACTGAATTCGGAATGCAGAGGTATTCTCAATTTTTTTGATTAAAAGAGGATTTTTTTGATAGTGGAAAATGATTTGAGGAAGAGGGTATTGAAATTAAAATTGATGGTTTTGGACTTTTTTATCCAAAAGTTATTTTTAAATTTATCCAAATAAACCCATGAATTGAGGCATCTCATTAACCATAGCGAACCTGAACTTGTCCGATGCTTAAGGCAGGGGGACATGAAAGCTTTTGATGAGTTGTATTACCGCTACCTGCCTAGGTTACTCGGTTTTGCCTATAAATACTTATTGGATGAACAGGAAGCCGAAGAGGCTGTTCAGGAAATTTTTATAAAAATATGGGAAAAGAGAAAGTCATTGGACGAAGGTAAAAACTTTAAATCCTATCTTTTTAAATCCATTAAAAACCTGCTATTGAATAAAATCAGAGACCAGAAAAAAAACTGTTCGATTGCAGAGGTACCGGAAAATTATTGCATCAGCCAGGAAAATATTTTTGAGGATATTAGTTACAAAGAATTGGAAAACACCGCTTTTCAGTTGATTCAAAACCTTCCCAAGGTTCAACAAAAAGTGTTTATTCTCAGTAAAATTGACGGATTAAGTAACTCCGAAATTGCCATTCAACTGAACCTTTCCAAAAGGACCATAGAACACCATATATATTTAGCTACCAAATTTTTAAAGGGAGAATTGACTCAAAAAGCTTCTATATATGCCTTGCTGATGGCAGTTCTCTACGGGTAATAGGTGGTGCATTTTTGAATTGTATGATTGTTATTACCTGAACCACCTGACAGAGAAATACCGTTAATTATTATTTGTCATCAACTAATCATTGTGGAATATTTTTTTAATATAATTTATTTTAATGGATTGCAAAAGGCCAATATGATTCCTAAATTAAGCCGCTGTAAAGTGAAAGATTTCAATTTCCTCAGTTAATTAAATATAATATAAAACTGGAATCAGGCCAACTCACAAAGACTTATAATCTCCGGATTCAAAAACACATTCTACTTGGATAGGATTAATTATCCAAAACCTTTGATTTAAACCAGAATGCCTATGTAATGAAACATGCTGTTGAATATATTATGCCTTCCCCCACGAAGGTTTCTGAAAGTTAATAACCGATAATTTAAACCCAAGATTTTATGAAAAAAGCAATACCATACCTTTTCAAAAAGGTAATTAGAAAACTGTTGTATGGCCTTATAGTATCATTTTTAGCCATGACAACGACCATGTCCCAGGCTTTCTGCCTGACAGGTAAGCATATTGAGAGCTACAGCTTAAAGGCATTAAATGATGAATTGATTCCCATTAAAGGGAGGGTGACAGACCAGCTCGGGGAGGGAATTCCCGGTGCTACCCTATTGGTACAAGGCTCCTCTGTAGGCACAGCCTCGGATATCAATGGTGAATTTCAAATTGAAGCCGATGAAGGAGCTGTTTTGATTGTATCTTTTGTCGGATACAAAACCAAACAGGTTACCGTAGGCAATCAAACGCTTATGAACATTACTTTGGAAGAAGATTTTTCCGCTTTGGAAGAAGTCATCGTGGTCGGTTACGGTTCCCAGGAAAAGAGAAATATTACCGGTGCCATATCCTCTTTGGATGAAAAATCCATCAGAGAGATTCCTGTAGCCAGTGCGGTGGAAGCCATGCAGGGGCAGGTAGCAGGGGTGGATATCGTATCCTCAGGTGGAAGACCTGGTCAGAATCCCCAAATATTAATACGCGGAAGGCGGTCAATTTCTGCCTCCAATGATCCTTTGTATGTCATAGATGGCATTCCTCAGACCAGTGCTACCAGTGCCATATTTGACATCAATCCTCAGGACATTACCTCCATGGAAGTTTTAAAAGATGCGGCAGCTACGGCAATTTATGGGTCCAGGGGAGCCAATGGAGTAATCATCATTACTACCAAAAGAGGTTCCACCGGAAAAACCACCGTTGCTTATGAAGGTTATTATGGGATTTCCAATGTAACCAATATGGTGGATATGATGAATGGGCAACAATATGCCGCCATGAAAAGGGAGGCCAGGAGATGGGATCCCAATACCGGTCAACCCTCCTGGAACGGAGTGGTTCCATCCGATGAGCAGGTGTTCCTGGATCCCACGGAACTGGAATCTGTTAACATGGGAAGATCCACCGATTGGCTGGACCTGATCATTGGCCAGGGTCACCAAACGAATCATCAGGTGAGTGTAAATGGAGGTAATGAAAAAACCCAGTTCAACATTTCTTTGGGCTATTTTAATGAGGAAGGAATTGTGGATAACATGGATTACACCCGCGCAACGGCAAGGATCAACCTGGATCACCAAATCAGCGAGGTATTTAAGGTAGGAACTTCCTTTTTGGCTTCTTTTGCCATTCAAAATTGGGGCTCGGGATCTGCCATAGGTGAGGCAGTATCCAATAATCCGCTTGGTGTCCCCTATAATGAGGATGGCAGTTTGCGGTTTTTGCCGACCAATGACGGGATTCGCACCAATCCACTAAACGAGTTGGTGCCCGGGGCTTATATGGATGAAAGAAAGTCGACCAGGATTTTTGCACCGGTTTACATGGAAGCCAATATTGTGGATGGATTGACCTTTCGCATCAATGCCGGCCCTGATATCCGGTACAACCGCATAGGCAATTTCAGAGCAAGCCAAACCAATACCAACAGGGGAGGGCCGGCAAGTGCTTCCCTGAAAAATGAAGCAGATTTTGGATACACCGTTGAAAATATATTAAACTACAATAAAACCTTTGGGGATGACCATTCCTTTCAGGCTACCCTGCTTCAAAGTATTCAGGGCTTAAGGTCTGAGCAGCATGGCTCGGAGGTTTCCAACCTTCCTTATGAATCTCAACTGTTCTATGATATCGGAACCGCAGAAGTGAAAGGGAATTTGAGCAGCCGATTGGAAGAATGGACCCTTTCCTCTTATATGGGAAGGGTAAATTATGATTTTATGGGAAAATACCTGTTTCAGGCTACATTAAGGGCCGATGGCTCCTCCCGTTTGGGCCCTGGAAGGAAATGGGCCTATTTTCCAGGCGCTTCCATAGGCTGGCGCATTATTGAAGAGGGTTTTTTAAACAACCAAAATTTACTGACTGAACTGAAATTAAGGGCTTCCTATGGACAGGTAGGCAACACCTCTGTTGATCCGTACCAAACGCTTGGTAGATTAAGGAGAACCGTTTATGCCTTAGGGGATACGCCTTATCTGGGTTTTGGATTAAATGAAATTCCCAATAGTGACCTTGGTTGGGAAATTTCCTCCACCACCAATTTAGGGGTTGACTTTGGGTTTTTCAATAACCGCCTTTCCGGATCATTTGAATATTATATTACCAATACCACGGACATCCTATTGGAAAGAAACCTGCCTTATACCTCTGGATACCAAAATATCCTGCAAAATATTGGTGCTACCAAAACCAATGGAATAGAATTGACCCTGAATGCTACGCCAGTGGATAAGAGGAATTTCCGATGGGATATTCAATTCAATATTACAAGGTACAAGGAACAGATTACTGATTTGGTTTTCCGGGATGAAAATGACAATCCCATTGATGATACAGGCAACCAGTGGTTTATCGGACAACCGATAAGGGTATTCTTCGATTATGAAAAGATAGGGATTTGGCAGGCTGATGAAGTGGATATGGCCAGGGAAATGGAAAACAAATTTCCAGGTGAAATCAAGCTGAAAGACCAGGATGGGGATGACCGGATCACCCCGGATGACAGATTGGTATTGGGATCAGATGTTCCTGATTACCTCGGCGGGATAACTAACAGATTCCAGATTCAAAACTTTGATTTTAGTTTCTTTTTCTTTTACAGGATGGGACACATGATCCGAAGCAGGTTTCACGATGCGAACAATAATCTGGAAGCCAGGTACAATAACCTGAATGTGGATTATTGGACCATAGATAACCCCAGCAATGATAATCCGCGGCCCAATGTTTACCAGGAATTTCCGAGGGATTCTTCTACCCGAAGTTATTTTGACGGAAGTTTTGTGAAATTGAGAAATGTAACCTTGGGTTATAATCTGCCCGTCAGTTTAGCCGCAAAACTGGCCATGAGCAGGCTAAGAATTTATGCTTCTGCTCAAAATCCGGTCTTTTGGTCCACATTTGATACCTGGGATCCAGAGTTGGCAGGTGATATCAATGCCGGTTCCATTCCATCTTCCAGGCAGTTTTTACTGGGGGTAAATGTATCATTCTAAAACGAAAAATCATGAAAAATAAATTTATTGCATTGATTGTCCTGTTTTCAGGAATATTTGGTACTTCCTGTGAAGATTATTTGGAGGAAGAACTCATTTCCGGGGTTTCCGCGGGTTCCTATTATACCACAGCCAGTGGATTTGAGGCAGCTGTGGCAGCAACATACGCGGAAACCAAAAGTTTTTATGGATGGGAACGAGGTTTTACCATGACCGTTTTTGGAACGGATTTACATACCAACGGTAGAGGAGGAAGTCATAAAATGATCAATTTTTATGATGGTGCATTCAGCCCGGCACAGGGGTTTGTCAGAGATACCTGGAGAGATTTTTATAGGGGGGTTAACCAGGCCAATGCCGTCATCAACCGATCTGAAAACGTAGAGGGTGTTTCTGAAGCCATGAAAACGGCAAGAATTGCCGAAGTTCGGTTTTTAAGAGCACTGTATTATTTTAACCTTGTACGATTTTTTGGAGACATACACCTTTCCTTAGAGGAAACGGTTGGGGTGGAAATCGAGGCCAACCGGACGCCTGCCGGTCAGATTTACAGTGAAGCCATTATCCCGGATCTGGAATTTGCCATTGCCAATTTACCGGATACCCAAAATGAATATGGCCGTGTAAGCAAGTCTGCTGCAGAATTTCTTTTGGCTAAGGTATTGATGACCAGGGCTTATCAATCCTATGGGCAGGGCAATGCCGACGCCCAGGAAGCCGAAAGGTTAATGGGGAATGTGATCAACAATTATGATTTCAGTTTATTGCCCGATTATGCAAGTCTTTGGGATATTAACAATGAACGGAACAGTGAGGTCATTTTTTCCATTCAAAACAATAAGAACCAGGTGGACGAAGGATTGGACACCAGGGGACATAGTGGGCACCTATATTTCCTAATGGAATATGATATTTTACCGGGAATGGCCAGGGATACAGACAATGGAAGACCATGGATCAGGTTCCGTCCAACCGACTTTCTCCTGAGTCTTTGGAACAGGGAAATCGATTCCCGATATGACAAAACCTATAAACATGCCTGGATTTCCAATACAGAAGGCAGTATTCCAGTTTGGACTGCTGAGGAGGCCAGCCAGGGTTATGTGGCGTCCAATTTGGTGGGGACCAGAAAATTCAATGTGGGGGATACCGCTGTTTTTATTCCCGGTCCCGGTGAAGATCAATTCTGGACCGAGGACAGGATTGGCCGGACTCCTCATTTGGTGATCACCAATAGTCAGTATGATGAAAGATGGTACCCCACATTGAACAAATGGATTGATCCTACCCGTCCCAACAGACAACATCCCCCGGGACAAAGGGATCATCCCTTAATGCGTTTGGCAGATGCGTATTTAATCAGGGCCGAAGCCCGAATCATGCTGGGAGACAAGGAGGGAGCTGCAGAAGATATCAATACGATAAGAAGAAGAGGTGCCTGGCCTGGTATGGAATCAGCGATCGAAATTTCGGCTGGAGAAGTCACATTGGACTTCCTTTTGGATGAAAGGGGAAGAGAGTTGGTAGGAGAGGGGCACCGCTGGTTTGACCTCGCACGGACAGGAAAATTGGTGGAAAGGGTCAGGGCACATAACCCGGAAGGCAGAGACAATATCCAGGATTACCATATTTTCAGACCGATTCCTTTGGAACAAATTGATAGAACCAGTGGAGGGTATGAACAGAATTGTGGATATATAGGAGCCGATTGTTAATGATGTTATGGTAATTACTAAACCGTATTGATACAAAACTTATTGAAATGGTTTTGGATCAATACGGTTTTTTAAAAACTTCCACAGAGGCGGAAATTAAGAATTATTTCTGCCCGGACTGTTATAAATCTTTAATTATACTGTCAAATTTTTTATAAAACATTTCTCTTTAAGTAAATGTGCTTAGGTAGGTGTATAGGTTAAGAAGGAAATTTCAAATAAGTACAAGGATAAAGTATAATATTCCCAAATGAAGGTCAGGCTCCAAATGAAAAGATAGGGAGATGGGAAAGGCCGGCAGTTCAAATTCAATGATTTTGGAATCAAAATGTAATTGGATAAAAAATTGATTTAAATAAAATTTATGAGCCTATGGAAATTAATGGGGCAGGATAAAATGGACTTTGCGAGGTAAAAACTATCCCTGCCTGTATTAAAAAAGTCAATTGATTTAAACCCTAAAATTATGAAAAGAAGATTACTGTTTTTGATCAAGAAGGTACCGAAAACCCTTTTTTATGGTTGGGTACTTCAATTTATGTTTCTGACGGTATTACAGGCCGAGGAGCCAAACATTCAGGCAAAAAAATCATTATTCATACCAATAAGCCATTTTATCCCTGTTGGAAATATGGATTTGGCTAAGGATGAAGCTATAATTTCCCCCAATTTTGACCGGATAGAGATTTCCGGGACCGTAACGGATGAAAATGGAGCACCCATTCCCGGAGCCACCGTACTATTGGAAGGCACATCCACAGGCACGGCCACGGACCTTGATGGACAATTTACCATAGATGCGCCTGAAGGTGCTGTCCTGCTCATTTCGTTTATAGGTTACCAATCCGAGCGAATTACGATAGCCAATCAAACGACCCTGAATATCACCTTAATGGAAAGCCAGTCCTCCCTAAATGAAGTGGTGGTAGTGGGTTATGGGGTACAGGAAAAAGTAAATCTGACGGGGGCCATTTCCACCGTAAATTTTGATGATGAATTAACCAACCGGCCATTGACCAACGCATCGCAGGCCCTCGGCGGAACGGCTTCCGGTGTTTGGGTAAGCCAAAATTCGGGAAAACCCGGTAGCGATGGGGCCCAGATCAGGGTAAGGGGTTGGGGGACACTGAACAATTCCAACCCCTTGATTATTGTGGATGGGGTGGAAGGGTCCTTTGATCAATTGAACCCCAATGATATTGAAAATATTTCTGTTTTAAAAGATGCGGCCAGTGCGGCCATTTATGGTTCTAAAGCCGCTAATGGCGTGGTGCTGATCACCACCCGAATGGGCAAGAATAATGAACAGATGCAGGTGAATGTCAATTCCTACTTTGGAATTCAATCTCTCGGAAGGAGATACGACGTAATCACCAACAGTGCAGAACACATGGAACTGACTAACCAGGCCCTAGCCAATGAAGGTTCGGCCCCACTTTTTTCGGAAAGTCTGATTTCCGCCTTTAGGACAGGGGATGATCCTTATAAGTACCCCAATACAGATTGGTTTAAGGTATTGTTTAATACTGCCAATATCCAGGAGCACAATGTTTCGATCCGAGGTGGTTCAGCCCAGACTTCCTCCTTCCTTTCTTTCAATTATTTGAATCAGGAAGGAATGGTTCCCAATACCAATTCTCAAAGATATGGCCTGCGTGCCAATATGGAATCCAAGGTAAAAGATTGGTTAACGGTAAGTGGAAGGTTCAATTATATCCGAAGAGAATCGGCAGAACCTTATGCCGATGTTACCTATGGTTCCTTGGGCAGAGTTTTCGAGATGTTGGGAGGTGCAGCACCCTATATTACACCCTATACCAGGGATGGCCGATATGGTTCCGTACAAGCCATCGATGAGAATGGTAACCTTTTGTATGATAACAGGAACCCATTAATAGATGCGGCAAACGGCCTAACCAGGAGCGAGGAGAATATATTAACCCTTAATTTAAGTGCAGATATCCAACTTACCCAACACCTTACTTTTAGAACAACGGTTTCATCCAACGGAAGCTGGGACCTTACTGACAGGTACAATACAAGTGTTTTCGGATACACGGATACAGGGGTTGAGACCATCACCAAAAATTATAACAGAGAAGGTTTGGAAATCAACCGGGGGCAAATTTCGAGAGTACAAAACAATTTGTTTTCCACCCTGAATTACAAACGAGACTTTAATGAAATCCATAGTGTTTCTGCCATTGGGGGTGTGCAATTGGAGACCTTTAAAGTTCAAAACATGTTTTCGCGTAGGTCGGAACCTCCCAAAGAGGGCTTGACCCAGGTGGATGCCGGAACCTCTGGGATTCAGGGAGAGGGCAACATGAATGGTTTTAGGATCTTTTCCTATTTTGGACGTGCCAATTATACTTTGATGAACAAGTATTTGTTTGAGGCCAATATCAGGGCTGATGCATCTTCCAGGTTCCGCGAGGCCAATAGATGGGGGGTTTTTCCGGGATTTTCTGCTGGCTGGCGTTTATCGGAAGAAGCATTCATTAGAGATATACCTGCCATTTCCAATCTGAAATTGCGCGCTTCCTGGGGACAATTGGGCAATCAGAACATCTCAGGATACTGGCCCTATTTGACAGTAATCGGCCAAAACAACAACCTGAGCTACAATTATAATGGGAGCTTTGCTCCTGGTGCCGCAGTCACCGCACTGGTAGATGAAAATATTACCTGGGAAACCTCCTCCTCTTTGGATATCGGGATTGAGGTTGGTGTATTGGATGATCGGGTTACCCTGGAAGCAGATTATTTTCAGAAAACTACAGATGATATTCTGGTTCAGTTACCCATCCCATCCGTTATGGGAGGTATATCCTCTCCATTTGAAAATGTGGGGCAAATGACCAATGATGGATTTGAATTTATTGTGAACTATAACAACCTGAAATTCGGAAGGGACAAGTTGGGATTCAATATGGGACTGAACCTGACGTATATTCAGAATGAAGTGACCAAATTCAGAGGTGGCAACTCTCCCGATCAATTGTATTTAATACGGGAAGGGTATTCTTTCAGAACCTTATATGGATTTAATGCCATTGGAATATACCAATCAGACGATGAAGCACAGGAACACATGCATTCCAATCCTTTCACCCCAAATGCCGGCAATTTGAAATTTGAGGATTTAAACAATGATGGACGATTGAATTTTGAAGATAAACAGGCTTTGGGCAATACCATTCCTAAATATACTTTTGGACTGTCTCCTGGTTTCAAGTTTAAGGGTTTTGATCTGAACCTTTTATTTCAGGGGATTTTGGGCGTAAATATGTATACACAGAACAATTTCACTGATTTGGATTGGGAAAACAGGATGTTTTCTACCCGTTGGCGGGATGCTTGGTCCCCTGAAAATACCGATTCAAGTAATCCAAGTTTAAAATTCAATAATCCCTGGGATAACTCACAATCTTCTTATTGGGTGCAGGAGATTGATTTTATTAAGCTAAAAAATATTCAACTGGGTTATGCCTTCCCTGAGGCCATGGCTAACCGTTTAGGACTGCAAAAAATTTATTTGTATGTAAACGGACAAAATGTCTTTACCATTGTGAGTAAGGGTTATGAGGGATATGATCCCGAAAGAAACACCTTTGATTCGGGTTATCAATTATATCCCATACCAAGAATGCTAACCGGTGGAATTAACCTAAATTTCTAAGATCATGAAGACCAAAAAAATCATCTTATATATTATGTCGGCGCTATTTTTATTGCCTCTTGGCAGTTGTGATAATGATTTTCTGGAGTTTTATCCTGAAGATAAAATCACCTCCGCTAATTTCCCCCAAAATGATGGGGATATCAAACTGCTTTTAAATGGGGTGTATGCCCATCTCCGTGAAAATTCCATTTACAACGAGGGTCTCTTTGGATTTGGTGTCCTAGATGGGGCTACACCCAATGCTTTTAACTGGGGCAATACCCCTATCGCCAGGGCAGGAAATGGGCAACTCAACTCCAGCGATGGCAGCATCGTTAACTTTAGGTGGACCCGTTCTTATGGGATCATTTTCAGAGCCAATTACCTGCTGGAAGCGCTAGAAGGAGTAGAATTGACCGAGGAGCAAAAAACAACCTACAGAGCGGAAGCAAGGTTTTTAAGGGGTTTGGCCTATTCCATATTGGCAGAAAGTTTTGGTGGTGTTCCTATAATTCTGGAGGCCTTAACTACAGATGAGGCCAGAACCATTACCAGATCGACGCAACAGGAAACCTGGGACCAGGCCATTGCAGATTTTGATATGGCAATAGCCAACCTGGACATAGATGCACCGGAGGTAGGAAGGGCTACAAAAGGAGCTGCCTTGGGAATGAAAATGAGGGCCCTGTTATACCAAAATAATCACCCTCAGGTTTTGGAAATTATCGATGAAATTGATGCATTGGGGAAATACGGTTTGTTCCCGAGCTATGAAGGCCTGTTTAAATTGGAAAATGAAAATAACCACGAAGTGATTTTCGATATCCAATACATTTCCGGGGAAAATTCACAAGGTTCCTTGCATGATCAATATTGTGGTACGGGTACTGGTAGCTGGACCAGAGGAAGCCGTTATGTACCTACCGATGATTTGGTAAATGCCTATGAAATGATTGACGGCTCTGCGGTAGATCCAGATAACCCTTATGAAGGCAGGGATCCAAGGCTGGGGTTTACCGTGGTTTTGCCAGGTTCTTATTTTTTAGGTTACCGTTTCCCCAATTATGAATACCCCGGTGGAGCTTTTAACCATCCTGGAAACAGGTTAAAGCACCTGAGCACCAGGAAATACAGAATAGAGCCAGAAGCTGACCTGCCACCATCCGGGCAATCCTCACTGAACAATATTGTTTTAAGGTATGCCGATGTGATTTTATCCAAAGCTGAGGCCATTATTGAAACCAATGGCAATATCGATGAGGCAGTAGAATTGATCAACAGGATAAGAACGGAAAGAGAGGATGTAAAAATCACCCCATTGCCCATGGGTCTTTCTCAGGAAGAGGCTAGAGAGAAGTTAAGGCATGAAAGGAGAATTGAGTTTGCCATGGAAGGTTTATATTGGGCAGATATCAAAAGATGGAAAATCGGAAGTGAAATCTATCCGGTAGAAGTTCGGGACCACACCGGAAGTCTTATAGAAACTAAATTTCCAGGTGGGTATTTGGATTTTTATCAATTGCTACCCATTCCTGACAGTGAGCTATCCCTGAATGAAAATTTGGAACAAAATCCGGGATGGTAAAAAAGCCAATGTACCTCTGACAGGTTAGAAGAAGTCGAATGAAAATAAATTCAAAATGAGGAATATTTTCACCGAAAAGTTTTATTTTTTCCTAATTGGCGTTCTGATGTGGAGCTGTGGTTCCCCATCATCCCGTAACGAAAAAATGCCCAATTTCATCATCATTTTAGCAGATGACCTGGGTTATGGCGGTATTGGATGTTTTGGTGATTCCAGTCTTCATACGCCCAATATTGATGAATTGGCCATAAAGGGCATCCGTTTTACTGATTTCCATTCCAATGCCCCCGTGTTTACATCCACACGGGCGTCTTTGCTTACCGGCATTTACCAACAAAGAGCTGGATTGGAAGGGGTGATTTATGTTAGGGGTGAGACTAGAGAGGTGGGTTTGGATACTACCCAAATGACGATTGCTAAGCTCCTTAAAATGAATGGTTATCAAACGGGCCTGATGGGTAAATGGCACTTGGGTTATGAGAAAGAATTCAATCCGGTATACCATGGGTTTGATGAGTTTTATGCCTATTTAAGTGGAAATATTGACTTCCAGTCTCATTATGACAATGCCGGAATTTATGACAAGATGGACAATTGAGAATCAAATTAATAACCCTTTAATGGTAATTAGAAATGTCGGATAAAACCATTTTACTATTTGCATTGATTTTATTTTTAGGCAACCACCCTGTTTTTTGCCAGATTATATCAAAACCAAATATTGTGATCCTGCTGGCAGATGACCTTGGTTATAGGGACCTGAGTTGTTATGGAAGTACGCAGGTTCAGACCCCCCATCTGGATCAGTTGGCTTCCGAAGGATTGAGATTCACCGATTTTTATGCCGGTTCAGCTGTCTGTTCACCCTCCAGGGCAGCATTGATGACAGGCCGGTCTTCACTCAGGGCAGGGGTCTACAGTTGGATCCATACCTCTCAAAAAATGCATTTGGCAAAGGAAGAATTCACCATAGCCGAACTTTTAAAGGAATCGGGTTATGCAACTGCCCATATCGGAAAATGGCATTTAGGCTATGATCTGGAGGAAGGTTCCGGTCCGGGACCCAATCCGGGGGATCAGGGCTTTGATTATTGGATAGCAACCGGAAACAATGCCCTTCCTTCCCATCGAAATCCGGAAAATTTTGTCAGGAACGGCAAAGCTATTGGCCCCACAGCAGGTTATTCCTCTCATTTGCTGGCCGACGAAGCCATCGGATGGCTTCAAAGAAGAGAAAAAAGCCAACCATTTTTTATCAATTTATGGTTTCATGAGCCCCATCAGGTTGTGGCTGCCCCAGCTGAATTGGAGGAAAAGCACCAGGATACAGACCTCCCGGCCTATTATGGCAGTATCGAGAATATGGATGCGGCCATAGGACGTATTTTGAATGAACTGGAAAAGCAAGGTGAAGTAGAAAATACCCTTATTGTTTTTATGTCTGATAACGGCAGTTACAGAGGAAAAAATGGCAGCAATGGAGAGTTTTCAAGAGGTAAAACTACGCTATGGGAAGGAGGCATCAGGGTCCCCGGAATTTTCAAATGGCCAGGGGTCATCGCCAAAGGGAAAGTGGAAAACCAGCCGGCCGGGGTCGTGGATATACTACCTACCATTCATGAGATCATTGGAGGGGAATTACAATCCAATAAAAAAATTGACGGGACAAGTCTTTTGCCCTTGTTGAAAAATGAAGATTTTGAGCGGAAGCAACCTTTGTATTGGTTTTATCCTCCTTCCAGACCGGTAGCGGTGATCAGGGAGGGGCCATGGAACCTTATTGCAGATCCGGAATTGGATATTCCAAGAGGAAACATGTTTCAGGAGGATTACATCGGAATGATCAAGGCCACCCAATTGGAAAATTTTAGGATGTATAACCTTAGAAATGATCCCAAACAAGCTACAGATGTGGCATCAGAATATCCGGAAATTTTTGAATCAATGAAAAGAAAAATGGTGGAATTACACAAGGAGATTGTCAGTGAAGCCATTGACTGGAGGGAATTTTCCTGGTCGGAAGAATAATTTATCATTATAAAACAACCCCTAATGAAATACCCTATTTTACAAATCGTATTGGTTTTTAGTTTCTTATTGAACATTTTGAACGTTTTGGCTCAATCAGATCTCTCCGGAGAAAAGCCCAATATCCTGCTCATCTTTACAGATGATCAAGGGTACCATGATGTGTCCTACTATGGAACCGAGGACCTCCGAACTCCCAATATCGATGCGCTGCGAAACGAAGGCATGAGAATGGATTATTTTTATGCCAATTCCCCGGTCTGCGCACCCACCCGGGCTGCTTTGATGTCAGGAAAGTATCCCGATCATGTTGGTGTTCCTGGCTTGATAAGATCCACTCCGGATAACAACTGGGGATATTTGGATCCCGGTACCGTGCTATTGCCGGCCATGCTTAAAAAGGCAGGATACCATACGGCCCATATCGGTAAATGGAATCTGGGCCTGGAAAGCCCGAATTTTCCCAATGATCATGGTTTTGACCATTTTCATGGCTGGTTGGAAGACATGATGGAGGATTACTGGACCCATAGGAGACATGGAAGAAACTACATGCGTCTCAATGAGGAAATAATTGATCCTGAGGGGCATGCAACGGATCTTTTTACCGAATGGTCAGTGGACTACATCAAATCCCGGGAAAAAAGCAAGGATTCCTTTTTTCTTTATCTGGCCTATAATGCACCTCATTTCCCGGTTCAGCCTCCTGAGGAATGGCTTAAATTGGTTAAAAACAGAGAGACCGGAATTCATGATACAAGAGCGGCCTTGGTAGCCTTTATTGAACATATGGACGATGGTATTGGCAAAGTGGTGAAGGCATTAAAAGAAAGTGGGCAGTATGAAAATACCCTCATTATTTTCACCAGCGATAATGGAGGCCATTTACCTGATCTGGCCAATAATGGCCCCTTGAGAGATGGCAAACAAAGCATGTACGAAGGTGGGCTAAGGGTTCCCACAGTCATTTCTTGGCCGGGAAAGGTAAAACCGGGCAGCGTTTCCGATCAAGTGAACCTTTCGATGGATATTTTTCCTACCCTTGCTGAAGTAGCAGATGTTAAATTGGAACATAGGATAAATGGCAGAAGTTTTTTACCGACCCTGTTAGGGCAAACTATGCAGGAAATAGAAAGGCCACTTTATTTTGTCCGAAGAGAGGGAGGAACCCGATATGGGGGGAAAGCGTACCATGCCCTTCGACTGGGTGAATGGAAATTAATTCAAAACAGCCCTTACCAGCCAATGGAGCTTTACCATCTTAAGGAAGATCCCAAGGAGGAAAATAATGTAATCAAACAAAACCCAAAAATTTATCATAAATTAAACACGCTGTTGATGGCCCATATTCAGGAAGGCGGTAAAACCCCCTGGCAAAAACCGGATTGATCCAGGCTGATGCATAATAACCGTTCAGAGGACTTTAATGAGCCCTTTCTATTGATATTGAATAGGAATCCGGAAAAAAGATCCAAAAAAGCATGGGAATATCCTGGGTTTTAGAGGGGCTGAATCCCGTATCAGCAAGGTGAAGTTAAATTTTACTTCCTTCTCTGAACAAATGCAAATTATCGGCATCATATCTAGTTTGCTGCCGCTGCCTAAAATTCCCCTAAAAAAGGATTTGGGCCTATTAGTATAAAAAACAACAATAAAAACCTAAAATTATGAAAAGAAAAATACTTGACTTTACCAGGATGGTATCTAATAAACTGCTTTATGTCAGCCTCCTGCAATGTTTGCTGCTTGGCCCCCTTCTGGCCAATGAAACGGAGGGACCGATCCAACCTGTGGGTATCATGGACCGGATTGAAGTTACCGGAACAGTCAACGATGCCAATGGGCAGCCCATTCCGGGTGCAACAGTCTTGGTGGAAGGCACGAACACGGGAACAGCTACCGACCTAGAAGGAAAGTTTTCTTTGGATGCACCGGAAGGGGCCGTCCTGCTGATCTCTTTTATCGGTTACCAATCCCAGCGGGTTACCATTGCCAATCAAACTGAATTCACCATCACCCTGGAAGAAGACGAGGCCTCTCTTGATGAGGTAGTTGTAGTAGGATATGGTACACAGAAAAAGGTGAATGTAATCGGCTCTGTTTCACAGATTACCAGTGAAAATATTGAAAACCGTCCCGTTCAGCAACTTTCTCAAGCGATTACGGGACAAATGCCCGGCGTAACTGTTATACAAAGATCCGGAAGACCAGGTCAAAGCGGAGGAAATATCAGGATCAGAGGGGTAGGTTCTTTTGGGGCAACACCGAATGCCTTGATCCTAATTGATGGTATTCCGGGGAATATGAACGATATCAATCCGGATGATGTGCAATCCATTTCCGTCTTAAAGGATGCCTCATCTGCTGCGATTTATGGGGCCAGGGCCGCCAATGGAGTTATTTTGGTAACCACCAAAACTGGGTCCAACAAGAAAATGACTGTAAGTTACAATGGCTACGTAGGATTTAACCAGCCCACCCAGTTGCCTCAGTTTGTGGATTCATGGGATTATGCGGCGATGTATAATATAGCCTCTGGAAGCAATAGCTTCACCGAAGAGGATATAGAAAAATACAGGTCACAATCTGACCCGGATAACTACCCGAATACCCGGTTTTTGGATCATGTGTTTGCTGGTGATGGCATCCAGACCGGTCATACGATTACCTTGAACGGAGGCGATGAAAACAATAAATATTTCCTTTCCGGTGGGATTTTAAGTCAGGAAGGCATTGTTCCCAAAAACAGGTATGACCGGTATAATCTTAGATTAAATCTTGAAAATAAATTAGGGGCAAATGTAAAGTTGACTACCCGGCTTTTTGGATCCATAGAAGAAAGGAATGAGCCTCAGGCCACAGCTAACAAAGGAGGCGAACTCGATGATCAGCTGATACAAAATGCCATCAGGTATCCGGCAGTGTATTTGGGACAGGCTTCAAACGGTGATTTTGGAATAGGTCCGGAAAGTGGTGGCACCCCGGTATCCTGGCTTCAATCCGATTCTTATTTGACCAATCCCAGAACACGGACAGGTATCAATATGAAATTGGATTGGACGCCAGTGAAGGGTCTGGTTTTTTCAGCGATAGGAGGATATAACTCCTTTTTATTGGAACAGCGATCTTATTTGGCCTCACAAAGGTTAAATGATGATGTTTTTCATGATCAGTCCTACCTCAACCAGTTCAGCAACAAGGAAATTTTCAAAACGGCCCAATTCATCGGAGAATATTCTAAAAGTTTCAGTAAAAACAATTTGGATTTTTTATTGGGGTATACCTTTGAAAATCAGATAAATACTTATTTTAACGGTTATAGGCAGGATTTCCCCAGCAACGATTATACGGTAATCGGTATGGGAGGGGCAGATAATCAGCGGGTAGGTGGTTTTGATGAGGAATGGGCCATTCAATCCCTTATTTCCCGCATAAAATTCAATCATGCCGAAAAATACCTGTTTGAAACTACCTTAAGGTATGACGGATCATCCAGGTTTCCTGAAAATAATAAATATGCCCTTTTTCCTTCCATGGCAGTGGGTTGGAGGATTTCTGATGAAGGGTTTCTGGATACCTGGAACTGGCTTTCCGATTTTAAATTGAAAGCATCTTGGGGAATTTTGGGAAACCAGAATATCGGAAACTATCCCTACCAGACCGTCCTTAATTCAGGCAGGAATTATCCCTTTGGAGGAAGTATTTCTACGGGAGCGGCTTATTCCGATTACCGGGATGCCAATATCCGGTGGGAATCCACCGAAACTTTGGATTTTGGCGGCGAAACCAGCTTCTTAGAGGGAAAACTAAATTTCAATTTCACTTATTTCAACCGAAATACAACCGATATACTTTTTCAACCTACAGCAAGTGTTTCATCTATTCTAGGCGTAGGAATTGGAGAAATCAATACCGGTGCAGCCAGAAATAAGGGTTGGGAATTTGATTTTGGTTTTAGGAACCAAGTGAATGATTTTCAATATTCCATAAACGGAAATTTTTCCATCATCAATAACGAGGTAGTCACTTTAGGATTGGGGAATGTGGAACAGCCCAATGGTTTGGTAGGTAATGGTTCCACGCTGTTTTTAGGCTTTCCCATGGAAATGTATTATGGTTATGAATCTGATGGGGTATTTTTGAATGAAGAAGATATTGCAAGCTGGCCAACCCAATCCGCCATTACACCGAACCCAAACCCTGGGGATATCCGATATAAAGATATCAGCGGGCCTGATGGTGTACCCGATGGAAGGGTAGACCCGACTTATGACAGAACATTTTTAGGAAGCAGAATTCCCAAATATATTTATGGATTAAATTTGGGATCAAAATATAAGGGTTTTGACCTTTCCATCTTCTTCCAGGGGGTTTCAGGAGTGGAGGGGTTTTTAAATAACTATGCCGGATGGGCCTTTTTTAACTTGGGAAATATTCAAAAATGGCAAATGGACGGAAGGTTTAGCCCAGAAAACCCTGAAAGGTATCCGGCTTATCCCCGATTGGAAGTCATCACCAACAGTGGGACACCCAATACCGTTATTTCTGATTTTTGGGTGGTCAATGCTTCTTACCTGAGGGTTAAAAACATGCAGATGGGATATAGTCTCAACCCACAAATGCTGCAAAGGATAGGCCTACAAAATCTAAGGCTGTACTTAAGTGGGGAAAATGTTCTCTCTTTCACCTCCTATGCGGAAGGTTGGGATCCCGAAATCAATACGGGAGGGGCCTATTATCCCATATTGGCAACCTATACCTTAGGTTTAAATGCCAGATTTTAAATAAAAAATTGAAAGAATTAAAAAGGAATATTCTTATGAAAATTATAAATAAGACTTTGATAACCCTATTGCTGGCAATTTCGAGTATTTCCTGCGATGAAAAGCTGGATCAATTTCCCTCAGATGCATTTGCCAGCGGGACATTTTGGAATTCGGAATCCAATGCTTTAATCGCCTTAACCGGAATGTACAGGGGAAATATCAATTATGGAACACAGGTGGTCCCCTCCGATTGGTGGACTTATTGCGGCATTGTTTTTTTGGAGTTTGCTACCGATAATTCCTACGATAGAAGGGGTGATAATTCTACCTATAATCGGCTGACCGATGGTACATTATTGCCGAATAATAATGTAGTAAACGGTTATTGGCAGGGGTCCTACAGACGGATTGCCATAACCAACGACTTTCTGGAAAATATTGATAATGTCACTATGCCCGAGTCAAACAGGGAGAGAATGAAAAGTGAGGCCAGGTTTTTAAGGGCAACGCAGTATTTTTACCTGTCCCAGTTTTGGGGGGATGTGCCCTTGGTTACCAGTACCCTCACACCTGATGAGGCCAACAATGTTGAAAAATCAACTAAGTCAGCGATTGTAGATTTCACCATACAGGAATTGGAGGAAGCAGCAGAAGGTCTTCCAAGATTTTCCGACATTCCTGCTTCGGAAATCGGAAGGGCAAGCAAGCAAGCGGCGCTGGCTTTTTTAGGCCGTTTATTCCTTGCTGAAAAAAGGTTTGCAGAAGCGTCCGAAGTTTATCAGCAAATCATCAATTATGGTGATAATATCATCGATTCGGAGTATGGGCCGCTTTTTACTACAGAGAATGAAAACAGCAGTGAGAATATTTTCAGCGTTCAATTTGTCTCCGGACTGGCACCCAATTCCATGCCCCAACATGCTTATCCTGCGGCCTCCAGCGGCTGGCACATCATCAATCCCCTGGGTAGCCTGGCAGAGGAATACGGTTTTGATGACGGTACTCCTTTCTCTTATGATGACCCCAAATTTGTGCAGGAGGACATGGGAGCCAACAGGGATCAGCGTTTTAGGGATACTTTCATTTGGAATGAATCCACTTTTCAGGGCAGAAGGTATGTATGCCATCCGGACTCTACCCAATCCGTAGACCAGCTAACTTATTCCAAGCAGGCCACCCGGACCGGATTTGGGTTCAGGAAGTATTTTAATGAATCTTTCAGTGGCAACCTGGTCAATGATTATGGCGGAAATATTCCCATCATTAGATATGCGGAAGTTTTACTCAGCTATCTGGAGGCGGAACTTGAAGCTGGGAATGCCATTACCCAGGATTTATTGGATCAGACAATCAACCAGGTAAGGGGAAGGGCTTCGGTTAATCTGCCTCCCATAACAGAATTGGATCCCGATGCCCTTAGGGAAATATTAAGACGGGAGAGAAGAATAGAATTGGCTTTTGAAGGCACCCGCTTATGGGATATTTTAAGATGGGAAATTGGAGAACAAATATTAAATGGTGATTTTTGGGGGGCACCCTTTCCGGATTCTGAAAGGTATCCAACTACTTCCATTAAATTGGACCCACAGTCCAGGTGGTTTGTCACTTCTAAAAATTTTAGGCCTGGCATCGATGATCAATGGCCAATTCCTGAATCAGAAACCAACATTAATCCCAAATTGGCAGAATAATAAAAATATGAAAAGAAGACATGCAGTAAAAGCAATCGCACTAGGTTCTGTTACGCCTCACTGGCTATTCGGGGGACCTCAAAATATCAAACCTGGTTCCAAGGCACTCAAAAATTCCGAAACATTTTTTGAAAGTAATTGGGACAACTGGCCGGACATGCTTTGGGTAGGTCCGGAATATTGGGGAAACAGGTTACAGGATTGGGAAATTAGAGCGGGCAGAGCCGTATGTGTGGTCAGTGATAAAAACAGGACCTTGCATCAGCTTACCCACCAACTCGGGAAAAATATCGGGTTTTTTCAATCCAGAATTACTCTGGAGTGGCTAAACGGAGAGACCATTGGCCAACAAAAGGCCTATACCGGATTTCGGGTAGGGGCCAAAGGAAAATTTGCAGATTACCGGTCAGCAGCAGTCTTTGGAGAAGGACTGGATTGTGGTATTGATGGGACCGGCCAACTGTTTATCGGTGAAGAAAAAGTAGAAGGGATTAACAGTTTGAAGGGGATTTTTACCTTGCAGCTGGATGTAAAAGCCAATCAAAAGGATTTCGACATTCAGCTTAGCCTGATGGAAGAAGGTAATGATCATGTGGTCGCTTCGCTCAATCTGGAAAAGGTTACCGATTACGATCTGACTGGAAATTTGGCCTTGGTTGCCCATTTTCCGGATGGCCAGAAGGAGGTGGATCAACCCTCAGTTGCCTTTTCTAAATGGAAGATCGGCGGGACTGGTCTGCTTCAAAATTTGGAGCAGACCTTTGGTCCCATATGTTTTGCGCAATACACCTTACATGATGGGATTTTAAAAATGGGAGCACAATTGGCACCTGTTGAAAAAATCGATAACTTAAAAGTAAGCTTACAAACCGCCAAAGGTGGGGGATGGGCAAACATCCAGGAGGGGAGCCTTGACCCAATGGGAAGGGTGGTTCAATTTAAGGTAGATCATTGGAAGGCCGAAAAAAAAGTGCCCTACCGTGTCAAACTTGAATTACCCCTTAAAGATGGGATTCATGAATATTATTATGAAGGATCCATAGCCGAAGAGCCCAATGCAGCAGATAAAGTCAAGTTGGCCGTTTTCAGTTGCAATGCAGATTATGGATTTCCCGATACAGAAGTAAGTGTTCATTCGCTCAAGCATCATCCAGACCTTGCCGTTTTTCTGGGGGATCAGTTCTATGAAAGCACCGGAGGTTTTGGCATCCAAACTTCCCCATTGGAAAAATCCAACCTGGACTATTTAAGGAAATGGTACATGTTTGGCTGGTCTTACAGGGAGATATTCCGAAATATCCCTGCTGCTTTTATTCCAGATGACCATGATGTTTACCATGGCAATGTTTGGGGAGAAGGCGGTAAAAATGCCCCTACTGATGAAGGATGGTCCTATGCGGCACAGGATCAGGGTGGATACAAGATGCCTCCGGAGTGGGTAAACATGGTACAACTGACTCAAACTGGCCATTTACCGGGGCCCTATGACCCTACACCGGTTAAACAAGGGATCACAACCTATTATACCGATTGGCTCTATGGCGGGATCAGCTTCGCAATCCTGGAAGACCGGAAATTTAAATCAGCACCCAAAAATGTACTTCCTGAAGAAGCAAAAGTGTTAAACGGTTTTATTCAAAACCCGGAATTTGACATCAAGTCCCATTATGATATTGAGGCAACGCTTCTTGGGGAAAGGCAAATGAAGTTCCTGGAAAATTGGGTGACGGATTGGAGCAGAGGGGCTGAGATGAAAGCCGTGTTATCGCAAACCAATTTTTGCACCGTAGCCACGCTTCCGGAAGGCAGCATTATTGACAGCATTGTTCCCCGGCTACCCATCCCCAACCCTGGGGAATATGTTCATGGGGATGCGCCTACTACAGATATGGATTCCAATGGTTGGCCTCAAAAGGGGCGGGATGAAGCATTAAAGGTGATCAGAAAGGGTTTCGCGCTGCACCTTGCTGGGGACCAGCATTTGGGCTCGGTGGTTCAATACGGGGTAAAAGAATTTGGAGATGCTGGTTTTGGTTTTGCCGGACCGGCTTTAAATAATCTTTTTCCCAGGCGTTGGTGGCCTCCAATCAGCCCAGATCACAAAGCTTTGGAAGGCCAACCTCCTTATACCGGCAATTTTCATGATGGTTTCGGCAATAAAATGACAGTTCATGCCGTGGCCAATCCGCGTAAGACGGGTCAAAAACCTTCACTTATTTATGATAGGGCCACAGGTTATGCCTTGGTGACTTTTGATAAAAAGGAACGAACCATGAAACTGGAATGCTGGCCCAGGTTTGTGGATCCGGAAAGGAACCCATTCGGTCAATACCAGGGCTGGCCAATTACCATTTCCCAAGAGGACAATTATGCCAGGAAAATCGCAGGATTTCTTCCCATATTGGATTTGGAATCGGTTCAAAACCCTGTGGTACAGGTAATCAATGATCAAAATGGGGAAATCGAGTATTCTTTAAGGGTTAAAGGCAAAAACTTCCGTCCCAAAGTTTTCGAAAAAGGAAAATATACCCTTAAGATACTGGACGCAGAGACCGGATTGGAAAAGAGCCTTATCGGCATTGAGATGGCGAAAAATGAAAATGAAAAGCTGACCATAAATTTATAAACAACTCATGATCAATATAAAGAAGAAGAATAAACCTGTTTTATTGGCTTTTTGCCTCCCTTTAATCTTTTTATTTACCCATTGCCAGAACAAGCCAACCGAAGAGTCGACCTCCACTTCACCCCGGCCAAATATTGTCATCATTTATATGGATGACCTTGGTTACGGAGATGTCAGTGCTTATGGGGCTGGGAAATTACAAACACCCCATATGGATAAATTAGCTCAAGGGGGCATTCGCTTCACCAATGGCTATGCGGCCTCAGCGACCTGCAGCCCAAGCAGGTATGCCTTATTAACTGGCATGTATCCCTGGCGGAATGAAAATGCCAAAATTCTGGCAGGCACAGCGCCCCTTTTGATCGGAACCAGCCAAATGACCATTCCCAAAATGCTTAAAAAAGAAGGATATCATACGGCTGTTATAGGTAAATGGCACCTGGGATTGGGAGATGGTAATGTGGATTGGAACCAAAGGGTAAGTCCGGGACCCAATGAGGTAGGATTTGATTATTCTTACATTATGGCGGCCACCCAGGACAGAGTGCCCACCGTTTACCTTGAAAATGGTGTAGTAGAGGGCCTGGAACCCGACGATCCCATCTACGTGGATTACGATAACAATTTTGAAGGGGAGCCAACCGGAAAAGATAACCCGGAACTGTTAAGGTTGAATTGGCACCATGGACATAACAGCAGTATTGTGAATGGGATTCCGAGGATAGGCTACATGAAAGGCGGGGAAAATGCCAAATGGGTAGATGAGGATATGGCTGACCATTTTTTGGAAAAGACCCAGGAATACTTAAGAGAGGCCAAAGATGAACCCTTTTTCCTTTACTATGCCCTGCAACAGCCCCATGTGCCCCGAACCCCTCATCCGAGATTTGAAGGTAAATCAGGTATGGGGCCCAGAGGTGATGTGATTTTGGAAGCAGATTGGTGTATCGGGGAATTGATGAAAACCCTGGAAGAAGAAGGATTAATGGAAAACACCCTTATCATTTTCTCCAGTGATAACGGACCTGTTCTTAATGATGGGTATGATGATGATGCGGTGGAAAAATTGGGAGACCACACCCCCTGGGGACCCTTCAGAGGAGGGAAATACAGTCTGTTTGAAGCAGGTACCCGGGTGCCTTTTATGACTTATTGGAAAGGAAAGATCAATGCAGGCACATCTGATGCCCTGGTAAGCCAGATTGATTTGTTGTCTTCCCTTGCCAGCCTGGTGGGAAGTGCCGAGAGGAGTGGAGACGGTAAGGATCTTTTGCCGGTATTTATGGGGGAAAGCCAGGACGGACGGGAATCATTGGTGCTAGAGGCGACTACCCGAACCGCCCTAAGGCACCAGAATTGGATCATGATCCCTCCCTATGAGGGACCTGCCTTAAACAAGCAAGTCAATATTGAACTGGGAAATGATGAAGCATTCCAATTATACGACTTAAGCCAGGATAGGGGGCAGCAAATGAATTTGGCTCAGAAAGAGCCGGAAAAGTTAAAAGAATTAGTGGATATTTTTGTGAATATCCGGGGCAAAGATTATGTAAATACGGAAGCCTTGGAATTAAAATGAGTGGGGTTCATAAAAAAACGTCCATAGGAATTCCAGAATGACAAGAGGTAGCTTTGCTACCCATTCAAAATAAGATTGGTCTCTACGGAATGCCTGTTTAAATTGGATTTAGAGGTTTAATGAATAATTGATTTCCATTTTTGAACTGCTACTCCTTTTATTCAGGCGTTCCTTTCTTAACCATATCCCAATTAAAAAGTAAAGAAAAGATGGAATGATCCCGCATATGGGCGAGATCCAAATGGCTTTGTGAGGGGCAATTTGAATATAACCATCAATGACCAAATGATTGATCAGGGCATCTTCCATGGTATGAAGGAGAATTACTGGCCAAATAGACCGGGTCAACCGAAAAATTTCTGTAAACATGACCGTCCACACCAACATGTTTAAAATCGCTATCCCCATAAAAACATTCCCATATCCCTGAAGATCAAAATTAGAGAAAGCGATCCAGCCTGTTATTTTCCCAATGGTCAATATAATTAAGGTTACTAAGGGAAAAATAAGAAATGAGACGAAATACCATTTTTTCTTGTCCTTAAAATTTGGTTTCAACCCAGCATCCTTCCAGCCGTCACCAAAAAATGTTCTTAACAATACCACCAATACCAAGGGAGTTACCAACCATATGGCCATTCCTAAGGTCTCATCTCCTTCCTGGTGGGGTAATTTTTCATCTATCCAAACCCCAAGCCATCCGATGGAAAGGGCTATGATACAAAATAAGGTCAGGTTTCTGATGGTTTTTGAAGGGTTTATATTCATAGGATGCTTAGATATTTGGTTCCAATACCTCCAAATATACAGGATTCTTTCAGATTGAAACCGATTGTGTAACAAGTACGATAAGCCTGACACAAAGAGAAGAAATAAAATTTATTTTTTTTAAGTAAATGATTGGAGAAAAGTGTAATGTATAAAAGGACCTAGCCAATTGAAAGAGGAAAAGTTGATAAAATTTTTAAATGGCCGTTGTTCTCCAAAGGAAAGGGAGAGGGTGTCGGCCTGGCTGAGCAGACCCGGTGCAGAGGAGGAATTGAATCGAATGATAGAAAAAAGCTGGCTGGAAAATGACAGTTACCGCCTTGATAGGGAAAAATGTGCCTCCCTGTTGGAGAACATTCATCATTCGGTGCTTGGCGGCGAACCTCAATCCTGGGACTCAGGGATAAGATGGATACCTATATACCAGACGGTTAAGGTTGCAGTCCTGCTGTTGCTATTGGTTCTGTCCGGTTATGTGCTATTGAAGGATTTGAATGATACCCAACCCGAAGAGGTTTTGGCCGATGCACCGTTGGAATATATAAAAAGGTCTACTGCTGCCGGAGAAAAGCTGACCATTGACCTCCGGGACGGGAGCTGGGTCAGATTGAATTCCCTGTCCAGCATTGTATTCGGTTCCGATTACGGAATCACGGCTAGAGAAATCCAGCTGGAAGGAGAGGCGTTTTTTGAAGTTGCGCCTGATGAGAATAAGCCCTTTAGGGTGAGGACAGGGGAAGTAATGACCACTGCTTTGGGGACTTCCTTCAATGCCTATTCCCGAGATGAAACGGTGCGCATCTCCCTGACGGAGGGACAGGTTAAAGTATCTCATGAAAAAGAAGAATTAAAATTGGATCCCGGGGAGATGGCCACCTTGGGAACTGGTTCTGGTAGAGCGATTTCCAAAGGGAATTTCGACTCAATGGGCAGCATTCTTTGGAAGGAGGGAAAGATTCCCTTTTACAGCAGGACCTTTAACTCCATCTTAAGCAGCCTTGAAGACTGGTATGGGGTAACCTTCCGGGTGTCGGGGGAGGTACCAGCAGGCCGGAAAGTGACAGGGATATTTGACAACGGAAGTCTGGATGATATACTGAAAGGTCTGGGATTTTCCCTGGGCTTTGAATACCGGATAAATGATGATGAAGTAGAGATAAATTTCAAAAAGCCTATGTAACAAATCAAAAAAGCAGGATAAAATTCCCATCGCCAAATGAAACATTTTACCCTGCCCGCTTTAAAGAAATCAATTCAATAAAACACCTAAAATTATGAAAAGAACAATACTATACCTAATTAAGATGGTATCGAAGAACCTGTTGTATGGCAGTATACTGCAATGTTTGTTTCTGAGTACTTTATTGGCCAACGAGTCCGGGGCTCAGATTAAACCAATTGATGAGACCTTTATCCGGATTTCCGGTAACAGGGATTGGACGGTAAAGGAGGTATTCCGGGACCTGGAGTCCAGAACGGATTATGTGTTTATATTTCCTGATGACCTGTTGAAGGAAAGAGACAAAATAGCCTTAGAGGGAGGCAGACAGTCGGTAAATGATATTCTGGCCCAGGTGGCCCGTTCCGCAAAGCTGAAATTCAGGCAGGTGAACAATTCGATTTATGTGGGAGGCAGTGCATTAGCAGAAAATAACACGCAGATACCGGTAAGTATAGACCGGGTTGAGGTCAGGGGCACGGTCACCGATGCCAACGGGCAGCCTATCCCAGGAGCGACCGTACTAGTTGAAGGCACAAGCACTGGGACAGCGACGGATATAGACGGTAACTTTATGTTAGACGCACCGGAAGGGGCTGTCCTCCTGATCTCCTTTATCGGCTACCAATCCCAACGGGTGACGGTTTCCAATCAGACCAATTTCAACATCACGATGGTGGAAGACCAGTCTTCCCTGGAAGAAGTGGTCGTGGTAGGTTATGGTACCCAGAAGAAGGCCGATATTACAGGTTCTGTAGCTTCGGTCTCAGAGGATCTGTTGCAATCCAGACCTGTGGCCAATTTTGAAGATGCCCTACAGGGGAGGGCCAGTGGCGTGCAGGTAAGACAAACCGGAGGAGACCTAAATGGAAAGTTTTCCATCAATATCCGAGGGATTGGATCTGTTACAGGTAGTAATGATCCCCTGATCGTAGTGGATGGTGTACCCCTTTTCAGCTCGGATTTTTCAACCATCAATCCAAAAGACATCACCGCCATAGATATTCTAAAAGATGCCTCCGCTACGGCCATTTATGGTGCCAGGGCCGCCAATGGCGTGGTAATCATCACGACCAAAAAGGGTCAGGCAGGAAAAACCCAATTTACCTTTAATACAGATATTGGGGTGGAAGAGATTACGCGAAGATTTGACGTGATGAGTTCACAAGAACAAAGGGAATTGTTTGTTGAAGCTTTTAAAAATTCAAACCGGAATATTTCTGTATATGACGACCCCAATCATCCTTCCTGGCAAATAGACAACGACTGGCAGGAATTGGGAACCCGGACGGGTCTAAGGCAAAATTACAATCTCGGTTTCAGCGGGGGATCTGAAAAGACCCAGTTTTCCGGTTCGGTTTCCTACCTGGACAGAAAGGGGACATTGCTCAATTCTGATTTAAAAACCTGGTTTTTAAGACTGAATGTGAGTTCTGAAATCAATAAATGGCTAAGAGTATCCACCAATATGACCGGAAGCCATCAAAAGCAAAACGTTCAGAACAACGACAACTGGGGATCAACTGGTTATAGAAGTTTGGCCTATGACCATTCTTATACCCCAGCTTATGATGAGAATGGAAACCTGACTGCCATTAATAACCAGGCTGCGCCCTATTTTGGAGCCAATAATAATCCTTTGATCGATCTTTTATTGCCTACCCGTGAGCAGGACGTTACCCGGTTGATGGGAAATACCAAATTTGATTTTAAACCCATGGATAATTTAACGATTTCGGCCAATGTAGGAGGAGATGTGATATTGGGCAACGGTTACACTTATATGCCGGTTTATCAAATAGGCATATTCACCCGTCCTGAAGGAAGCGTAACCGTACCCAATAGACAGGAAATAAATTGGGTTTCCGATGTCACGGTCAATTATGAAAAAAAGATAAATAATCATGATTTCAAATTATTGGCCGGGTTTTCTGCCCAACAATTTGTTTTTAACAATAGTACCGTAACTGGTTCAGGAACGGTGAATAATTCCTTAAATCAACTCTCCAACCAGATCAATTTCAATGCGAATGGTACCAAGGTAAGTTCTGGATTAGTTTCTTCTTTTTTCAGAGTGAACTATTCCTATAACGAGAAATTATTATTAACAGGAACGGTAAGGCGGGATGGTTCCTCAAAATTTGGTCCTTCCACAAGGTATGGTGTATTCCCATCAGGATCCATTGCCTGGAGGATATCGGAGGAGGGCTTTTTAAAATCTTCAAATTTCCTGGATGATCTAAAATTAAGGACCAGCTATGGACTTACCGGCAATCAGGAAATTGGAAATTTTGCTTTTCTTACCCGCGCTGCCTCCACTCCCTATGTATTCGGAAACAGTTTGGTAATCGGGAATTCCCCGCAAAATATCGGAAATCCATTCCTACAATGGGAAAGCACCAAACAATTTGATGCAGGTATTGATATTTCTGTTTTGGAAGGAAGGGTCTATGCCACAGCAGATTATTATAACCGGGTTTCCCAGGATTTATTGGTTTCTACTCCCATCCCATTAACGGCTGGAGTGGCAGAGGACCCTATTGTGAACCTTGGTTCGGTTTTGAATTCGGGATTCGAGTTTTCGGTCAATTCTAGAAACACGGTGGGAAAAATTGCATGGAGTACAAATTTCAATATTTCTTTTAATAAAAATGAAGTATTGGATATAGGTACCAATTCAATAGGTGAATCTTTGGAAATACCGGGACAAAATATACCTCTTTCTAACCAACCTGCCAATTTATCAAGGGCTGGGCATCCGGTTGGCGCATTTTACATGTGGCAATTTGATGGTGTTTGGCAATTGGGAGAAGAAGATGAAGCTTTAAGCTGGTCTGGGGCCGTTCCCGGCGACCCCAAATACAAAGACCTGAATGAAAATGGCGTCTTTGATGCAGGAGATAAAACCTTTGTCGGTAACCCGCATCCAAAATACTTTGGAGGTATAGATAATACTTTCAATTATAAAAACTTCAATCTATCTGTGTTTTTTGATTTTGCCGGAGGGTATCAGGTATACAATACGGCAAGAAACTTATTGGCCAGGGGGGTTCCATTTGTTCAAAACTTTGCCGAGGTAAATGGTTTCTGGACACCTGAAAACCCGAGTGCCACTATTCCTAGGCCTTCACAGGGAGGAAATACCACCACCCTGGTAACCATGGTGTCGGACCGGTTTCTGGAAACGGCAGATTTTATCCGGTTAAAGAACCTAAGCTTATCCTATAACTTACCCTTGGAATGGTTTGCCGGAAAGGCCATTCAAAGTACCAAATTAACTTTGACTGGCACCAATTTATTAATATTCACCAATTATACGGGCCTGGATCCGGAAGCTTCCAGCAGGACCAGTTTGTTATCATCTGGCATTGATTATACCCCCTATCCACAAACCAGATTGGTATCATTATCTGCTCAGGTGACCTTTTGATAGCTATAAAATGAAATCAAATAAAAAGATGAAAAATATAAAATTTCCCAAATATATTGGAATAGCATTGACCGCTTTTGTATTGAGCTGCGAAACTATTCTGGAACCAGCACCCCAAGGCCTCGTCCCGATGGCTGACCTATTTACCACTGAAAGTAATATCATCACGGCGGTGAATGGTGTTTACCAACCTCTACATCCTTTGTACCAAAATGTCATGTTTCAACTGACGGATTTGGCAAGCGACGATGGATGGACCTGGCGAAAGGAAACAGAACCCGATATTTTTAACGTGGATCCTACATTAGGCTATATTCAGACGACCTGGAGTTTGCATTATACCGGAATTACCCGCGCCAATACTGTCTTGGACAACCTATCCAGGGTGGAGGATTTTTCCGGTCCGGTCATGGAAAATGCCATAGAAGGACAGGCCAAATTCCTGAGGGCTTTGTATTACTTTAATTTGGTCAGGTTATTTGGTGAAGTTCCATTGATTATCAATGAAATAGAAACGAGGGAAGACTCCGAATTGCCCAGGGAAAGTGTGGCGACCCTTTATACCCAGATAAAATCTGATTTAAACGATGCCATCAGCCTTTTGCCGGAAAATTATACCGATGGTATTGGAATGGAAATCGGCAGGCCAACCTCCAATTCGGCAAGGGCACTATTATCTGCTGTCCATTTGGAATTGGAGGAGTGGAATGAAGCATCGCAGGTTACAAGCAATCTCATAGGAGCAGGCTCTTTGTTGGCGGATTATGGCGATAATTTCAATGGTTCCCAGGAAAACAGTGAAGCATCTTTCTTTGAAGTGCAGTATGGTGGTGTGGTCGGACAGACCACTTCTTCAAAAAGTGTTGCTTTCGCACCACCTGATTTTCTCAGTGGATTGGCTTTCTTGTTGCCTACAGATGACAATTTGAATGGTGAAGGTGGTGGATTGTCATCGGGAAATGGCCTCATCCAATTATTTGAAGCCGGTGATAACCGAATGGGGGTAATTGTTGAGGATTATGGATTATCCAATTTTATTGATCCTTCAATGCCCGACGGAAGTCTTAACTATGTCAATAAGTATTATAATACATCTGATCCCCGATCACTGAGCACTTGGAATTTTCCATTGATCAGGTATGCAGAAATATTATTAAACCGGGCCGAGGCATTGAATGAAATCGGCTACCAGCCTGATGGAGAAGCTTTTGAATTGCTCAATGAAATCAGGATTAATGCAGCCCTTCCCGCCCTTAGTGCTGTGGACCTTCCCAACCAGGAGGCTTTTAGGGACAAATTAAGGGATGAAAGGAGAATAGAACTGGCCTTCGAAACCAAAAGGTATTTTGATTTAAACCGCTATGGAATCCTGAAAGACGTAATCCAAAGCCAAATGGAATTTACGGGACTTACATTTCCCCAACAACGCTTAGTGGCCCATCCAATTACAGGAAAGGAATATTTTCTATATCCGCTGCCCTCAATAGAATTTGTTAATAACGCTCAACTCGGTGAACAAAACCCGGGGTATTGATGAATTGTTCGATGAAAAAATTCATTTATTTGATTGTTCTTTTGGCAATATGGGCCTGGGGATGTAATCCTCAGCAGGACAAAGCGGAAAAATCCTCCTCGGAAAGCATCCAACCCAATGTGGTGCTGATAATGGCAGATGATATGGGCTACAATGACCTGGGTTGCTATGGCAGTCCGTCGATCAAAACCCCGAATATTGACCGCCTGGCCAGTTCGGGTTTTATGCTTACCGATTACCATTCCAATGGTGTGGTTTGCAGTCCCACCCGGGCATCCCTTTTAACAGGCCTTTATCCCCAGGAAGCCGGAGTAGAAGGAGTCGTAACGGCAAAAAGCCATAGGGAAAGGGGTATGGCAGCGGGCAAATTTACTTTGGCCGAATATTTAAAAAAATCAGGCTATGCCACTGCCATTTTCGGCAAATGGCATCTCGGTTACCAACCGGAATTTGGACCCAATGTACAGGGCTTTGACCAATTTAAGGGATTTGTGAGTGGGAATGTAGATTATATCAGCCATATCGACCAGGAGGGGTACGAGGATTGGTGGAATAATCAAAATCTCCAAAAAGAAAAGGGTTATTTGACCGACCTGATCACCGATAAAGCCCTTGAATACCTGGAAAAAAGGGAAAATGACAAACCCTTTTTCTTGTATTTGGCACATGGAGCTCCCCATTCTCCTTATCAGGGACCTAATGATAAAGCCGATAGAACAGTTGGCGGTGATTTTCCGATTCAGGGTAGCCGTGAAGATACAGAAAATGCCTACAAGGAGATGATAGAATCTCTGGACGGGAATGTAGGAAAGGTAATGGACTACCTGGAAAAGAACAAGCTAACAGAAAATACCCTTGTGATTTTCTGTTCAGACAACGGGGGTACTAAAAATGTCGGATCAAATGCTCCTTTCAGTGGCTTTAAAGGACAACTTTACGAGGGAGGGCATAGGGTGCCGGCCATTTTCTACTGGAAGGATAAAATTCCACCAGGAGTGTCTGAGGAATTGGTATTATCCATGGATTTATTCCCCACCATAGCCAGCTTGATGGATTTAGAGTTACCACAGGATTTGTCCGGAAAGAACCTTTCAGGAATATTTGATGAGACCAGACCTGATCATATGGAAGAGGAAAGGACTGTTTTCTGGAGATTTAAAAATCAGGGCGCTGTTCGGAAAGGCAATTGGAAATTGTTGAAAATTGATGGAGCATCCTTTTTATATAATCTGTCCACTGATATTCAGGAATCAAAAGATGTCAAAGAAGAATATCCTGAGGTTTTTCAGGAATTAAATAAGGCCTATGAAGAATGGGAGTCGGGTTTAAATGAAGAAATGATCCTAACCTGATCAGTTTATATTTCCAAGTTATTTCTGTAAATGTTGAAATCCTGTTTATACTACTTATCCTTTCTATTGCTTTTTCCGGCAATGATAACAGGATTAAAGGCTCAAACTTTCCCTGATGAGAATTCAGAAGGAAAGTTTGAGCAATTGGATACCCATATCTACCTCTGGAGGGATGTCAGCAATGTTTATGTGATAAAAGATAAGGAGACCGCTTTATTGATTGATTTGGGAAATGGAACTGTGCTCGATCATCTAAAAGACATTGGGATTGAAAGGGTAGAATGGGTCATGTTTACCCACCACCATAGGGAACAAAGCCAGGGATATCCGCTTTTAAAATCCTGGAATGCAAAGATTGCTGTGCCTGAGGAAGAACGGCTGCTTTTTGAGGAGCCTGCTTCATTTAGAAAGATGGATCCCTCCAACAATGATCCCTTTTCAGTGGTGGGTGCCAGTTATGTAAGACCCGCCCTATTTCCAATAAAAGTGGATCATACTTTTGCAAAAATGGACACTTTTAAGTGGCGTGATTTTGAGTTCCGTTGTATGGAAACGAAAGGGAACAGCCCCGGATCCATGTCCTATTTCCTGAAAACAGACAATGGGTGGAATGTATTCAGCGGAGACCTGATGATGGATGGTGGGCGGATGCACAACTTTTTTGATACCGATTGGGATTATGGGTTTGCATCGGGTATTTATGAGCTACACAATGCAGCGGCCATGGTCAAGCAATTCAATCCGGAATTGTTGCTTCCTTCACATGGTGCCATCGTGGATGATCCTGTAAGACAATTGGAAAATTATCAATCAAAATTGGCCCATATGGCCGATCTATTGGTTCAGGGGTATCCCTTATTTACATATGCTGCGGCCATTGAAGATGAGGTATCTACGCCCACCAAAATTCCTTTTGTGAATCAAATTTCTCCACACCTTTTCAAGTTGAAAGGGCATGCCACATTTTTCCCGAATTTTAGCATCATCATCGCAGACAGTGGACATGCTTTGGTAATTGATTGCGGGCTCATGGACGAATCTTTTTTAGAGGAAGCCCTTGACCAGATGAAGGAACATTTGGGATTAAAAGCAATCGATGCCGTTTTGATTTCTCATATGCATGGTGACCATTTTCTTCAGGTTCCATTTTTAAAGGAAAAGTATGGAGCAGAAGTTTGGGCCTTGGACCGGATGGTCCCTCAAATAGAAAGGCCCCTTGATTTCAATTATTCGGCGATGATTCCAGGATACAATAAAGACTTTAATGCCCTGGATATTGACCGGGTATTCAGGGATGGTGAATCCTTCCATTGGGAGGGGTTTGATTTAACGGTGGATTGGATGCCGGGTCAAACCGAATTTGCCATGTGTCTGCAAGGGATGATTGATGGTAAACTGGTGGCTTTCACTGGGGATAATATCCGTCCGGCCCCTACCAATAGGGGAAATCCTGCCGTGGTGGCCCATAACAGTACCATTTTGGAAGAAGGCTATATTTATGGAGCTGAATATTTATCAAATCTTAAGCCTGACCGGATTGTAGGAGGCCATTCGGTGGTAATCGACCATCCCCAGGATTTAATTGAGAGATACCGGCAATGGTCCTATCAGTTGCGTGAGGCTTTCCAAAGCCTGAGTACTTTCCAGGATTACCGATTATGGTTCGATCCATATTGGGTTAAAGCAGAACCTTATCGGAGCAGTTTGGCCATAGGAAAACCCGGAAAAGTAAATCTGGTCATTCGGAACTTCGGTGAGGGAAACCAATCCTATAAAGTGAACATCCGGACTCCGAAAGGTATTATTTCAGATCCGGAAGTGATAGAGGTGAAAATATCCGGTCCCGGGAAGAAATACTTTCCTGTGGAATTTACAGCAACGGAAGCAGCAGTACCCGGAGTCGGAATGGCAAGTTTTGATCTGACATTAAACGGAAAACTGATTGGAGGATGGTTTGATGCCATACTTTATGTTGAATGATATACCTTATAAACCTTGCGCATCATACCAGGGAAATTTGGACCATGAATATTAAAAAGAATATATTAAAACCATTGTTTCAATCCGCATTTATTTGGGAAGCAGGGCACCGCGTGCCCTTGATAGTGAGGTGGCCCGGGAAAGTGAAAAAAGGGACCAGCTCCTCATCCACCGTTTGCCTTACTGATTGGATGGCTTCCATTGCTGAGATGGTAGGGCACACTTTGGCCGAAGACGAAGGAGAAGATAGTTATAGTCTGCTACCATTATTAAAAGAGCCGAATTCGAATTTTCAACGTCCTCCCCTGGTACATCATTCCATCAATGGAACCTTTGCCCTTCGTGATGGCCCCTGGAAAATGGTTTTTGGAAATGGTTCCGGTGGTAGACAACATCCTGTAGGGGAGCCGTTTAAAGAACCTTATTCTTTGTTTAATTTGGATACTGACCCGACTGAAACAACCAATGTAAAAAATCAATATCCTGCTATCGCCAGGGAAATGACAGAAAAACTAAAAATAACAATCCATTAATAAATAATATTCAACCATGCCTATAATCATAAAATTCCGAGCTTTATTTTTAATTGTCTTATTGGTTATCCCCTTTCAGATCCGTGCGCAAGCCTCCAAATCACCGGATTATCCCAATATCGTATACATCTTGGCCGATGATTTGGGGATTGGAGATGTGTCCGGTTATAATCCCGATTCCAAAATTATTACGCCCAATATAGACCGAATGATCAATGGGGGATTGAAATTTTCCGATGCCCATACCAGTTCTGCAGTTTGTACACCTACCCGGTATGGTATCATCACCGGAAGGTACAATTGGCGATCCACCTTAAAAAACGGTGTATTGGGGGGTTATTCCAAAGCCCTCATCCCCAATGATAGACTTACCCTGGGAAAGATACTTCAGAAAAAAGGATACCATACCGCTTTTGTTGGGAAATGGCATCTTGGGTGGGATTGGGCATTTAAGGAAAATACCCCAGGTATCGACAACCTTAACAATAACTTTGAAATTGATTACACAAAGCCCATAAAAAATGGGCCCAAAGATCTGGGATTTACTTATTCATATGGCTTCAGTGGTTCTTTGGATATGCCTCCCTATGTATATGTGGAGGACAACCAGATTACCGCTGTCCCGGATAGGGTGACTGTCAATGTTGACGATAAGGGATTTTGGAGAGAAGGCCCAACCGGGAGTAATTTTGATCATGTTCAGGTATTGCCCCACCTTACTCGCAAGGCGGTGGACTATATCCATGCTCATTCCAAAACCGATGAACCGTTTTTCCTTTATTTTGCCCTTCCTGCACCTCATACTCCGATTTTGCCCACGACGGAGTTTATGGGAAAAAGCAATACCAATATGTATGGGGATTTTATGCTACAGGTAGATGATGTAGTAGGGCAGGTGATGCAGGCCCTTGAAGATCAAGGAAAACTCGAAAACACCATTCTTATTTTTGTGAGCGATAATGGCTGTTCTCCCAAAGCCAGCTTTCCTGAGCTCGAAAAGGTAAACCATGACCCCAGTTATATCTATCGTGGTCATAAGGCCGACATCTACGAAGGAGGACACCGGGTTCCTTTTATTGTTCATTGGCCTGAAAAAATACAGAAAGCCAGAACCACTTCAACGACCATCTGTACAACAGATTTAATGGCAACGCTCGCAGATCTGGTCAATTATGAACTGCCCGATCAGGCTGGAGAAGACAGCTTTAGTTTTTTACCCATTTTTACCGGTGAGATGGAAACTACTCCTTTGAGAGAAGCTACGGTTCATCATTCCATAGACGGGAGTTTTGCCATCAGAAAAGAGGAATGGAAACTGATCCTATGCCCTGGATCAGGAGGTTGGAGCTACCCAAGAACACCTGAAGAATTGGAAGGGTTGCCCACCATGCAGCTATATAATCTGCAAACGGATCCAGGAGAAGAGCAAAACCTAATCGGTAGCCACCCTGATAAAGTCCAGGAAATGAAATCCCTCCTTACCGCTTATATTCAAAAAGGCAGGAGCACCCCCGGAGCACCACAAAAGAACGACGGACCGGAAACCTGGAAACAACTGTACTGGATGAACGAATGATTGGACCAAAAGGATAAAAGGTTTAATTAAAAAATGATTTCAACCTAATGGATTGAATATGTATAAAAAAGCTGTTTTATTTTCCTTTCTTGTATTGGCAACCGGAGTCTTTTCCTGTCAGCAGGAAAATGGGGAAAACAAGCCTCCCAATATCATTATCATTTTGGCAGATGATCTGGGTTACGGGGATTTATCCTGTTACCAGCCCAATTCAAAAATTAAAACTGTCCACATGGATCGTTTGGCCAGGCAGGGAATGCGTTTTACCGATGCCCATTCCTCCTCCTCTGTATGTACTCCAACAAGGTATGGTTTGTTAACTGGACGGTATGCTTGGCGGACCCGTTTAAAAAACTCGGTTTTGTGGCAATGGGATCCTCCATTAATGGAGAATGGGGAATATACCCTGCCTCAAATGCTAAAAGAAAATGGTTATGCCACAGCAGCGGTTGGGAAGTGGCATTTGGGATGGAACTGGCCAACATTGGATGGAAGAACAGCCAAAGAAGCCAATGGTGAAAACATCGATTATTCAAAGGCCATCACAGGAGGGCCTATCGATTTTGGTTTTGATTATTATTTTGGCGATGATGTGCCGAATTTCCCCCCTTATACTTTTATAGAAAATGATAAGGTTTTGGAAGTTCCAAGGGTGGATAAACCGGATTCCCTGTTCGGGATTCCCGGAAAAATGGTAGAAGGATGGAAACTGGATCAGGTTTTACCCACGATCACCGAAAAAGCTGTGGAAGTAATCCATAAGGCCACAGAGAATCCGGATCAACCCTTTTTTCTGTATTTCTCCCTTACCGCCCCTCATACGCCCATTGCCCCCTCGTCGGAATATAAAAATAAAAGTGAGGCCGGACTTTATGGGGATTTTGTGATGGAAGTGGATGGGGCAGTGGGAAAGATAATGGCCGCATTGGAAAATAAACAAATAAGCGAAAATACTTTGGTGATATTTTTAAGTGATAACGGTTCTCCTGCCAGAGATGGAACTGGATTTTCCGGGCCCATTGGATCGGTGATTGAACATTTCGGACATGCTGCCAATGGAGCGCTCAGAGGGTTTAAAGCAGATATTTGGGAAGCGGGTCACCGGGTTCCGTTTATCGTCCATTGGCCTGGAAAAATTGAGGCGGGTGTTACCAATGACCAAACCATTTGTTCCATTGACCTTATGGCTACGCTATCCAGTTTAATCAATTTCCCACTTCCAGCCGGTAAAGCCGGGGATAGTTTCGATATTTTACCGCTGTTTTATGGAAAAGAAGCCCAAGGGCTTTCTGAGAGGCCTTTGGTCCATCATTCCTTAACCGGTGTGTTTGGAATTCGACAAGGTACATGGAAGCTGATTTTATCGGATAAGTCCGGAGGTTTCAGTGATAATCTTCATAAAGAAGGATATGGGATTCAAACAAAGGGACAATTGTATCATTTGTCCAATGACTTGGGGGAACAAAATAACCTTTACGCAGAAGAAACGCTTTTGGTGGATAGTTTGACGACCCTCCTTCAGGGTATCATGGACAAAAAAGATTGAATAATTTTAATAGGAGCTTACGATGCGATACCAGTAATTTTCGTTAATATGGCTTTTTATTTAAATTCAGTATCCCTTTGGATTACCTTCCTATATAGCCATGTTGTACCCAATTAAATTGTATTCGATGAAACCTGCGAAATTTATTATTTTTCACCTTTTGATCATGGGCTTAATCCTTAGTTGTGATCAAAGCGAAAAGGTCACCAATTACCCTCCCAATATCATTTACATTTTGGCAGATGACCTGGGTTATGGGGAATTGGGTTGTTATGGTCAAACCAAAATTGAAACGCCCCATATCGATGCCCTGGCCAAAGCTGGCATGTTGTTTACCCAACATTATTCCGGATCTCCTGTTTGTGCTCCTGCGCGGGCAGTTTTATTAACTGGCAAACACAGTGGACATGCTCAGGTCAGGGGAAATGATGAATGGGGAGAAAGAGGGGATGTATGGAATTATCGGGCCATGCTGGCCGACTCCACTTTAGAAGGTCAGCGGCCTATAAAGGCGGGGACCGTTACCCTGGGAACCCTGCTTCAGTCGGCCGGTTATAAAACGGCCATTGTAGGAAAATGGGGATTGGGAGCACCCCATACCGAAGGGGTACCTAACCAACAGGGATTTGATTATTTTTTCGGTTATAATTGTCAGCGTCAGGCGCACACCTTATTCCCCAACCATCTTTGGGAAAATGACAGAAGGGTGATTCTAAATAACGATACCGTTCCCCCCAATACCAAACTTGCGGAAGGGGCAGACCCTTATGAAAGAGATAGCTACCAATCCTATCAATTGACTGATTATGCCCCCGACCTGATGTTTGACCGGATCACGGATTTTGTGGATTCCCATGCCGAAGAACCCTTTTTTCTTTATTGGGCCACACCGATTCCCCATGCTCCTTTGCAGGCGCCACAGCGATGGGTGGACCATTATGTGGAAAAATTTGGAGACGAGGAGCCTTACCTGGGGGATCGTTCCTATTTTCCTGCCCGCTATCCCAAGGCCACTTATGCGGCCATGGTCAGTTATCTGGATGAACAGGTGGGACAACTGGTCAATCAATTAAAAGAAAAGGAAATTTATGAAAATTCCCTAATCATTTTCACCAGTGATAACGGCCCCACCTTCAATGGAGGAACCTTCTCCCCATGGTTTGAAAGTGCAGGGCCCTTCAGAAGTGAACAAGGTTATGGAAAAGGGTACCTTCATGAGGGAGGGATCCGGGTGCCCATGATTGCCCATTGGCCAGCCGAAATCAAACCCAATTCAGTTAATGACCATGTTTCTGTATTTTACGATGTCATGCCTACATTGGCGGATATTGCCGGCGTAAATGAGCCCTTTGAATCAGATGGCATCAGTTTTTTACCTTCACTTTTGGGTGAAGACCAGGCTGCACATGAATATCTATATTGGGAATTTCCGGCCTACGGTGGACAAATGGCCGTTAGAATGGGCCAATGGAAAGCACTCAGGAAAAACATGCATGACGGGAACCGTACCTGGGAACTTTATGACCTGGAAACCGATCCAAAAGAGATGAATAATGTGGCAGAAATTCATCCCGAAATCATTGAAAAAGCAGAAGAAATTGTGGATAAGGAACATATAGTGGCTTCAAATGAAAGGTGGCAGTATGAAATTTTGGGAGAGAAATAATTGCATCAATGGATCGGCATCTGTTCCAAAAAACGATTTCTGAAATTCCAATCCTCCATTTAGCCATCTATTTGTCCGGCATTCAAATTAATAAGGCGGGATATTGATAATGCTGCGAATAAGTCTTAATTTTAAATATGCTTTGCCCAAATAGAATGCTCATGTTTCTTCGTAAAACTTCGTTTTTATTAGCCATACCCCGAAATCCTTTCAAAGTTAAAAACAATGATCGAATTTCTGATTTATTGAAATTAATTGGCCACTATCCTGCATCCAAAATGGCTTTTATTCTTGCCTTTGGTATGATGGCGGTGGGTTGCAAAGAGGAAAGTTCCAGTGAAAAGGTGCCGGATATGGTCAGTTATAATTTTCATATCCGGCCCATTTTATCAGACAATTGTTTTGCCTGTCATGGCCCTGATGCCAATAAAAGGGAGGCGGGATTGCGTTTGGATTTAGAGGAAGGGGCTTATGCCGCTTTAAAGGAAAGGCCCGAATTTCATGCAATTGTTCCCGGAAAACCCAATGAATCCGTTGTAGTGGAAAAGATTTTTTCTACAGAGGAAGAAGAAAAGATGCCCCCATCCTCTTCGAATCTGGAGCTCACGGAAACGGAAAAAGCCACCATAAAAAAATGGATAAAACAAGGCGCTGTTTATGAACCCCACTGGGCCTTTGTTCCACCCACAAAGAAAACCCCACCAGTTGATCCGAATGACGATTGGTCCAGAATTGAAATCGACCGGTTCATCTACAAAGGCATCAAAGAAAATGGGCTTACACCCAATGCGGAAGCGGAAAAAACCTATCTTTTAAAAAGAGTAAGTTTGGATATTACCGGATTACCGCCTTCCTCGGAAGAAATCCGGAGTTTCTTAAAAGACGAGTCACCCAAGGCATTGGAAAAAATGGTGGATTACTATTTGGCTCAACCTGGGTATGGGGAAAAAATGGCCCTGTTGTGGTTGGATATTTCCCGGTATGCAGACTCATTCGGGTACCAAAATGATAATATCCGTACCCAGTGGCCATACAGGGATTGGGTAATTCATGCATTTAATCAAAACATGCCCTATGACCGGTTTATCACCTGGCAGCTTGCCGGTGACCTACTTCCCAATCCCAATAAGGAACAAATATTGGCCACTGGCTTTAACAGAAACCATAAATATACCGAGGAAGAAGGGGTAATTGATGAAGAATACCGGATAGAATATGTTTTGGACAAAACCAACACATTTAGCAAGACCATATTGGGAATGACGGTGGAATGTGCCCAGTGTCATGACCACAAATATGATCCAGTTTCACAGGAGGATTATTATAGTCTTTTTGCCTTTTTTAATAATACACCGGAAAAAGGTTTTGAAGGAGGTGCCGGGTCGCCGGTTAGGGCAAAGACCCCCATCATGTATGTAGAGAAAGAAGATGTGGAGGGAATTTTGGATTTCGTCAACCACAAAGACACCACTGCCGTGGCGGTTTCTGTCATGGCAGAATTACAGGACACCCTAAGAGATACCTATGTTTTGGAACGGGGCTTGTATGATGCCCCTAGCGATACAAAGGTGACTCCCAATACCCCAAAAGCCATCTTGTCTTTTGATGATCAATATCCCAAAAACCGGCTGGGTTTGGCCAAGTGGGCATTGTCTGAAGAACATCCGCTTACTTCAAGGGTATTTGTCAACCTGATCTGGCAGGAAATTTTCGGTACAGGGCTGGTGCCCAGTTCCGCGGATTTTGGAATGCAGGGGAAATTGCCGACTCACCCCGACTTATTGGATTGGTTGGCAGTGGATTTCAGGGAAAATGGCTGGGACATCAAGCGCCTGATCAAGTTGATTGTAAGCTCCGCTACCTACAGGCAATCCGCTACTGTCAGTAAGGAACAATTGGAATTGGATCCGGAAAATGTTTTTCTCTCCAGGTATCCCAGACTTCGGCTCCATGCAGAACTTATCAGGGATTTGGTGTTGGCCAGTAGCGGATTATTGGTGCCTGAAATCGGAGGACCCAGCGTAAAGCCTTATCAACCAAAAGGATTATGGGAGGCTTCGAGCTCTGGAAGGGGGGAGCTGAATGTATATCGGGAAGACCGGGGAGATAAATTATACCGGAGAGGCATGTATACTTTTATTAAATTGACCCTGCCGCCCCCCGGACTTTTGATTTTTGATGGCAGTAACAGAGATATGTGTATGGTCAGCCGTGGCCGGACAAATACACCTTTACAGGCCTTGGTGATGATGAATGATCCTTTGGTGCTGGAAGCCTCAAGGGTCATGGCCAGCAATCTTGGCCAAATTCTGAATAGGCCTGAAGAGGCTATTGAGGAAGCTTTTGTCAGAATACTTGGGAGAATGCCTAAAGAAGAGGAAAAAGTACTGATGGAAAATTATTACCAGGAGGAATTCCAGAGATTCAACAAAAATCCCGACCTGGCTAAAAAAGCCATCCATGTGGGTGAATATCCTGTAGAAGAGGGAAAATCTGAAATTGTTACCGCTTCATTGATGCAAGTGATTGTGGCCATTTATAACCTGGAGGAAGCAATTACCAAAACCTAAAATGCTATCCTGCCATCTTCCACAAGGACTTTTTATCCATGTTAGGTCTCGCAATGACGGTGGTTACGTCCTCGGTAGAACTAACATTTTAAAAAACGCAGAAATCGGGATGACGATTTAAATTTG
>JBBDSA010000081.1:0-215984 GCA_040905165.1 Cyclobacteriaceae bacterium | reverse complement strand
AGCAGGGGGCATATCGAAAATATAAATAAAAACGCTAAGTTAGCGCCATTACCCTAAAGGGGGGATTAGGGGGGCTTTTGGATTCTGTTTTTTAAAGCGCTTTGGCCCAAAAAATGATGTTTTTTTTCCTGACACAAGTCAGGACCAAACGTACATAGAATTAAAGGTTTAACAGCTGGGTTTGAAGGTTAATTTATAAAAAGCGATAAACCCACTAACTTAAAACAGGTACCAAATTTACCGGCATTTTAAAAAAATTATACAATTAAATAAAACATGCCTAATGCATGGAATGTCAGGACTGTTAGCGGATCGAGGCTTAATCAAATGGTTCCCTAAGAGATTGAAATTCATTGGTCAACCAATCTTTCATTTTATCTCTTGTCTTTTCCGAAAATTTCAGATCGCTCCATGCTCCTTTATAGCAAATCGGAGAAATTTGGAAATTGTGGTTTTCACCCTTTGCCACATAGGTTGTGAAAACGTTAGGAAGCCCCTTGGGATAAAGATTATCCAATTCTTTTAGACTCCATTCCGGGTTTACCAACCTGTCATTTTCAGCAAATAGCAGCAACAAAGGTTTTTTGAGGTTCAGCAGATATTCCTTTGGGTCAAATTTCCGAATTTTCTTCAGTTGTTTCCAGTTTTGTTGCAATGGTAAAACAGAAATCACTGTAAGGTCCCTGTTTACCCTGCGTTTGGCTTTTCTTAAAGCACTGCCCGGTTCCATGGCTGCATTACAAATGAAACTGCTTTGATAATCGTTGACCAATTGCGTTTTAACATCAAATGTTGGTCCGGCCATGCTGATTCCACCCGCAAAATAATCAGGATATTCAGATAAACAGATTTGTACAATCCATCCTCCCTGACTATGCCCAACTACATAAATTTTTTCTTGGTTTATTTCAGGAATTGTCCTTAAAAATTTTGCGGCATTTAAGGCATCCTTTGCCCGCAGCTCAAAATCAGTTTTGTACCAGACCCCTCCGGAAGCTCCTACCCCACGTTTATCAAAAAACAAAAATGCTGTTTCCTCGTGCTCAAAAGGTTTTTGTAAAAAGAATTCCAGAAAACGCTTATAATCAGTAGCATAGGAACTGTTGCCACCCGAGCCTACCAAAAAGATGATGGCAGGCACCTTGCTGTTCACTGTTTTTGGCAGAATCAGTTTTCCCTTTAATAAAGTATCAGCGCTCTCGAATTGTACGGACAGTGAATCCTTAGAACTGCCGTAGCTAAGGTTACTGTTCCAAGCCAGGAGGAAAAAAATCATCGAAAAATTTTTCATAGGTAAATGGGTTATGTGCATTAGTAATTGAGTTATTCGGCTAAATTCATTTCTTACCAATTCAATGGCTATTTTTAAAAATCCAGACTAGAAACCCGGAAGTGGGATCCGATTTGGATGGACAGTTTTTCATCCATTACCATAACTATTTTCCAGGAATAATGTGGGAATAATTCAAAAACAAAAGTTTTCAGTAGTCCAAGGATAATCAGAAAGTAAAATTTATACCTGATTTCAATTTTGACGGAAATAGTTGGTCTGTATTTAATCATGCCTCAAATTTACAGCGTCAATCTTAGGAATTGTTCGGGTTTGAAAAGTGGGTCTTATTCTTTGAAGATTTTGGGATTAAATTCAGGAATCCACTTGAATTTGAAATGCCTGACTCTTTTTATATTGGCTGGGGGTCAGGCCGGTGTGCTTTTTGAAAGCAGTATTAAATGCGGTTTTAGAAGTAAAACCTGCTTCGAAGGCAATTCCCAATAAGGACAGGTGACTTAACCTACCCTCATGCATCAATATTTTGGCTTCTTCTACCCGATAGTTATTGATAAGATCAAAAAAATTCTTTCCAAGACAGCTATTGATCGCCTGTGAAACGATATAGGGTCTTTCATCAATGTTTTCCGCTACATCTTTTATACTTACATTTTCTCCTTTAAAAAATTTATCCTTTTCCATCAAGAATACTACTCTTTTAGCCACCGATTGTATTTCATCGCTCGTTCCGTCTCGGGTGTTATCTCCCACAGGACTGCCTTCTGAAGCATCCGATACTTCAACAATTTTTTGTAACTGATAGATTTGAGGGGTCAATTTCCCCTTTATGGCAATAAAATACATAAAGACTGTAGAGACAAGGGTTTTTATTACCCGGTGGTAAGTACTTGTACGACCTGAAAAACCAAAATATACGAAGGCATATACCAAATCAATCAAGATCAGCAAAGCAATGAATAGGATGATCTGGTATACAAATTTCAAACCTATGTTGTTAAGTGACGAGAAATTTCTATAAACTTTCTGACGGTATTCCTGATAAGCCCTGATCACCAAAAAAAGATAAAAGAAGGATATCAGGAAATACCATGCAACGGTGAAAACTTCCAATTGAATTCCCTCCAAAAAAAATGGGGAACCGGATACCCGATTATAGATGACCAGGGTATCCAGTAAAATTACAAGCAGATGACCTCCTTGTTTTTTCCATTCTATATTTTGATAAAGGCTCTTTATAAAAAACAGTAAGGCAATATTTGCAAAAAACCTAAAGCCATAAATTAGAAAAATCAAATCCGAACTCACCGCCTCTGTGATCCTTGTAGCGATTAATAAATGGGCAAAAAACAATAAAAAGATACTCAACAGCCTGTTGGAGACTTTATAGCGTTCCGGATAAAATAACACAATGACAGCCAATATAAGCCCCTGAATAGCTCCCAGGAAACTGGAATATTCTGTAATGTAATTCTCTAAAAACTGCTGTATTTTATCAGAATTCATTGGAATGGCTGTTTCACTTTACTGGTTCTCACTCATTTTCGTACATGCGTCAGTTGCTATAAAACTAATTATTGAAAATCATTCATGAAATGCTATTTTAGCATGAAGATCAATTATTGGCCCCATCCCTGTTCCATAGCCAATATTATTTTCCCTCCTGCTAATTTATAGTCAAGATACACAAAAATTGATTTAATGGAAGACTTGGGAATGGAAACAGCAAATGTGCTTGGATTTTCAAATCCCAAAGTCCTATCTTAATATTAATTGGCGGGTTTTTATGTGAAGGGCTGGGATTTATTAAAATTTTAAAATTATGCGGGCATCAATTACTCAGAAGGGGGAGTCCTACCAAAGCCATTCAGTTTATGATCATCAAAGTCGTGAAGGAATTGTTGAAAATCAAAAATTGACACTGATGGTTAAATTCCTTAGGAGGGTAGGTTTGAAGGCCGTTGGTGAAATATTATTTTTCAGATATATTGAAATTGGTTTTTAGAGGTATGGGTTGACAGCGATTTGGGTCTGACATTTCCTTAGGCACAACAAGCTGACTCACTATGAATAATTTTAACTTAAAATTAGAAAATTTTTTAGTCTGGATGACTTACATGGACACTACAATTATCCAACTGTATTAAGTACAGATGTCGGCCGTAAATATAGGGTCGGATCTCTCTGATATAAAAATAGGGAAGGTTTGGGTATGGATGGTCGGGACCTTGAAATAATTCAATTAGAAATCTTCGAAAAAATACGGGGAGTCTTTTCCGAAAACCAGAAAGAGTGCCTTAGTTTCAACAAAATCAGCCAAAATTCCCTAATTTCAAATTTAGTCGGATGTCAGCAATTAAATATTTTATACTGTTGTATTGTATCCAAAAGAATAACCACCGGAATAACTACCGGAATAATCACCGGAATAGTAACCGGAATAGTAACCGCAATAACAGCCGAGACAACCATCGAAACATGCATTGGAGGATCTAAATGGAATATCCACCGAAAAAACCCCTGATAAACCACCAGGTCAACTTCCGGAATAACAACCGGAAAACCATCGGAACATCCACCGGAATTACTACCGAAGTATCTCTGTTTTTTGTACATTTGTTTTCATGGATGAGAATATGCAGTTTTATATGACTCCAGATACCATGGAGCCTCTATTCCCAAGTGATGACACTGGTAAATTAGAAGAATTAGCTACAGAGTTAATTAGTAAGTCTGCACGCTTATCTGGAACCATGAATCCGATAACTAGAAAAGCGCTAGCGAACTTTCTTCGCCCAATGAATAGTTATTACTCTAACTTAATAGAGGGGCATGATACGCACCCTATAGATATAGCAAAAGCCCTTAAAAACAATTTCTCTGAAGACAAGACTAAAAGAGACTTACAGAAGGAGGCTCATGCTCATATTAAACTTCACCAAGAAATTTATGTTGAAATTAAACCCGGAGATTCATCTTTAATTCCAACTTCAACAGCATACATAAAAAGCATTCACAAACGATTCTATGATCATCTTCCTGAAGATTTTAAAGAAGTCACAAGTAAGGAAGGAAAAAGAAAACATGTTATTCCAGGAGAACTTAGAGTAGACGAGGTTGAAGTGGGACGACATATTGGCCCATTTTCAAAAAATTTAAATCTTTTTATGGATCGGTTTGAGGAATTTTATCATCCCAAAGCCCCACAGAACAAATCAAAAATTAGGCAAATTATAGCAATCGCTTCTTCTCATCATAGACTTGCTTGGATACATCCATTTTTAGATGGTAATGGGCGAGTTGTACGATTATTCTCAGATGCTTGTTTTATGTATAATGGACTTGACTCTTCAGGCTTATGGTCTATTTCCAGAGGGTTAGCAAGGCAGAGCACTGATTATAAATCTAAATTAGCTAATGCAGACCTTCAACGATATAATGATTATGATGGAAGAGGTAACCTTTCGAATAAAATGCTTATAGAATTTTGTGAATTTTTCCTTTCAACGGCAATAGATCAAATTGATTATATGTATCGAATACTTGATATTAATAATATGCTGAGTAGAATTGAAAGTTTTACAGAGTTAATGGTGATTAAAAATAAGCTTAAGCTCGAAGCAAAGTACATATTATCTGATGTATTCTTAAAAGGAAAAATCACTAAAAGTGAAGCCATGAGAATAACAAACATTTCGGATAAAACATTGAAATTACTGACCGACAAACTCATAGAAATGGATTTAATCGAAGCTGTTAAAGAGGGAATTAAAATGGTATACTATGTAAAATATCCAGTAACTTATTCTCCAATGTTATTCCCTGGCATATACCCAGGCGATAAAGAAGCAGAAATGATAAGAAACGCCTAGTCTATGCCCCCCTTTTTTGTAGCTGCTTTGCTTACTTTTTCAAAAAATTATGAGTGTCCTCAAAAAAGTTTAATCAGCTATTTATTACCCGGTGATGGAATAAATCCCCCAAGCTGAAAAATCTTATTAGTACCGGCCATAATAACATTAGCTTCCCTTTATGGATCAATTTTCAAAGGAAAGTGTGAATTTTTCCCATTATTACTCCCCGCCCCTGTCTGTTCACCCACCAGGGCAGGGATGATGACGGGCAGGTATCACCTGCGAACCGGATTATATAATACCCTTTTTGGGGAAGATGTGATTTATACTTCTAAAATAACCATCCCAGGTAGGCATCGCCCGTCTTCAACCAATTGGAGTATCCAGAAAATCGGAAGCAATTGATAAAGGACGGAAGGTGAATCTTTTTTTGATGCGATGGGAAGCGGCCCTATGAATGATATCCTTGAGACTTTTCATCACCTCTATGGTATGCTTCCCCTTATTGATCATAATGCATTCTGCCTGGGAGGCAAGGCCCGCATCTGTTATCTCAGCCCGGGTAGGCATCCCGGATTTTTGAAGGTTTTCCAAAACCTGGGTGGCCCAAATGACAGGGACATGGGCGGCTTCACAAATCCAGAGAATTTCCTCCTGAATTTCCCCCATCCTTTCAAAACCTATTTCCACGGCAAGATCCCCTCTGGCAATCATCACGCCCATATGGGGTCCCTTCATGCCCTCCATTAATAGCGCCGGGAAATTTTCCACTGATTCAGGGGTTTCAATTTTTAATATGATGGGCAGGTTGACGCAATCGAGCTTTTCAAATTTTTCCCGTAAATCGTTGATATCCGAAGGTTTCTTCACAAATGAAAAACCTACCATATCGGCATTTTTGCAGACAAAGGGTAAACAGTTGATATCAAAATCAGTCAGGGAAGGAATATCCATGTCGGAGTCAGGAAAATTTATTCCCTTTTCCGCTTTTATCTTTCTCTTTTTGGAAAAAACCTTATCAATTCGAATTCCAACCTTTTTGGAATCCTGACATTCTACGGTGCATCTGATCATTCCGTCATCAATAAAAACCCGATCCCCAATTTTTATCTGTTTGATGATGCCCGGCTCTGTGGGACTGATAATGATTTCCTTATCATTCTCATCCTCACGAGCCTCCGCCAACCAAATCAATTGGCCAGGCTTGACTTTGACGCTTCCCTTTTTAATTCCCTTTCCCAGTAATTTTGTCCTGATTTTCGGACCGGCAAGATCCATGTAGATTTTACAATCGAATCCGGTAGAATTGGAAGCTTTTTTTATTTGCTGTACCATTTCCGACCAAATGCTTTCATCATGATGCGCACAGTTGATACGCGCTACATTCATTCCATTTTTCAGTAAATCTTCTACCAGTTGGTAATTGCTGGCAAAATCGGTATCAAAGGTGACCATAATGGAAGGACAATTTGCGGTTGTCCGGGGGCCAAACAGGCCAATACAGTTTTCTTCCAATTTCAATTTACTGGTGTCAAAAGAATTGGAAGACAATTCATCAAGGGGATAGGAATGACCAAGCCTTTCCCGCACAGCCTGTACCTGCCTGTGAATATGGCCTTCCGAGCTTGTCATGGAGGAGAGCCCATGGATATGTAACCTTTCCTGTAATTGTCTTCGGTCTTTACTCCTCAGAACCAGGTATTTAATCAGGTTTTTGGCCGCTTCCTGATGATTACCATGAATTTGGTGAACAAGCATGGCTTTTTTCTCGGTTTCCCGGAGCATTTTTTGTTCTAAATCAGAAAGCTCCTCATTAATTTTCATCAGTTCAGCATCCATGATCAAATTTTTTCTCAAATATACTTCAGTGCTTTCAAAAATCCATAAAAGTAGGATTACCCATGGATTAATATCGACCCAGTATTGATCCTGAAAACAGGTTTAAGAAAAACCTTCCAGGTTTCACCCGTTTAATTTGAACAACTAGCTGATTATCAACAAAACCTGGAAGGTTTGCGGATTTAAGGTAATTCATAAATATCTTGTGGGGTGGAAATGAAATGGTTTCCAATGCGTGAATCCTATTGGTTTCCCCTCGTAAAAGGAACAAACCTGACGGCACCTAGATGGGTGGTTTTTACTTTCCCTTTTGTTTTTTCTATTTTGACCAAATCCTGGGTTTCGCCTTCCGGGCCTATAGGAATAATCATCCTGCCCCCTTCCTTGAGCTGGTCAATTAGTGGCTGGGGGGCTTGCTCTGCCGCTGCCGTAACCAATATGGCATCATAAGGACCGTTTTCTGGCCAACCCTGGTAACCATCGCCTATCTTAACATAAATGTTTTGGTAGCCCAGATTTTCCAGGTCCTCTTTGGCCTTCTCCGCCAATGGTGCAACAATTTCAATTGTGTATACTTCTTGAACTATTTCTGCCAATACTGCTGCCTGATATCCTGACCCTGTTCCAATTTCAAGTACTTTCATGCCTTCTTTAGGTTCGATAAGACTGGTCATCAATGCAACAATATAAGGTTGGGAGATGGTTTGCCCATTTCCGATGGACAATGGCCTGTCCTCGTAGGCATTGGGTTTTTGTAGGTCAGGAACCAGAAGATGCCTTGGAACTTTGCGCATAGCTGCCAAAACACCTGAATGATTGACCCCCCGTGCTTCAATTTGTTCCTCTACCATTTGCATTCTCTCCTCTTCATAAGCATCACTTTGGAAAATGGTGAGGCATATCATTACTATCAACAGGACTATCATTTTTTCTTGTATTTCACCATGGATTTAAATTAGGAAATTTTATGGTGTTTTGCAAGGTAAATATACGTTTGACCTGGCTTCCTGTTAATTATCTGTAATCAATCTAAATAAAAGCACAAAATCCTCTTTTTTCTAATAAAATTGTGTTAAAATTGCTTCTTCAAATGAAAATTGAATTGTCCATAATTTAAAATCCCATGACGGCAGCGCAATTAAAAGACAGAGAGGTTCGGATCATCGAAAGCATATCATCCTCTCCTTATATAGTCCGTTTACTGGAAATGGGCGTATTGCCCGGAAAATCCATACAGTTGTTCAAAAAAGCGCCATTAAGAGGGCCATTAGCCTTACTGGTGGATGACCATTTCATTGCCTTAAGGGAGGAGGAAGCGGAACTGATCAACCTGAAGGCACTCAGCTAAATGGAAATAGCAAGAAAAAAAGCCACAAAAACCATAGCCATTATTGGCAATCCCAACGTAGGTAAATCCAGTATTTTCAATCATTTAACAGGCCTGCATCAGAAAATCAGTAATTACCCAGGGGTTACCGTTGACAAAATGGTTGGCCATATCCATGAGGGAGAAAGACAATATGAGCTGATCGATTTACCGGGGACCTACTCCCTATTTCCCCGTTCCGAAGATGAAATCATAGCCCATAGGGTTTTAAACGGACCGGAAAGTGAAAAACCTGATTTTGTTTTGGTGATATTGGATGCCTGCAATTTGGAAAGGAGCCTGCTCCTGGGTACCCAGGTAATGGATTTGGGAATCCCTATGGCATTCGTGGTCAACATGAATGATTTGGCTGCAAAAAAAGGAATCGAAATCAAAAGCTTTGAGCTGTACAAATCTCTTGGCGTGCCCATTATTCTTACGGATGCCCGAAATAACGAAGGGATGGAGGCCATCCGTGATTTAATGGTAAATGAAAATTTCCAAGCACCTAAACCTTTTCGGGATTTTTCAAATTTTTCCCATAAAAAATTACTGGATAAAGTGGTGGATCATTTTCAATTGGAAAACCATTACCAGGCATTTCAATTGTTGATTTTCGGGATATTGGATGATTTCTATTCCAAGGAACAAAGAGAATGGCTTCAGGTCAAATCCAGGGAATATGGCTTTGATTCCTTTTCCCAACAGTTAGATGAAACAGAGCAACGTTACCTACAGATCCAGGAGGTTTTGGACAAATCAGTTTCCAAATCCCAATCCGGCAATAAAAAAACCAAACACATATTAGATGGTTTTCTCCTTCATCCGGTATTGGGTTACCTCATTTTTGGAGGCATCATGCTTTTGGTTTTTCAGGCCATATTTGCATGGTCCGAATATCCCATGAACCTGATTGATGAGGGGATTTCTTTTTTGGCTGCCTGGATTTATCAAACGCTTCCATCAGGAGTATTAACTGACCTGTTGGCTGAAGGTATCATCCCTGGGATAGGGGGTGTCGTCATTTTTATTCCCCAAATAGCCATTTTATTTGGTTTTTTGGCTTTTTTGGAGGATACCGGGTATTTCTCCCGGGTTGTGTTTTTAATGGACAGGGTGATGCGCCCCTTTGGACTTCATGGAAAAAGCGTGGTCCCTTTGATCTCAGGGATGGCATGTGCCATTCCGGGGATTATGGCTGCACGGAATATCAGCAATTCCAAAGAAAGACTGATTACTATCCTGGTGACCCCTTGGATGAGTTGTTCCGCCCGTCTTCCGGTTTATATCATTCTTATAGGACTTACCGTTCCATCGGAGTCTTATTTTCTTTTCAATTTACAGGCAATGGCTTTATTGTTCATGTATCTGTTAGGTACTGTCTTTACTTTATTGGGTGCCTGGGTACTGAAGCAAATTCTTAAAACCAAAGAGCAAAGTTTCCTGATGACCGATCTGCCGATTTACAGAATGCCCCGTCTGAAAACGGTGCTATTAACCATGTTCAATAAGTCAAAAATATTTGTATTGGAGGCTGGAAAAGTGATTCTTTCCATATCCATTGTGCTTTGGGTGCTGGCAAGCTATGGCCCCTCCGGAAAAATGGAAGCATTGGAACAGGAAAAAATTGAACAAATGGAAGAAGCAACCCAATATGGGGGGACACAGGAAATTGAAGAATTGTTTGCTTCAAAAAAATTAGAGGCTTCCTATATAGGAATTTTGGGGAAAAGTATAGAACCTGCCATTCGGCCTTTGGGCTATGATTGGAAAATCGGAATTGCCCTACTGACCTCTTTTGCAGCCAGGGAGGTATTTGTCGCCACCATTGCCACCATTTACAGCATAGGCGGTGATTTGGAAAATGAACTGACCATCCGGGAAAAACTGGAAATGCAAACCCATTCGGATACCGGGGAAAAAGTCTTCAATCGCGCCACGGGATTTTCTTTAATGGTTTTTTATGCTTTTGCCATGCAGTGCATGAGCACATTAGCCGTAGTCTATCGGGAAACAAAAAGCTGGAAGTGGCCTATATTGCAGACCATAGGCATGACAATTGTTGCTTATCTAGGCGCTTTGCTAACCTATCAAATATTTTCCTAATATGTGGCAAGAAATCATTGTAATTGCATTACTCCTCCTTGTGGTAGGGAGATGGATTTATAAATCCTGGGTAAGAAAACCTGCTAAAACCAAAAACGGCTGTGGCTGCGACAAATGTGGTTAAATTTTTTAATGTCTTCCGACTAATATATGTAGTTAGGGATTGCCATTAGCGCCTTTGAGGCTTTACTTTATTTGAGATGCTGATCAAACCAATATAACATTTCCAATTTCATATCGTCCGTAAAAACATGGCCAGTATTGGGGTAGATAATGCTTTTGAAATGGTCCTTTCTTCCATATAGGGAATAAACTATGGTGAGCTTTTCTTCCAATACCCTCATTCCGCTAATGGGGGAGCCTGCATCACTGTCCCCTGTTAAGGCAAGGAAGGGCCTGGGGGCTATTAATCCCATAATGGCCTCGGTATCAAAATGATTGAGCAGGCCCGGAACAAAATAATAAATGCCATGGGCGCTGAGTGCCCTTTGTTCAATCAGTTCTTTATATCGGGTAAAACAAGCAATCCCTACCACTGTTTTTACCCTTTCATCCAAAGCGGCCAGCCACCAGGCACGTGTGCTTCCCATGCTCATGCCTTCCACCCCTATTTTTTCCGCATCGATTTCAGGACGGGTCATTAAATAGTCCAGCGCAATTTGCTCGTCCCGGAGTTGCATGCCCCAAAGGGATCTGCCAAACCATAGGTTAGCTTTAAACAGGGAATTTTCCTGGTCAGCTCTTTGCTGCATTTCTTTTTTTCCTGCCGGTCCTGTCCCTTTTCTTTCTCCATTAAAATAACTGTCAATGGCCATTACGGCATACCCATGAGAAACCAAAAGGGCCATTACATCCTGAGCAGTACCGGAATCCGAGCCAAAAATATTGTCTTTGCTGCTGCCATGGCCATGTAATCCTACTACCACCGGCACTTTGCCTTTTTCGTGGGTGGGAATAGCCAGGTATCCAGGCACTTTAGAGTCGATCCCATTGTCAATGACAAACTTTTCAAACGTGTATCCATTCCTCTCCTCTTTAAAAACAATCTCCACCTGCAAATTCTCTGGTCGTGGGGGAATTTCCCCTAACAGCTCCCTGAGAGTTTCCCTGACCTGAATCCGTTCTTCCTTCCACTGGTCCACATTCCCTGGAAATTGAAAATCCGGAAAATTCCAATTTTGGTAATAATCAGGCACACCCTCCCATGGATCCTGTTCCTCCCACAGATTATCAGCGGACGGTACAGTCTGAGCGGGTAGGATTCCGGCGGAAAAAGCTGTAATCAAATAAACCGAAAGGAGAAATTGCTTTAAAAGGAATTTTTTTGAAAACATGATTTGAATTTTTAATACAATAAACATCCAATATACAAGAATGGTAAAACAAAAAAAGCATCTGCCTCCAATTTTTTGGAGGCAGATGCTTTTGTTTTTGTAATTATTGATTTAAGCCTAATTGGCTTCTGGGCCAACTACAGTAACCTTGCCAGCATCATGAATGATCTGCTTATAATCCGGACCTTTATAGCCGTGATTGGTCGCTACAATGGTAAGGTCAAACTCACCAGCTGTTTCATAAGTATAGGAAGTATGCCAGCCTGTTTCCCCAAGAGATGTTTTGAATCCCCTGGCCTTGACCAGTCCATAATCAGAATAATAATCGCTGACAATTAATACCGGATTGCCGAACATATCTATAGAATCCGTTTCTGAATTCTGCTTTTTAAGAATCCTTCTTTCACCCCCGGGCCAAACCGTAGCAATATCAGCTTCTGTTTCAACCACAAATTTCATGGGTTGATTGGCGGTAGGTTGGGAAATAAGTGAATCATTTCCCTCTATGTCCAACATATACATCTTCACATCGTTTACTGTAGGAATTGGGACTATGTCCTCCCCCAGACAGGATAAGAAGATAAAGGGGGTGATTAACCCTAACAATAAAGAATTTTTTATCTTTTTCATTTTTTTAATTTTTTTTTCAATGGCCAAATCCGGATACCTAACAGGCCATAAATATTTTATTTGTTAATAAAATCATCCACTAATATCCTGGATTTTGGGTCAAAGAGGGATCTTTTTCAATTTCCCCTACAGGTATAGGCAGAAATAACTGATATTCCTCAATGGTTTCGGTAGTAAAAATCCGGTCATCATAGCCGATTGGAGTCGTCAAAGCCCAGGTGATTTTTTCTATGGCTTTGCCTGTTCTTACCAAATCCAGAAAACGGTGGCCTTCAAAAGCCAATTCCAACCGCCTTTCGTGGAGTATTCGTTCCAGATCCAATTGGTCAGGAGTGATTCCGTTAAGACCCGCTCTTTCCCTTACCATATTGATATAGGTAACCGCCTCACTAGATTGGTTCATCCCATGCAAGGCTTCGGCATACATCAACAAGGCATCAGCATACCGGGTGACCATATAATTGTTGTCCGTACCAGTGATATCATATTGGGCCAAAGTGCTTTTTTCAGGCGTAAATTTCTTGGGCCAAGGTTGAAGTTCAGGACTTCCTCCGGGCAATTTTCCCGAATCTAGGGTGGCATTATACCGGGCCCAATCCGGGTTACTGATCCAATCATCGTCAGCAACAAATTCTTCAATAAAGTTGAACATGACAATCGGACCGCCCCCTGTGGCGATACCATAGCGGTAGCCATTTTCATTGGTCATCCATTTGAAGAGGAAGTTAGGCTGCCCTGCAGCTACATTATAATTCACTTCAAAAATGGATTCATCGTTGAATTTATTTTCTGCCGCATGAATTTGGGAAAAATCCGTCAATAAGGAATAATTTCCTGCTTCTTTGTCCACTATCAAACTTTTAAGGGTTTCAGCAGCTTTTGCATGATCTCCCAATGTTAAATAAACTTTTCCGAGTATTGTCAAAGCCGCCCCTTTGCTGGCTCTTGCTTCTTCCCCTTGAAGATCTGGATCACTCTTTTTAAAACAATTGGCCACGGCCAATTCCAAGTCAGGAATAATTACGGAATTGTAAATCTCATTAACGGAAGTCCTTCCAATACCAATAGCATTGGTGGGATCATTGAGACGCTCCACTAATTTGGGAACATCCCCATAAATCCTTACCAGATTAAAATAAGCCAATGCGCGAAGAAAACTTGCCTCCCCACGATAGGCGTTGAGCAAAGTACTCTCTGAAGCATTCAGGGGCTCATAATTATTAATAATATCTATGATGTTATTGGCATTGACAATTATCTTGTAATGATCCCTCCACAAGCTATACCTGGAATTACCCGTAGTTTTCATAAACAGGTAATCATTACTTTGCCACAATACATGCCGTCCATCATCTGATATCATTTCCAGGTATTGAGGAAGTTCATTTCGTTCATAAATCGACTGCAAAGGTTCGTAACAAGCTACCAAACCAGCCTTTATTTCGGATGGATTGTTATAGAAAGCCTCAGTAGACAAGGCATCTTCGGGTTGTCTGTCCAGAAATTCCTCCGAACAGGAAAACATTATGGCTGATAATATAAACAGCAAGAATAATTTCTTCATTTTTTTGTTCATTTTACAATGATAAATTAATTCCAAATGAAATTGTCCGGGCCAACGGGTAAGCCCCACGGTCAATTCCTTGGGATAGGGCAGAATCACCCCGGTAATTTACCTCCGGATTAAATCCTGGGTACTGGGTAAAGAACAGGGCATTTTGGACACTCAGGTACATCCGTAAAGTTGAAATATTGGCTCTGCTCGCAATTATGTTGGGCAAAGTATACCCCAACACCACGTTTTGAATATTTACATAAGTCCCTTTGTACACGAGACTCCCCGAGGCACTTGCGCCGTCTGCACTTTTTCGGATAGGAGTGGCATAAATGGCGTCAGTCTGGTTTGGTCTCCAATAATTTTCAAAATATTCCACCGTCATGCTGCGTCGTCCTCCCCCTCTTCCCAACATACTTTCATATTCTGCCATGGAAAGATCTCCACCATGTACACCGTTTACCTGAACCGAGAAATCGAAGTTTTTATAGCCTAAATTATTGGTCATGCCCCATATAAAATCAGGATTGTTTTGGCCAATCACCGTTTGATCGTTGCCGTCAAGGATACCATCTCCGTTTACATCGGAAGCCTTTGGGGTACCTGGATTTGACCGCTTGCTCCAAAGTGATTGATTAGGATTGAAGATAGGGGATGTTTTTACATCTTCCCAATCATCGAAGGCACCTAAGTTATGGTAACCCCAGAGACCTGCCAATGGTCTGCCTTCCGAAGTATAAGCATTGCTATAAATGATTGGACGTTTGTCCTTGCCTATGTCCAAAACCCTGTTTCGGTAATAGGATAAATTGGCACTGGTGCTCCATTTAAAAGCCCCGGATATATTTCGGGTAGTAATGGAGTATTCAAATCCACGGTTCCTCATGGAACCCACATTGGCCATATAAGAACTAAACCCCGTAATAATGGGCAATGGCATATTGAACAACATGTTTTCCGTCAATCTGTAAAAATAATCCACGCTCAGCATAACCCGGCTATCTAGGAACTGCACATCTGTACCTACTCCATAATCGGTGGTTTCTTCCCATCCCAAAGAGGGATTTGCTACCTTTCCATCAACATAAGAAGGGGCAATGGTGGAGCCTGATCCCAATACATAAGCTCCCGAATTCAGGGTACTTAAAGCGAGGTAATTGCTGATCCCGGCATTTCCAATTACACCCCAGCCACCGCGGATTTTCAGATCGCTGATGTATTGTCTCAAGGGAGCAAAGAAGGCTTCATCAGAGGCACGCCAAGCGACAGAAAAAGAAGGAAAAACACCCCATTTATTTTCTTTACCGAATTTTGAAGATCCATCACGTCTGATACTACCGGTAAAATAATATTTGCTGTTAAAATCATACATTACCCTGGCAAAACTACCGATCATAGATTCACTGGATTGATTGGTACGTACGTCATTCTGGGCATCCACTACGGTGGTTCCCTGGTTAAGGGTTGGGATTAAATCCGTTGGATAGTCATATTTGGTTATGTAAGTACTTCTATAGGTTGATTCATCTATGGAATATCCCATCATGGCATTGAGGGAATGCCCTTCAAATTCGCGGGAATATGTCAGGAAATTCTGGGAATTCCACATGAAATTGGAATTCATCTGGTTAATGCCCCTGGACCTTGAAAAAGGCTGCGATTTATTTGGCATCGCATTGGGAAGGAAGTAACCTCTTTCCCAAAATCTGATTTGGGTATGGAATTCGGTCCGAAAAGTCAGGTGTTCCATCAAATCAAATTCCCCATAAAGTGTCGCCAGGTTTTTAATTGTTCTCCTGGTATCCTTTATCTGAAAGGTGGACAATGGGTTGACCGCAAAATCCAAGTTCCAAAACCAGGGGTTTTCATAAGTGGATTCTGTACCATAATAATGTGGGACTCCGTTTTCATCAGTGGGTGCCCAGATTGGGGGCAGGGATAAGGCATTGTAAAACGGATTATTGCTATTGCCACCTTCAGTGTTGGACAATACATCAGTGTTTTCAAGAGATGGAGCAAGCATAATGCCCATTTTCATCCATTCATTTACCTTCATGTCTATGTTCGCCCTAAATGAAAACCGATCATATCCTGAGGTCTTGATAATACCTTTCTGGCCAAAATAACCTCCAGAAACCCGGTAGGTAACATTGTCTGTACCACCTGAGGCAGAAAGTTGAACATCATCCACTCTTCCCATTTGGCTGATCACATCCTGCCAATCGGTATTATGGGGGCTGTTTTTGGTGGTGTCTGTAACGGTGATCCATCGATAAAACATTTCATAGGGATCCTGCATCCCCCCGCTATACTGCGAGTGATTTCTCCAGTTACTGATCCTGGTTTCATCAGAATCTGTCCATTGCCAAAGGGGTGCTTCTGGGTTATTGGTTCCAAAATTAGGATCTTCAATTACATATGCGGCAGCCCTGGATTCATCCATCATTTGCAAAAATTGATCCCTGTTCAACACATCCACTTTATTGATCATGGACTGAACCCCTGAACTTGCATTGACAGAAAAGCTGGGTTTTCCGGTTTTACCTTTTTTGGTGGTAACCAATATTACGCCGTTTGCAGCCTGTGTTCCATAGATTGCACTGGAGGATGCATCCTTTAACACCTCTATGGATTCAATATCCGCAGGATTAATGGAGTTCAGGGGGTTTTCTGTTTTATTGTATCCCTCTTTAATGGGAAATCCATCAATTACGATCAAAGGACTGTTACTGGCATTGATGGAGCTTACACCCCTTATTACAATGTTCGAACCTCCACCTGGAGCTGTATTATTATTGGTTACCCGCACACCGGCCATTTTCCCCTGTATAGATTGAGCAAAATTGGAATTTGCTCTATCCTTTAAGTCTTCCGAAGAAACCGATGAAATGGCCGTTGAAATATCCTTTCTTTCCTGGGAACCGTACCCAATGACTACTACCTCATCTAAAGCAGACAATTCTTCATTCAGGGTAACATCAATGGTGTTTCTATTCCCCACAACCACCGTCTGTCTCTCAAAACCTATAAAGGAGAAAACAAGGGAAGAACCTTCTGGAATCGTGATGGAATAATTTCCATCAAGGTCGGTAACAGTCCCATATGTGGTACCGGGAATGGTCACAGTCACGCCGGGAAGAGGCAAACCGTCTTCGTCCACCACCGTGCCCCTGATTACTACATCAACTACCTTGTTCGCTTTTGCAATTGGCATAGTAGTTGTCGATAATCCTGGGTTACTTGTTGTAAAATCCATCCCTAACCTGGATGCAGTTTTGTTAATGGGGGGTGTAGCGAAAGCCATTTCCTGGTTTAAAACGGTCATTTCCTGGGCCATTACATTGGTCCCAAAAAACAAGACCATTGCCATCCCAATGGAAGCTTTCCCTATCCCCGTTCGGAGGATTGGTATTCTTTTTTTCATAATTATTGAGTTGTTGTTAATCATTAAAATAAAATGATGCCCCTTAATTAGGGACATGTGAAAAACTTTTAAAATTCTGTTAAAAGTGTCTGTATTATGTTTTATTCTTTTTTTGTAAACATAATTGAACATTTTTAAATTAACCATATTAAAACCACAAAGATAACACACGGATGTCCTGGCTGGATGGAAATTGCGATTGTTCTATTCCTAAAGAAAAACTAAGGCCCAGGAATATGAGAAATACGAGCAGGAAAAATATCGCTGTCCTATTTTTAATTGTTGCAATATTGGGTAAATAATTTTTAAATAAAAAGAAAAAAATCTTTTGTTCAAATTAGGATATGAATAATTTTATATATTTCAATTTCTGTCGTCCGACTAATATATGAAAATAAATATAAAGTCCTCTGATTGAGTTTTTGGGGACATTTTTAATAGATTTCAAAAAGTACCCTTAACTTGAGAGCAATAATTGGGTTTGTAGCTTTTGAAGGTCTTTTTGAAATATACTTTTAAAGTTACAAAATCCTGTTGGAACTGTCCCAATTTCAAAGCTTGAATGCTGGTTATACCCCTTCAATAAACCACAACAAAAATCTTATGGTCCACGTGAAATTTATTACCACATTGTATTAATAGTGCATTTTTGGCCCATTGGCGGTAGGATTGGGGATAGATAGGAATTTTTAAAAATTATTGATAGGAGAAGAGTGGCTATAAAATAAATTCTGAAATAATTTTGAAGTTTAATTTCTTTTTAATTCTGGGTATGCTAAATTTGAATATTTAGCATAAAAAAAGGAAAAACAGTGGAGTCTGCAAGGCCCTTTTTTCCTTTCTCCTAAAAAATTTCGTCTTTGATAATTCTGGTTGGAATGAAATGGACCTACAGTGTAAAGAATAAATTGACTGCTTCCTTGCTGTTATGTGGCGTGATAGTGGTGGTTTTATTGAATAATTTCAATGAAAGGAACAATCATGAAGAATTGAAAAAGGCATTCGATGCCATTTACCAGGATAGGCTTTTGGCGGAGAGTTATATTTTGGATTTTTCGGAAAATCTACACGATATCCAAGATGCGTTGAACAACCACCAACTTTCGGATTCTGTTAAATTGTCTACAGCTATCCAACAACTTTCAGAATTGGATAGAATCAATCAATTGTATGAAGCTACCAAGTTGACTGCCCAGGAAAGACAATATTTTGCTCATTTTTCCAGTCTAACAGATCAAATCAGTCATGATCTTTATGAAGGGGATTTTAAAAATGAAGGCGAAATCATTCATGCCGCTTTATTGGATTTACATTCCTTATCTGAAATCCAGCTATCAGAAGCCCAAAAGCTGAAAGAAAGGACCAATAAATTATTCAATATGGGGAATATTGCCTCTCAATTTGAAATCGTTTTATTAATAATAATTGGTTTGGTCATTCAGGCGCTTCTTTTTTCCTCCAGGACTTTGAATCTGAATAAAATCAGGCAAGATCCCAGATTGAACTGATTGTGAGAATTTCCTTCCGATCTCCTGGCTAATCCCCTATTTTATTAACGACCTTACTTAAGGTCAATGACTGAATAATTTCTGCTGTCCATTCAAGGGATTTTATCCGGTCCTCATGTTCATATAAATTGGATGTGATCATGAGCTCGTCAATTCCTGTATTATTGATAAACTTTTGTAAATTATTTTTTACGGAGGATTTACTGCCAATAAAAGAGTAGGCCATCATATTCTGAATGGCTGCAGCTTCCTGGGGCGACCAAATCGTATCCATATCCTTAACCGGGGGGGAGAGGGGATAGGACTTGCCCCGTACAATTCCCAGGGCCATTTGGTAAAATGATGTGGAAAGATAATGGGCCTTCTCATCGGTTTCTGCCACAATGACATTGATACAGGAAATCAGGTAGGGGAACGGGTTATATTTGGAGGGATTGAAATTTTTGAGGTAATAATCACTGGCCTGAAGAAAGTAATGGGGTGCAAAATGGCTTGCAAATACATAAGGAAGACCTTTTTTTGCAGCCAATACGGCGCTGTCCATACTTGAACCAAGGAGGTAAAATGGCACTTCTAAGCCTTCTGCGGGAAAAGCCCTGACCGGTGCATCCAGGTTATCATCTGAAAAGAACTGTTGTAAATCTTCCAGATCACCTGGGAATTCCTGGACCGATTCCAATCTGCCTCTTCTGAGTACTGCAGCTGTCCTTTGGTCTGTGCCCGGGGCTCTGCCCAATCCCAGATCGATTCTTCCCGGAAATAGGGTTTCCAACATTCCGATTTGTTCAGCTACCATTAAGGGACTATGGTTGGGCAACATGATACCCCCGGAACCTACCCTTATTTTTTGAGTGCCATGGGCAATATGGCTCATCAATATCATAGGTGCAGAACTTCCAACATAAGGCATATTATGGTGCTCTGCGAGCCAAAATCTCTTATAATCCCATTTTTCGGCCTGCTGTGCCAAGTCCAAACTCCTTTGGTAAGCATCACGGGCATCGTGATTTATTTTAAGGATGGCAAGATCTAGTACGGAGTAAGGAAAATTGGTTTTCATAGGGATAACTTATACCCCTAAACCAACCATTTGTTAACTTAAAACGTTTCAAAAACCAACTATATTTGCCAAGTTTCAATCATTTCCTGCTATGGAAATCTTTTATTTCTGATTTTATATGGAAAAGTATATAGGGTTTATTTTAGTGCTCCTGTTGGCTTCCAAGGTTCTGGCGCAGGAAAGCAATAGCATTGGCATTAAAAAAGAAATTGAAAAAGGAATTGGTGCCTCAGATTTTCCTCCAGCCGGGTTGTTGTTTGTGGATGCTTTTAAAAACAAAAAAAGGCTTAGGTTTTATGAACAAAATACCTCAGGAGAACTGGCTTTTGAATCCAAATTTATTTATGAAGGAAGGAAATTTTCCATAGAATTTGATACACTGGGTTTATTGACAAATGTTGAGGTCGAAATGAAATGGGAGGAAATTGAAAAAGCAACTCGTCGGCGAATCCAAAATGGCTTTGACCAACACTTTGAGAGGTATAAATTGATAAAAATTCAGAAAAAATGGGTTCATGAGGAGGAAGAAGATGATTTTGATCAGTACGATATTGAAGAATTTTTAGCCGAATTTTCTCCGGATAGAAACAAGTTGGATGATTTTGAATTGGCCTATGAGATCGAAATTTCAGGAAAAAGGCTGGAAAGTCAACGGAAAAATATTAGATGACCTTTACTTTCTTCAGGACATTGCAAACCGTTCGGAAGGTTTACAAACCGATTTAAGTTTTGATCAATTTGAGTATTCACTTACCACAGCTAAAAGTATTTCCCCATTTCTAAACCTCGCCTTCGGGTACCTGTATGGTGATGTTTCTCCTTTTTCTGAAGGGAGCAACAATGAGCACCGATTGGTGCAACAAATCACCATCTCACAGTTGTTTACCAGGACAAGATTGTCCGAACAAATTAGGGTGGAGGAGAGGTTTTTCGGCAGGGGTTACCGGACCAGGTTAAGGATAAAATTTGCTCTGGAAGTACCCTTGGAAGGAATTAAGCTGGATCCAGGGGAGTGGTACTTGGTTTCATCTAACGAAACCTTGCTGGATTTAAGGCCCAGAATGCAGAGAAATGCCTTTTATACAGAGAACAGGATGCAGGTATCCTTCGGGAAGTTTGCTTCAAACCGCAATAAAACCGAATATGGAATAGGTTACCATTTGGCCAGAATCAATCAAAATGGATTGGTGGAAAATTACATTTATTTCCGTACCGGTTTTTATATTAGTAGATAAAGTTTTGGATTTAAAAAAATACTGTAATTATGATTGGTTAAGGATCCATAGAGCGGTTGAAATCAATTAATGGGGTAAAAAAAAAGCAAATGAGGGGCAATAAAATCTGCCCCTCATTTGCTTTTTTTTAAATTTTTTAAGCCTTTTTCAAGGTTAGAGGGGGATAGTCGGTATATCCCTTTTCACCCGGAGTATAAAAAGTGTCCTTATCCCATGGGGCCAGTTCAGCCTTTTCGGCAAATCTTTCCACCAAATCCGGATTGGAAATATATGGTTTTGCAAAGGCCACTGCATCCGCCAATCCTTCAAGGATATATTGGTTGCCTTTTTCCCTATCGAAATCGGAATTAATAATAATTTTTCCTTTATAAACAGGTCGGTAGCGTGCGGCTATATTTGGTTCAGCAAAGGGCAAATCAGAAACGTCATTAAAAGGTTCTGATAGGTGCAGGTAAGCCAGGTTGTAATCATTGAGTTTTTCAATAATATAGTCAAAGGTCGGAATGGTTTCCTCATTCATGGTCATCCCAAAAATATTATGAAGGGAAGGATTTAACCTTAATCCTATTCTGTTTTCCGGTATCACTTCCTTGATGGCATCAATGATTTCAAATAGTATTTTGGCTCTGTTTTCTTTGCTTCCTCCATATTCATCCAGTCTGGTGTTGGAAGTACTGCTAAAAAACTGATGCAAGAGGTAACCGTTGGAAGAGTGGATTTCCACTCCATCGAATCCTGCCTCCCAGGCATTTTTTGCCCCGTTTTTAAAATCCTGAATCGTGGCTTTGATGTCTTCCAAAGTCATTTCTTTAGGAGTGACAGTATCCTTAAAACCTTTTGGGGTAAAGGCCTTTGCCTTGGGGTTGATCGCGGAAGGAGCATGGGGTAGTTCCCCTTGATGAAAATCCGGGTGGGAGATGCGGCCCACATGCCATAGTTGTATGAAAATTTTCCCCTCTTTTTCATGAACGGCCTGGGTTACTTTTTTCCACCCCTCCACCTGGGCTTTGGTAAAAATACCAGGGGTGTTAATATAGCCCACGGCTTTCTTGGATATTTGGGAGCCTTCAGTAATGATCAATCCGGCTGAAGCACGCTGTTGATAATATTTTACGTGCAGGGAAGTGGGTGCATTTTCAGGATTGTCTGCACGGCTTCTGGTCATGGGGGCCATAACGACCCTGTTTTTCAATGCTAAGTCCCCGATTTGTAAACTTTCTAAAAGCGGTTGATTATTCATAGTTCTTCAAGTTGATTTTATCAATGTATAGACAACTAATGTTATTACATAAAAGGTTCATTTCTATAGGAAAAACCAGAAAAAGTGATTACAATAATCAAACCAAATCCAGGAAAAATAGTTTTATAATAAAATGGCTACCCGGCATAGGCGCTCTCATCCGGGTACTCCGCTCCCAGGATTTTTAATCCCTTGATAATTCCCCGTTAGGGGTAAGATGAATTTTCACCTATAAATTTGGGGCCGTAAATTCCACCAACATCAGTTTATAATTAGGGGGTAATTTATAATATTTTTTCTTTGCTTTGCGTTTGACCTTTATTCCTTATGCAGCCGCTTCTCTACCAAATTAAAAAGTGTACCTTATGTGATGCCCACCTTCCTTTAGGCCCCAATCCGATATTGTCGGCAAGCAAAAACAGCAGGATACTGGTAGTTGGACAGGCACCCGGCACGAAGGTGCACGCAACGGGTATTCCCTGGAACGATGCCAGTGGCAGTGAATTGAGGCGTTGGATGGGTGTCGGTTCGGACTTGTTTTATGATCCTGATATTTTTGGGATCGTTCCCATGGGATTTTGCTATCCCGGTAGAGGCAAGGAGGGAGATCTGCCCCCCAGGCCGGAATGTGCTCCCACCTGGCATCAGCTGCTATTGGAAAAAATGCCTGATATTCAATTGGTATTATTGATAGGGCAATATGCGCAAAAATATTATTTGGGTAAGCAAAGGAGAAAGAACTTGACAGAAACCGTCAAAAATTTTGACGATTATGGTTCCTATTTTTTTCCATTGGTCCATCCTTCACCCAGAAATAGAATGTGGCAAAGAAGGAATCCCTGGTTTGAAGACATGGTGTTGCCTGAACTAAGAAAAAGACTGTCATTGATTATCCAATAAGGTGGGGACGAGAATAGTTGAATTAGATTTTTTATTGGATGATCAATTTTAAAATCGGTATCTTTATTTATGCGTTTCCTTTAGACCCATAGCTGATGAAATCTTTACTTTCCCAAAATAGCCTAGGAATTGATCTGAAATCTACCTGGCTGATGTGGGCAATGGTTTTTATTTTACCTGCCTGTACCAAACAACAATCCGAGGAGAAGGGAAACAATGAGCTCCCTGACCCTACCCGTTTTACCTATGAAACCATAGCGGATGGCATGGATGAACCTATGCAATTGGATTTTGATTCCCAGGGTAATGTTTACTTCATTGAGCGGACCGGAGCCCTTAAAATGGTCGGTGAAGAAGGAGGAAATGTAAAACGGTTAGGAAATGTGCCTCTGGCTGTTGAAAAGGCACCTGGACTGATAGGGATCTTGATGAACAAGGAATTTATCAATAACAGGCAATTATTCCTTTATTATTCTGCCCGGGAAGATAAAGGTGCTTTTATGCGTTTGAGCCGGTTTACCTTGGATGAAAAAGGTATAATGGCACCGGGTTCCGAAGTAGTCTTGCTGAAAATTCCATGGGAGCAACCAGATGGGGAACATTTTGGGGGTGGAATGTGCTGGGACCTTGATGGAAATCTTTTACTTTCGGTCGGGGGGGATTCAGCGCCAACCCAATATGCTCCATTGCCATTTACCAATCAGGGGGGCAGAGGTCAGGATTCCGGTAGGACAGCAGGTAATACGAATGATTTAAGGGGGAGCATAATTAGGATCAAGCCACAGTCAGAAGGTACCTATACCATTCCCCCTGGCAACCTTTTTCCTGATAACCTACCCAATACCCGTCCTGAAATTTACGTGATGGGAAACCGTAATCCCTGGAGATTGTCCGTTGATTCTAAGACAGGTTTTCTCCACTGGGGTGAAGTAGGCCCGGATGCCGGGGTCGACTCCGAAGAATTGGGTCCAATGGGATATGATGAATTCAATGTGGCTAAGGAAGCAGGCAATTTTGGGTGGCCCTTTTTTATAGGGAAAAATCTGGCCTACAACAGCTATATTTATGAATTGGCCGAATACAGTTCGCCGTATAATCCGGCTTCACCCGTCAATACCTCTCCCAACAATACCGGATTAATGGAACTTCCTCCTGCTCAGCCAGCATTGGTGGCTTATCCATACCGGGTGTCAGAGGAGTGGCCATTGTTGGAAAGTGCAGCACGTTCTGCCGTCGGTGGACCTATATTCAGGAAAACCGATTTTGATGAAGGGACAGAGGGGCTTTTTCCTGAATTTTTCGAGGGGAAATGGTTGGTGACCGATTATGTAAGAAACTGGATCATGGTCATGGACATGAACGAAGACCGCACAGAAGTAAATTCAATTGTTTCTCTTTTGCCATCCGAATTGCTGAAGCACAAGCAACCCCTTGACCTGGACTTTGGGCCTGACGGAGCGGTTTATGTCGTGGAATATGGCCTGACAGGTCAGGGGCGGATTTCCAAAATCAAGTACAATGCCGGCAACCGGACACCCATAGCAAAAGCGGCTTCCAATATTACTGATGGTGCTGTACCCATGGAAGTCAATTTGAACTCAGAAGGGTCTATGGACCATGACGGTGATGCGTTAAGATACCTATGGACGATTCAACCTGAAATAGAGGGTACACCCCAAACCTTTGACATAGCGGATCCCAAACTTACCCTTGGGCAGCCGGGAAAATACAAGGTGACCCTAAAAGTCAGTGATACCCAGGGGGAATTTGATGAAACCGCTTTTAAAATCATCGCCGGAAACCATAGGCCCGAGGTGCAAATTGAGATCACCAAAGGAAACAGTACTTTCTTTTTCCCCAATGATACCATACAATATGAGGTAAGGGTAAATGATGCGGAAGATGGCGCCACGACAAATGGGAATATTCCGGTAGAGGAGGTGTTTTTTTCCGCAGAATATATTCCATCCGGTATGCGGCCTGAGGAATTGACCTTAATGGAAAACGAAGGTTTGATCAAGCCTGGGACGGCCATCCGCCATGTTCAGGCCCAATCTCTCCTTCAACAACTTAACTGCATGACCTGTCACCAAGTGGAAAACAAGTTGGTAGGCCCTTCCTACCTGGAGGTAGCACAAAGGTATGCTTCCCGTAAAAATGCGGCCGACACCCTATATGCGAGCATCATGGAAGGAGTTTCAGGAAAATGGGGGGAATCGATCATGCCGCCCCACCCCATGTTGGCTTCGGAAGAAACCTTTCAGATCATTGATTATATTCTAAACCTGGCAAAAAATGAGGCAGGGTACCAGGAATTGCCCCTGAAGGGGGAATTTAGTCTGGAAGCTTATGATAAAACAGGTCCGGTCAGCCGCTTGGGTAAGTTTTTTAATTTTGAGGTACAACCTGGTTCCTATATTTTCCGGGCAAGTTATACCGATAAAGGTATTCCCGGAAACGCTGACATCCAACTTTCGGGTCGGGAAATCATTTTACTCCGCTATCCGATATTGGCACCCCAAACAGCCGACTTCATTTCTGAGGAAGGCATTTCCTTTACCCCTTCAACAGATGACCCCGGCTTTATGTTTACCGGTAAGGGCGGGCATTTGGGATTTAAGGACATTGACTTAACTGGCCTTTCTACCATAAACATTGGGGCTGTAACCCGCTTTTGGTATTGGTCGCACTATATTGGAGGAACCTTGGAATTAAGGCTGGATTCACTGGATGGGAAATTGGTGGGAGCACCTTTCGAAATCATACCACCTTTGAATAAGGAGGGGGATGGACCCTTCTTTGGGGAAGCGGCAGGAAAACCAGTACCTATAGACGTCTCCATGATCGATGGGGTCCATGATATTTATATCATCATTCGGAATGAAAAGGCAAGAGAACGCGATGCCTTGGTGATCATGACCGGAATCGAATTTATCAAAGAATAAAATAAATCTAACCTGCTTTTCCTTAAGAAATAGGAGAATTTATCTTAATTTATTAGTTATTATCGTTCTGATGCTGGCTGGATGTAAAGTAAAGCAATCGGAAACAGGTGATACTGAAGGATTTTTGGCTTTAATCCAGGAAGAAAATTTAAATGGTCGGCACCGAAGCCTGACTACGCATTATGGCCTGTCCGGCCATTTTTTTAAAGAAGAAGGGGCTATTGTGTTAGAGCAGGATCCATTTGGGCAGGGGGGTATTTTATTGAGTGACCGGCGCTTCAAAGATTTTGAACTGCGGTTCGAATTCAAAGGTGATCCCGGTACCAATGGAGGACTCTTGTTACGGTCTGCCGAAAGCGGCACTGCCTACCAATTGGAACTGGTGGGGGATGGAGGCAAAGGCACTGGTGCTTTTTTTGGAGAGATGCTGCAGGTGGAAAAAACGGTGCCTGCTCCTGACTTAGACCAAATCTGGAAAAGGGGGGATTGGAATTCTTTGACATGCTCGGTAATGTTTGGGAAAGGGTAGAGGATTTTCACAATGAAAAAATCCTTCCCGATACAGCGCCACCTCAAAGTGGGAAAGTTCATGTTTTAAAAGGGGGAAGCTTTACTTCTGATGTGGTCAATGCCACCTTCTTTTTTCATGGCGGTGGTCCCGGCAATGGGTTTGATGTAGGCTTCAGGTTGGTAATGGAACGGGTTGATGTAACAAAATGAGGTCAAAAAGTTTATTTCCATTTGTCCCAAAACATAAAAAGCCCTACTTTAAAGCATGGAAAATAAAAACAGGCGTTCATTTTTGAAAAAAGCAGGTTGGGCAGCTTCTTCCCTTTTCATTGCTCCCTCCATTATTCCCGCCTCTGCCCTGGGAAAAAACGGATTTGTAGCTCCTTCCGACCGGATCAATATGGCCTTTATCGGGGCTGGAAACCAGGCCGGGAACGATGTAAGGGGTTTTTTACCAGATGAAAGAATTCAAATTACCGGTGTTTGCGATGTCAATAAAAAGAGTGCCGGCTACTGGAATGGTAAAGTGGCCGGCCGGGAATTTATAATGGGGGTTGTGGATGAATATTATGGGGAAAAGCAGGGTAAAACCTATAAATCTGCCAAGGGATATGAAGATTTTAGAGAAGTCATTGAAAATAAGGAAATTGATGCGGTGGAGGTGGTAACCCCGGACCATTGGCATTCTATTCCGGTGATGATGGCGGCTGCTGCCGGTAAGCATATTTATTGCCAGAAACCCTTGTCCCTAACTGTGGAAGAGGGAAGGGCCATGAGTGATGCCGTTAAAAAATATGGTGTTACTTTCCAAACCGGAAGCCAGCAGCGTTCCAGTCATCATTTCAGGCGGGTTTGTGAACTGGCCCGTAACGGGCGCCTGGGAAAATTGGAAACAGTGGTCTGTGGACTTCCGGGAGGAACACCTGACTTTGGAAAAACCGGACATCTGACTGAAACCATACCCGTACCCAAAGATTTTGACTATGATATGTGGTTGGGCCCGGCACCTGAGGCACCATATAGTCCCTGCAGGACCCATGTCAACTACAGGTGGGTCATGGATTATTCGGGAGGCAATGTGACCGACTGGGGAGGACATCATCCGGATATTGCCCAATGGGGAATGGATACTGAATATACAGGGCCAGTTAAAATCCAAAATGCTCAGGCAGTATGGTCTGATCACCCGATTTGGAATACGGCCACTCGGTTTTACTTTGAGTGTATCTATGCCAACGGGGTGAAATTGATCATACAAAGTGACAAAGATTTTGGTGTTACTTTTAATGGTTCTGAAGGATCTGCATGGGCAACCAGAGGTGAACACATAACCCATCCGGAACAATTAATGGGGACCGAAATCGTGCCCAACGAAAGTCAATTGTACATCAGTGAAAATCATTACAGGAACTTTGTTGATTGTATCCTTTCCGGCAAGGAGACCATTGCACCTGCAGAGGTAGGTCACCGGTCCATTACCCTGGCCCATTTGGGAAATATCGCCATGATGCTAAATCAAGACCTGGATTGGGACCCTGAAAAGGAGCAGTTTGTGGATAATTTTGCAGCCAACCAGTTGCTGGGAAGAAAAATGCGGGAGCCCTGGGGAGCATTGTATAGAAAGTATATGGTTTAGTTCACTCCGGGTTCAATGAATAGGTTTAAATTTAGATCTAATCCTTAACGTCATTACCATTTTTCAAATTTTTATGATAAAAGTCATTTACTCCCCTGATGACCCTTAGTTTTTTCAGTAGGTTGGGATAATATCTTTGTAAGATAATCATAGCCATTTTGGCCAATATCATTGAAATTAAACAATATGTTATCTGCACATCATTTTCATATACCGGTAATGGGGTTGGGTTTTACGGTAGATTCCCCCATCAAAGTAGCCAAATACGGCATTTCATCTGTAGTTTCAATTATGGATGACCAATTATTGGAAGACATGCGCCGCCGTTACAGCCGTGAACTGACCATTCCCTATATTGCGATTAATGATGAGGAAGAGGATGCCCGGGCCAAAAGAATTGAAGCTTATTTAAATTTTTTGCATTATATTATTCAGCGGCAAATGAGGAATCTTAGGGGTCAGGACTTTATGCTGGATAAAGACATCAACCGCTATTTTGAATTGTTACCCATGGATCATCCTGCAGCCAAACTGTACCAAAACATGAAGCATGCAGCTGGATTTAAAAAGTTGAACCTGCAGGAAGAGCTGAGAAAATTCCTGGTTTCAGGTAGGACGGATGTCAATATCATGACCAAGGTGGACAAGATCAATTATAAAAAATCCGGCGAAGCACTGGACAGGGAATATTCTGATGCGCTTTCCGCTTTGCGGGGATTTGCAAAAAGTAAGTTGGAGGGTGGCGTGGTATTTTCTGCAGGCATGAACCCTTCCTTGTATAGCTACGTGGAACAATTTGAAGATTTTTTTCCGGACCAAAATGGAGCAATAGGGAAGCCTGTGATTTTAAAAGTATCTGATTACCGTTCCGCTTTGATTCAGGGAAAATTTTTGGCGAAGAAGGGTATATGGGTTTCGGAATTCAGGATTGAATCGGGATTGAATTGTGGAGGTCATGCCTTTGCAACAGATGGTTTACTCGCAGGCCCTATATTGGAGGCATTTAAAGAAAACCGAAAAGAATTGAGGGAAACCCTATTCCAAATTTGTCAGGAAGCTTTGGAAGGGAAAGGAGCTGCCAAATTGCCGGAAGGTATCCAACCCAAAATCACCTATCAGGGAGGGATTGGAAATGCCGAAGAAAACCGATTTCTGATGGATTATTATCAATTGGATGGTACCGGATGGGGCAGCCCTTTCCTTTTGGTTCCGGAAGCCACCAGTGTGGATAAAGATACCTTGCAACGGCTTTTGAAAGCAAAAAAATCAGATTTTTACCTGAGTTATGCCTCCCCATTAGGAATACCTTTTAATAACCTTAGAAACAGTAGCGCTGAAGAACAAAGAAAATCCCGAATAGAAAAGGGCAGGCCAGGCAGCCCCTGTTACAAAAAGTTTCTTTCCTTCAACACAGAATTTACAGAGAAACCCATCTGTACGGCTTCAAGACAATACCAGAATCTAAAAATCAAACAGCATGCCAACGGAGAAATCAACGAGAAGGAGATGCATGCAGTGTTGGATAAAGATTGCCTTTGTGAAGGATTAAGTGCCCCTGCTATTTTGAGTGGGGGAGAAGTGCCCCGAAGGAACCTCAAAGCCGTAACCATTTGTCCCGGCCCGAACCTGGCTTATTTTAAGGGGATTTTCAGTCTAAAAGAAATGGTGGATCATATCTACGGAAAATTTAACCTCCGGCTTGATCCTGAGCGACCCCATGTATTTATCAAAGAGCTTCAGTTGTATATGCAGCACCTCAAATCAGAAATCGACAGTAAAGTTTTGGAGACCAACAAAAAACAGCAGGTTTTCCTGGAAAAATTCAGAAAAAACCTTTTTGAAGGCATCGAATATTATCAAAACCTGACTGAAAATTTTAGCTTGGATACCATTTCCGCCATGGAAAAGATCAAAGCTCAACTGAATGGCCTGAAAAAAGAGTTACAGCATTTAGAGCCCATTTTGGTCAATTAATATTTTCCGTCAGGTAGATTAAAAGCAGCAGCATTGAAGAATTTGAAAATAAGCAAATGAAATCGGTTCAACCTGCCACTTTGCTAAACGATTTACACACCTATACGACTGGTGAGTGGGCATTTACCATGGCTGAACTTACAAAATACTGCAGAATAACAGTTAATTTAATGCCTGTAGGTACCCTGCTTTCCGGATAGCCAATCACTTCTTTTGGAACAGACCAAAATTATAATTTTGCACGTTTCCCGATGGAGTCTGGTGGTCAACATTTAATCCGGAGAGGTAGTTAAACGAGGGACAGAACAGGTGCTGCATTTGCGCCAGAGAATATCGATTTACAGGTAAACCGCTACAGGTTTTCGGGCCTTTTTCTGAGAAGGTTCCAAGGATAAGGTAGCCATCTTTTAGTACCCCTTTCCTCGCTGCATCAAGGTAATTGCGAATGTGACTTTCTTCCCAAAGAAAATGAAATACTGCACGATCGTGCCATAAATCATAAGGATGGTTGGCTACAAATTTCGTCACGTCTACATGTATCCAATGGATTTGGTCGGCCCTTTCTTTCAATCGCTTCTGGGATTTGTTTAAAGCGTGTTCGGATATATCCAAGACACTCAGGTTGCGATAGCCTGCCTGGATTAAATGATCTACCAGGGTACTATCTCCTCCGCCCACATCTATGATCCTTGCTGATTTATTCAAACCACATGAGCGGATCAGTTCAAGGGAGTTCGTTGGTTTTTGCTGGTACCAGCCTACCTGTCTGGAATCTTTTGTGGAATAGATTGTTTCCCAATGTGATTTTTTTGATTGTGGATTCATATGCGTGGATTCTTAGTTAAAAAAAGCTTAAATCTGGATAAAAAATGGTATTTTTCGATAAAAATCGACTAACTATATTTTATTTTCATGACTTTCCCAGGTAGCCAGACTATCAGGTGTATCCTGTAAGTTTATGCGGATCAATTGAATGTTTTCTGGAAGACATTTCCTTATTTTTGAAACTAACCATAGCCAAAGTCGCTCTGCTGTTGGTTCGGAAGAAAGCCACAAAACTTTTCCCTGATAGAAACTAAAGCCATATGCATTTTCTTCATTTTTTTTTAGTAGAAGTGCATGGTCCTGTTCTTTAATAATTTGCGCATTTACCATTTTTTTAATGATTTTAAAATCCATAATCATGTCTGTAGCAGGATCTATCGGCCCTTTCAGTGTGACAGCTAAAGTATAACTATGTCCGTGAATTTCCCGACAAAGTCCGGGATGGTTACTGATATGATGCGCTGCTTCGAAATTAAATTTTTTTGTAATCATAAGCATGACTAAATGGGTTTTTTTGCCAAAATAAATACTTCTGCACAATAACTAAGCATTCTGGCGGCTGGAACAGCCTAGTCTGAATGCAGTGTTGAACGAAGGGGTGCTGGGAATTAGGGGTCTATGGGGAATGGTTATCCCCTTTTGTTTTTAAAGCGCTGGGAGATTGAAAAAGTAGCTGTTTTTAAATTGGTCGTTGGTTTGGGTTTCCTTTTTTCAGTAGATGGTGTCTACTTGTTTAAGGTTTTTGGAGCGGATTTTACGCTGTTTTCACCATTTGGGCATAGCTGTCCCATTAAGCTATCTGGCGCTCATTGTTTTGCTTCCTGATTTTGTTGAACCAGTTTGCTGGTGGCCCCCTTTGGTCGAAACATGCCACTGTATGCAGTTCTCCGGTCTTGCAACAAGGGCACTTTCTGAGCAGGGAAGCTGGTTTTTCCCCTACTTCTAATACGACCTGACCGATCTGACTGTCGATATTGACCTTGAGTGTTGCCTTGAAGGCACTGGCCAGGATTCCATAATGCCTGATGCGGGTAAAGCCCTTGGGTAAGATCCCGATGCTCGGGACAAGTTATGCAGAGTGAACCTTCTTAGGAATTCAGAGGCTTTAATTGTGCAAGTTTCTTTTTTGTCCTGTTTCCGGTAGTTCTTTACCGTAAATTGAACCTTACCGTTTTGAAGTGCTTTGATCCGTTGGTTGCTGATGGCAATCTTGTGAGAGTACCTGCCCAGGTATTCAATGACCTGTTTGGGGCCGAAGAATGGTTTTTTGCAATAGATGACCCATTTCTTGGAGAACAATTGTTTTGCAGTTTTCGGATCCATCAACTTTTTTTCCCTTAGTGCCTGCACCATTCTGGCCCTGAAAACGGTAGACATTTTCTTTACTGGAAAAAGGAAACGCCCCTTGGAAAGGGAAGCCTTCCATTTGCCGGAAGGTGTTAGTCCACCAGCAGGAACGATACAGTGTAGGTGGGGATGTAAGCTTAAGTTTTGTCCCCAGGTATGTAAAACACTTACCATTCCAGTCCTTGCACCTAGCAACTTGGGATTGGAGGCAAAGTCCCTGACGACTGACCATACAGTTTGAAACAGCATGTGGTAAAGCACAGCAGGTTTGATCAACGCTAATTCATTGAGCGTATCAGGCAGGGTGAATACGATCCCGATACCCGGGACAGGCTATGAAAGTAGGAAGCATTCAACAGATCCTTTTCCCTGTCCTGTATCCAGCGTTCACGTAGGTGTCCCTGGCAGCGTGGACAGTGCCTGTTTCGGCAACTGTTGTAACTGATGTGTAGCTTGTTGCAATCAGAATTGTCACAACGGTCGATATGTCCTCCCATCTCAGCGGTTCGGCAACGCATCAGCGTATAGAGGGTACGGGCTTTCCATGTATTGGAAGCTATTACAGGAAAGTCCTTGTGGAAGGCCCTGATAATATCGGAAAGCTGACAGCTGGGATACCTATTGCTCATAAAGTTTCTCCAGTGGGCAAAAAGGAGTCTTCCTGCCGACCCTTGCCACATGGAGATAGACCAAGGTGGTATTGATGTCCACATGGCCGAGGAGTTCCTTGAGGGTAAAGATGTCAGTGCCCATCTCTAGGAGATGAGTGGCATAGCTATGGCGAAGAGCGTGAGCGGTGACTTGCTTGTGTAAACCACTAGCTCGTCGGGCTTCACGGGCGGCCCACTGTACACCTCTGGCACTTATGGGAACAGGTTCGCCCAAACTGTTCTTGCCGTTAAAGAGAAAGTCGACAGGTCTTTCTACTTCCAAATAAGTTTTAATTCCTCTGGCCAGAAGATCTCAGAGAGGAACATATCGGTCTTTTCGGCCTTTTCCTTCCCGGATATGGAGCATTTTACGATCCAGGTCAATATCCGATATCTTGAGCTTGCAGCATTCGAAATTGCGGAGCCCACAGCCATAGAGTAAGGCAAAGATAAGGCGGTGTTTGAGTAGTTTAGGGGCTTTTAACAGCTCTTTGACCTCCTGCTGACTAAGGACAACAGGCAGTTTTTTTGGCCTTTCGATAGATGGAAGTATGACGCTGCTTTCTTTTCGGTCAAAGATTCGAAACAAATAGCGCAGTCCGTAAACGGTGTGTTTGAAGAAACTGTCGGAAGGAGTGTGATGCTTACGCTTGAGGAAATGGAGATAACCCTGTATGGCATCGTTATCTAGTTCAAGCAGATCACAGTTGAGATGCAGTCCCATATGAGCCAGACATCGGGCATAGTTGGTGAGGGTACTTTGGCTTTTACCAGAAATGGTTATTGATCTGCGGAGCCTTTTGAGCTGTAAGTCAAAGCCTGGTACATTTTCACAGGCTTTTTCAATGATAGATTGCTTTTTTTTTCATAGCTTAAAATGTTTAATAATAACGATAAGTCTAATGTAGGAAGAAACGGCAATAACTGCCGGCTTCCTGCCTTAGCAGGATTCGTTCAACAATGAACACGGCTCCAATCCAACTTACTGAAGAAAATCCGGACCGAAGGCTCGCTTATCCACCGGGAGGACTTCTGTTATGGATCATTATTTTTTTGGAACTAATTACCTTTGGCTTGGGAATACTGGCGCTTTTCTATTATGGAATGCAGGAACCTGAAGTTTTTAGAGAAGGTACAACTAGGCTGAATAGGTCTATGGGTACCTACCTTGAATACCATCGTATTACTTAGTAGTGGGTATCTGATGGCCAAGGCTGTACATTACCTAAAGGCAGGTCAATCTAAAAAAAGTTTTCAACTGCTCCTTGGTACTCTTGGAGGTGGAGTTTTTTTTACGCTGATCAAGGGTTTGGTGTACAAGGGGAAATTAGCGCATGAATTTTCCCTGGGAGGCAATATGTTTGAGACGTTGTATTGGTTGATGACCGGATTTCATTTGATTCATGTATGGGTGGGAATGGTCCTTCTTTTTGTTGTGGCTTATCCGCTCCGAAATTCCAAGGCTAAAATAAATGAGTTGGATTTGGAGGCGGGCGGAGGCTTCTGGCACATGTGTGATTTGATTTGGTTGATTTTATTTCCCGTACTTTACTTACTTTATTGATATGAATTTTACGCTGGAACGCACTTGGGGTATATTGGTTTTATTAACCATAGGTACGGCACTTATCGCTCATTTTTTTCCGGAAGGAACAGGGGTTATGGTTGGCATCATGGCACTAGCAGGAATTAAATTTTTGCTGGTAGCATTTCAGTTTATGGATATCAAAAAAGCACATGGATTCTGGAAGGCCTCGCTAATCTTTTATGTGGTTCTTATAGTATTGCTTAATTTCATTGCTGGATAAATGGTTTTTTTTATCAGTTGCGAAGCTCAAAATGCACGTTTGCCGTAGAAAAAGAAAAATCGTATCCTTTCTTATCATGAGCAGACAAGTGACCTAAGGTTTCGCTTTCTGAAACATAATGCTGGATATAATATGGGCCCTGATAACCAATCTGATCCAATAAAAGCATCATTGCTTTGGGTTGTGCCGGAGATATCAGACTGGAATGCAGGGTGGTTCGTACTTCAAAGGAAACCTCTCTTTGCACTAGCAACCGAAGACTTTGAAAAAATGGTTGGAATAAATTGGACTGAGTCACGCCACGAAAGGATAATGGCAGGGATTTAAAATCAAGTGCCATGTAATCCACCCATTTTTTATCCAATAAATGGCGAATGATTTCCGGCCGGCTACCATTGGTGTCGATTTTTACCTTTATATTCATTTTTTCCTTTACCAGTTTGGCAAGCAATAGTAGATCCTTGTGCAGGGTGCATTTTCCTCCACTAAAGACCACACCATCCAAAAGGCCTATTCGTTTATGTAGAAAAGAGATGGCATCCTCAATGCCGATTTTCCCTTTGCCCAACACAATGTCCGGGTTATAGCAGTAACTGCACCGCATGTAACAGCCTGCAAACCAAAGAATGCAGGCTGTATGATCTGGATAATCCAATATGGTAAACGGGCTGATGCTATAAATGGGCTTAGCCTGGGACATTGGTGGACTCCGTGAAATGATTTCTTTGCCGGTGCTCCCCTTTTTTTCCGATGTTAAAGCTTTCAACCTGACGATGGTACCCCTTCACCCGGGTATAGACCAGGCACCGGGTTCTTTTTTCAGAATTAGCCAATAACCAAGCTTGGTTGTCAGGTTTTTTTTCAGTTTTCGTTTGCATAGAAATTTGATTTAGATAAGTGATCATTTAGTAATTCTTCGTCGCAAGAGGGACAAAATTCGTGTTCTCCACTGAGGTATCCATGTATTGAGCAAATACTGAACACCGGGGTTACGGTGATGTAAGGGAGTTTAAAATTGGAGACCACCTTTTTTACCAGATTTCTGCAAGCTTCAACCGATGAAATCTTTTCCCGCATGTACAAATGCAAAACCGTGCCCCCCGTGTACTTTAACTGTAGATCGTCCTGCAACATCAGGGCTTCGAAAGGATCATCCGTGTGGTCCACTGGAATTTGCGAACTGTTGGTATAATAAATGTTTTCTCCGGCACCTGCCTGAAGGATATCCGGAAAGCGCTTCTTGTCTTCTTTCGCAATCTGGCAGGTAGTACCCTCAGCAGGCGTAGCCTCCAGGTTGTACAGGTTTCCCGTGCTTTCCTGAAACGACTTCTTTTTTTTCGAATATGTTCCAACAGGTCGCAAACAAAGGCCTGACCCCCAGGTGAAGTGAGGTCATCTTTACCACCTGTTTAATTGAGTAGCATTTCATTCATCCCATTAACGCCTATGGTGGAAAAGTGATTGCGGAAATGGGGAAGGTATCTTTTGGTATAGGGAAAAAATCCTCTGTCGAACAATTCCTGAATAAAGGTTCTCTTTTTTTCTAACGTGTTTTTTGCCATTTCCAAAAGTTGATCCAGTCTGGCATAAAACAGGAATAACCGCATAACATAAAAGACAAAAACATCCTTTATTATAAAAACTAGTTTAACTTTGTAGTAGGGAAGGGGGAACACATTGCCTTTAAGCTATCCATTTCCTGTGTGGGTTTAATGGTCCATTTGAAAATTCATTTGAAGCATCACCTTTCTCCTCGGTTCGCTTTTGGTTTAGGCCCATGGGACACTTAGCAGATTATATAGAAAGAAAACACCATCTTACCAGGTTTCTGTTAAGGCCAGCCATTGGGAACACATGATTCTCCCACAGTTGGAAGCTTTTGATCGGGACATGAAGGAACACCTTCCCCTGGAAAACAATATCCTTTTTCCCGGGGCACTGGAGGCAGCTGAAAAGGCGCTTTAATTCTGTTTACCTTTGGCTGTAATGAAAAAGACATCTCCGGCTTACCTGTTGCCCCTTATTATAGCCGGTATGCTCATGGGTATAATAGGGGGTTGGATACGGTTAGGCCATCTTACTTTTCCGCTAGGGCAAGTAGCAGACCATCATGGATTGTTGATGGTAGGCAGTTCTCTGGGATCTTTGATTTCACTGGAGCGAAGCATGGTCATGAAAAATAGGATTTGGTTAGCGGTTCCTCTAGCAAGTGGAATCTCTGTCCCCTTTTTGTTAGGGGGCTTGCCAATGGTAGGGGCCTACCTGCTTTTGGGGGCAAGTGTGGGATTGGTCAGCATCATGTATTTTCATACTCTAAAGGAGTCCCAGGTCTATTCCTATATCATCACTTTGGGAGCTGTGGCCTGGATGTTGGGAAATTTGGCCTATATCTATTCGGATTTTGTGCCCATGGCCACTGTTTGGTGGATGGCATTTTTGCTGTTTACCATTTTAGGAGAAAGAATGGAACTGAATAAATTTTTACCGACACCGGATTGGGCCAGGAAAGTGTTTTATATAGGGATCGCTTTGTTTGGGCTCGGCTTATTGGTGCCTTTTCATCAATGGGGGAATGTTATTTTAGGTTCGGCATTGTGGCTGATGGCTTTATGGCTTTTTCGGTTTGATATGGCCAGGCATTCGGTTAAAAAGTCAGGCCAGTTTAGGTATATTGGTACCAGTTTGTTTACCGGGTATAGCTGGTTGGCCATGAATGGCTGGATAATCGGTTGGATGGAAGATCATCCCTTCTATTATGACTTGTACCTGCATACCTTTTTCTTGGGATTTACTTTTTCCATGATTTGGGCACATGCACCCATCATTCTTCCGATGGTGTTTAAAATTCAGGTAAAAATCTTTCATCCCCTCCTTTGGTATGGTTGGTGGTTCTTTCAGTTTTCTTTGTTGGGAAGAATTACCGCTGCCTGGTTGGGATCTCCGGAATGGAGGAAGGTATTTGGAGTATTAAATGGATGGGCCATTTTGGTGATGTTCGTTCTGATGGGAACTTTGTTTTTTCTTCGGAAAAACCGATTAAAAAACAATGCTATTGAAATGGAATCGGTTCTCTAATCTAGAATAACAGTTTATTAGGAGACATCCAAATCATGTGGAGGCGTTCTTAATTTTTAATAAAAGATAAAATAGTATTTTATTTTAAAAGGAATCTACTTACCTTTGGTCCAAGCTATTTTGGCCGTTGAAGGTAAACCAATCAATTCTGAACATTATGGGTAAACCATTAAAAAGACATCCGGCCCTGGTACCACTTTCACAAGACCATCATTTTGGTCTGTTGTTGGTTTGGAAAATCCGAAAAGGATTGAAGATGGGTTTGGAAACCAATCGGATTCTTAATTATATGGATTACTTTGTCAGGGAACACTTAGAACCCCATTTCCAATTGGAAGAAGAGCATATTTTTTCCAATTTGGCGAAAAATGATCTGATGAGGAAAGAAGTTGAACAACAACATGCTGATTTAAGGGGTATCGTCCAACAACTTCATAAAGAGAAGGAGGGGATGAATGACCTAATGGAAAAGTTTGCCAGTGACTTGGAAGCACATATCCGGTTTGAAGAAAGGAAACTTTTTCAACATATGCAGCTGGAACTGACCGAAAATGAACTCCAGGGAATGGAGGAAAGTGTCCACCGGATTCATGAAAAAACGATTGAAAATTGGCAAGATCAATTTTGGGAAAATTAACTAACAAAAATGTTTTCAAAAGCATGTGAATACGGGATCAGGGCAGTCATCTATATTTGGTCACAAAATAAAAAGGGACTCAAATTAGGGGTAAAGGACATCTGTAAGGAAATTGATGCTCCTGAATATTTTACGGCAAAAATTTTGCAATCTCTGGCCAAGCAGAACCTGGTCAGTTCAACCAAAGGTCCAAATGGAGGATTTTATATAGATGCCGATCAGGAAAATATGCGATTATTGGACCTGGTTATTGCGATTGATGGTGACAGGTTATTCAAAGGCTGTGGGTTAGGATTGAAGTATTGCTCAGAAAAACATCCCTGCCCCATCCACTATGAATATAAGGCTATCAGAGATGGACTGACAAAATTATTGTCTGAAAAATCACTGAAAGCGGTGGCAGAAGAAGTTGCTTCGGGCAAGGCTACTTTGGTTACTATATTGACTTAAAATTAACCTATTCAATGGAGACAGTAGTGAAGAAGAATAAGGAAATCCTATCATTGGAAGAAATCAGGGAATTGGTCGATGTTTTTTATGGAAAAGTAAGAAAAGACCCCATATTGGCCCCGGTTTTTGAGCAGCGGATAGGGGGGAAATGGGAATTACATTTGGACAAAATGTATCGTTTTTGGCAGACCGTATTGCTACAGGAGCATACCTATAACGGCAGTCCATTTTCACCTCATGCCAGCATGCCTATTGGAGAAGCGCATTTTGAAAGGTGGCTGAAATTGTTTCAGGAAACCCTGAAAGAAAATTTTACGGGTGATAAGGCTGAAGAGGCACTATGGCGGGCGGAAAAAATGGCCGAAATGTTCCAGTTAAAGATTGACTATTACCGGAACAATTCAATCCATCCATTGGGTTAAGGCTGGCTAACCTTTTGGATATGGGATATAATTTCATCGTTTTGTAACCCTAAACCTTCTTTTTGATATTGTAGAACGCCCTGATCATCAAATACACTGATGATATTGGAATGGGAGAATTCGATGGGGTCAATTCTTTTGTACTTAACAGACAGAATATTGGCAAAATCCCTTACCCCTCCTTCCGTCCCTTGTAAAAAAAGCCATTGGTCACCATCCATATTATTCTCCTGTGCAAACTGCTTTAACCTTTCAGGGCTGTCATTCAATGGATCAATGCTTACCAATACATATTTGGGTTGCTGTGAAACTTTTGACGCGGCTTTTTCTTCAATCTGCCGCATATCAGCTACCAATCTGGGACAAGCGGTTTTACAGGCTGTATAGATCATCACGACCACGAGAGGCTGACCTTTCAGATCGACAAAAGAGATCTTTTCTCCATCCTGGGTGTTCCAATCCGCAGGTAAGTGATAGATGGATAGGTCATGAAGTTTGTTCTGTTCCGTTTTTAATGGTGCTTCCCTATTGTCGTTATTCGTACAGGCCCATAAAATACCGGACAAGGAGCATAGGATAATTATATTTTTCATGGATTCTATTTTTTATAGGTAATGGTGATTATTTTCTGATTTTAGGTATTAATGTATGTCTTTGGCACACCTAAAGCCTAAATTAGCCAGGTTGTACTTGGCATTAAGGCTGGACCTCATGGCATAACGCATAAAGGCGGCATAGTTCATCAGGTCATTGGCTCCCAGTGCCCCGCTGGCACAAAAAAGGCCCTGGTCTGTATTGCCATAGTTACGGGATTCCCCGGTAATGATAATGGCATTGAAATCCAAGGTCCATTCCCATACCATGCCGTGTAGGTCAGCAATTCCCCATGCGTTCTTCCCCTGATTCCCTACCTTTTGCAGGTAGGTTTTAGGTTTTTCATAGCTTCGGAGGATCTCCAGGTTGAACAAGCTGTCCTCACGGGCATCTTTAAGTGATTCACTGGCCATGGCCACATATTCCCATTCATCTACCGTAGGAAGTCGCTTACCTTGACATTCACAGTAGGCTTTTGCCGCAAACCAGGAAACATGGTTGACCGGGCTATTTTGCAATGTTTCAGGAAAAGAAAAGTCAGCATCCCAAAATGCCAGGTACCTTTTATCCGCAAAAAGGCCTTTCACTTTGGATTTCCTCCATTCTGGGTTTTTTTCCACAAAGTGGAGGTAATCCAGATGGGTCACAGGCACAGGGTCCATATAAAAGTCACTCACTTGAACCTGATTATTTGAGGTGCCATAGAGTGGGGTATATGCCCCACCCTTGATGGGTACCATCATTTTCTCCTGTGCCAATAAGGCAAATGATAGCAACATCAGCACTGGGATAAATAGGGTTAATTTCATTTTCTTCGGTTTTTTACCATTTCCGGTGTCACCAACGTACCATTGTTGTTCCAATTATCATATACGTAGGTCAATACATTGGCTACCTCTTCATCACTGAGTTGTTGCGCAGGCATGATGCTGTTGTATGTTTTACCATTTACATTTATTTCTCCTGATAAACCGTGAATCACGGCATCAATGGCCCGGTTTACGTCATCATTCAGATAATCGGAAGTGGCAAGCGGTGGAAAGGCATTGGGTATTCCTTCACCATTGGATTGGTGACAGGCAAAACAAGCCTGCATGTACATTGTCTTTCCTGCTTCAATTCGATCTGCTTTGTTTAAGTCCTTAGGGGCCTCAATTTCCAATTCACTTTCTGGCATGTTCTGTATGATGCTGCCCTCAGGGAGGTAAATGCCCTCCATTATTTCTCCGGCAAAAACATTGGGATTTTCTTCCCCGCTCACCGCCAGCACACCCAGGGCACCTTTATTGAAAGCCCTGAATATGGAATGATCCACCAAAACCAGATTAGAGGGTACATCGGCCACAAATTCCAGTATGGCAGCACCCCCTGCGGGAACCAGGGTAGTTTGTACATTGGTGTTGATTTGACTGCCTCCTTCCACATATACCTTATCAAAGATTTCACCAATAACATGGAATGAGGAGGCCAGGTTGGGACCGCCATTCCCGAAAAATATTCTGATGCTTTCTCCAACCTTCGCTTGTAAGGCTTTTTCTCCGGACAAACCCTTTACACTCCCGTTGAATACTACATAATCGGGGTTCTCATCTATCGCCTTCTGCATATTGAAAGGCTGAAGACCAGGTTGACCAAATTTACCATCAGTATAAAAATCACCCTGCATGACATAAAATTCTTTGTCTACCGGAGGCAGGCCCCCTTCCGGCTCTACCAATATAAGGCCATACATCCCATTGGCCACATGCATGCCTACCGGAGCCGTAGCACAGTGGTAAACGTACAGGCCGGGGTTGATGACTTTAAACGAAAAGGTCTTTTCCTGACCCGGAGCAACGAATGATGCTTCGGCTCCACCGCCCTGTCCGGTAACGGCATGCAGGTCAATGTTATGAGGCAGCTTATTGTCCGGGTGGTTTTTTATTTTGAATTCCACCAGATCGCCCACTCTGGTCCTGACAAAGGAGCCGGGCACTGTCCCGCCAAAAGTCCAATACAGGTAAGTGACCCCATCGGTCATTTCCGCTTCTTTCTCAATGATTTCCATTTCCATGTAAAGCTTTTTAGCAGGACGGTTACCTACTGGAGGTGGTACCATCGGAGGGTTAGTCAGTTCAGCCACTTCCTCCCCAAATACCTTGATATTGGCGTATTCACTTGCGCTTTTGGAGGTATATTTCTTTTGTCCCTCCTGGCCACTGCCACAGGCCAGAAAAATTCCTGATAAAAATAGGATAAACAGGTAAAATAATCTTTTATTTTTCATGAGATTTAAGTTAATTTTTTTGAATATGTACTGATGAGGCTTTCAAGCCTTTTTTTCAATTGATCATGACGTAAAAATAGGTCCTGCATTGAAATCAAATGCTAACCAATATTATAATAAAATATGATTTAAGTCACTTAATGTATGAAAATGAAAATGAACAAGCGGATCTCATTAAAGAATAATTGTCCAGACATTTTGAACATTTAAAAATTCAAACTTTATTTAAAAAATAAAACCATTCTAAGAATATGATATTATCCAGGTATTTGATTTTACTTCTTTTATGTGCGATGTTTTCACATTATTCTCCTGCCCATGCGCAATCGGGTAATTCCTTATTGTTTCGGGAAGACTTTAAGGAAATTCCTGCGGAAACACCGGTGACACAGGAACATATTCAGAACAGCGAATTAAAGTTACATTTATATGGAGATGCCATCAACCAATTAAAGAAAAGCAACCATCCGGAAATCCCGAATGACCCTTATTATATTTGGTCGGGAACCTGTGAGGGCAACTGGGCGATGGCGCTTTCATGGTTGGATAAACCCATCGATTTAAGCACTGGGGGTAAAATCAGGTGGAGAAGCAGGCAATCTGGTTTCCGGCAACTACGGATTTTATTACAATTAAATGATCATTCCTGGATCATCAGTGAGGATCATGTTGGGGAAACTAAAGATTGGGAAATTTCGGAGTTCCAAATAGCAGAAATTAAATGGAGAAAATTGAATATGGAAAATATCACTGAAGGAGGATGGGTTCAGGAACCTGACCTTTCAAAAGTTTTAAAAATTGGGATTTCCGATCTGATGGTAGGGGGAGGGACCCCCGCAAGTTCCAGACTGGATTGGATAGAGGTTTATGGTAATTAGGGAATGAAATTTGGATCTTCAAAATCCATAGGCCACATCAAGGCTTTTTTCAGAGACGGAATTAACCTTAAATAAAGCATAAAGGCGGATACAATTACCGGGATCATAGCCCAGGTTTCCTTAAAATAATATACCAATAAATTTATTCGGCATAGTGGGACGGACGATCAACATCAGGTAAGCCCAGTTTTGGTTGCTATTTAGGGAGCCATTCGTTTGAATGACCTCCATGGTGTCGGTATGTAAAAATTGGCTGTATCCGCCTTGAAGGGATATGGCCTTATTGAACAGCAGCCCAAAGGAAAGATCTATTTCTGTGCCCAAGTGGTGGTCCATCAATTCGCCTGACACAAAATTAGTATAGACGTCAGCAAAGCTGGAAAAAATATGGGCATCCGTTTGAATAAAGAATGAAGGATTGAAATCATGCCGAACCTTTAGGTAAATGTCATTTAGGCCCACATTGTTTTCGTGGGTGCCACCAACATAAAAAAGATCCATATAACCATTGTACAGGTGGTTGGTTCCATATAAAGGTGAAAAGGACTTATTATCCGAAAGGTCATTGGTGGGAGTGCCACTTAATATTTCTAAACCGACCGCCAATCTTAATTTTTTGTTTTCCTCCTTAAGGGGTACCTGTTGGGTGGCCTGGAAATTAAAATCAAAGCCGTTGGTAGTCCGGCCCCAACTGTCTTTTCCGAATTGATGATAATAGAACCCGCTCAATAAGGTGTTCTTGAACTGGTATTTAAACATGGGTATGCCCAGGGTTTGTCTGTGGTAGACCCGGTCTTCGATGACGTTGCCCATGTTATCTCTTTCAATAGATTGTCTGCCATCATTCCAAAACAAGAAAGAAAGCTGAAGATTTTCCCATTTGTTTTCATACCGGACCATTTGGGCATATTTGTATTGGTTGCCGGTAGTGAACAGGTTGCCCGAAAGCCTGGCCGCATCCTGGTTATAGCCCGCACCAAAATGAATTTTTCTGTTATTCTTTTCATGTTTAATCAGCGCAAAGTCATGTGCCCTTCCCTGCAAAGCCCAGTCCAGGTTGCCCAGGAACCTGAAATTATCATAATTCAATTCCTGCCTTCCCAATTTTATTTTCCAGGTCTCCCCAATTGGCATTTCCGCAAATGCCTCATGGACAGATAAAAAAGTATCGGAAAGTTTTACCTGTGGAGTATTCCCCCACACCCTGATATCCTGGATGCTCATGTAAAAATTGATGGGTTCCGACTGGTAACCTGCCTGTAGTCTTGCCCTTTGGGCAATAAATCCTGCGGGTGATTGTCCTTGCTGGATCAATTTGCTGAAACCGTTTCTGTATTCCGCTCTTTGGATCAATTGTCCGTCCAAATTAAATTGGGCAAACGATGGTTGGAAGATCAATAACCAGGAAATACCAAATAAAAAAAGTAATAATTTTTTCATGTAAATTTTTCAAATAAAGTGAAAACTTGCCCCAGTCATTTGCTGGAATGGAGGATTCTGAGGTGAAGTTTGGTTTGGTGGAGATGATGGCCAGGCTTTTAGCTTTCGCATATCGGGTGCTAACGGTTTCTACCTCCATTTTTGCTTCCCTTTCTTTGCCTTCCTTCAGTCATTTGCGTACCCCTGCTCCAAGAATGTTTTTTTTGCAGCCATCTCCAGGGTTTGGCTGCCTCAATGTGGGCCATGGCGATCAGTCTTTCATGCCTGGAAGTCTCTTTCTTAATTATACTTTGCCTATCATATACCCCCGTCATTAAGCCTGATACTTTTTTAGTGATGAAATCCACCCCATTTTTATCCTTTAACACAGCTGGTAGGTTTCAACAGCAATTTACAATATTTAAACCCTGCCAAAAAATAGATCCAATGGTTTTCAGTTTTTTAGTGGATTTTTTAGGCAATTCGGTCAGGAAATGATTTCGCCCATCCGAAAACATAGGCAAAAATTAAAAACTAAGCAGGTAGGTTTACTTATCTTTCATGAAGAATTAAAAAAATTTTAATCCGTTTTTTTTGGAAAGTGCGACATTTTTATTATGTTTAAGGAAATTTGGAGAGAGTAATCGAAGATTAATAACCTTTTTCCAAAACATTATAGCTGTTAGTCAGTTTAAAATAAACCCAAGCAGAGGAATCTTTACAAGGTTCCTCTTTTTTTTGGTTGATTTTCCAACGAGTATTCAATAAATTTTTGTAAAATTTGCTAATTCTGGGTTAAAATTGAACCAGATAAGATTTAAGGGTCTTATATTTTTAATTGTGGCTTTTTTTGAAGGGTGTTTTCCTGAATTCCAATGAAAGTCCCATTTTTACCCTTTGATTTTTAACATAGGGTACCCGGTTTGGTTCGGGAATATGGGGAGTTTAACAAAAGGACTCTGAATACCATCTGGATTATTTCCTACGGGTGGGGAAGTTTGATCTGCCTTTATCAGTCCATGGATAAGTTTTAATACACGGTCATCTGCGTATTGAAGGTATTTGCTTATTTCTTCGCGGATCTTAGCAGTGTCCATTGATTTTTCCTTGTTGTTAAGTAAAGTTAACGATTTCAGTTACAATTTGATCTATCCGATAGGATAGAATTTCAGGATCTGACACTAATTTCTGTTTAAACCCCGGGTATTTCCCCTCCACCGGCGGGTCTTAAGCGGCCAGCGCAGCATCCTGGCAGGTATAGTTCTAGGCGTCGAAAAACGACTGGTCTTCTTTTTCCCCTGTATGCCGATAGGGTCTCCACCCAGTGTGGGATCACTATATGCATATTTTGAAATATGAAACCACACCAAAATGTTTGCCCCCTGATAAATTCAGCCCCCTAACCAGTTTACTGTCCACTGATAACCAATACCGGCGACAACCCCTATTACAATGATTAATGGTGAAGGAATTCTGCTGAACTGGAGCAAGGCAAAGGTTCCTACGATGGCAATGATATTGAAAAAATTATTTTCCATGGGTTCAAATAGCAGGTAGGCTGCGGCGATCAGCATGCCACAACTCACCGCATTGATCCCTTCCAGGGCAGCACGGACAGGCCGGTATTTTTTTAAGCCATCCCAAAACCGGATGACAAAAAATATAAGGAAGGTGCCTGGTAGGAAAATACCCGCTGCAGCGACCAAGCCACCTGTTATCAGGCCCACTGGCCCCCATTCTCTCATGGAGAGCGCACCTATATAAGAACTGATACTAAAGGTAGGTCCTGGTATACTTTGGGAGATGGCATATCCCGTAAGAAATTCTTCTGAGCTCAGGTATTTTTTAAATTCAACAAATTCGGTGTATAAATAGGGAACCAAAACCTGTCCGCCACCAAAAATAAGGCTTCCGTTTCTATAAAAGTTTTCAAATAATCTGACCGGCAAATACCTGGTATAATGACCCAGAAGGGCTGCCGAAATCAATACAGCAGCCCATAGGATAAAATTGCTCCAGGAGATTCGGATTTTGTTAGTTTCTTCTATTATAGGCTGTTTATTGTAATTATGGGTGGTAATAAGGCCTCCAATGAAAAGCATAATGGGAAAAATAAAGGGTGAGTTATAAAAAAAAGCGACGAAGGCAGCGATCATCATGAGTAAGGCGGCCTCGACGGTATGAATCATTTTTTTAATGGTGATCTGTGCCGCATAGATAATATAGCCTATGGCCATAGGCTGGATAAATTTTGCGAAGCCCAATGCACCCTTGGTGTTTTCCTGCAGATGTTCGATCAAAAAGGCGGTGGCAATCATCAGGACTGTCGCCGGAAAAATCCATACCATTAAAGACAGGTAAGCAAGGATGGGCCCACCAATCCTGAAACCAATGGCAGATATGGTCTGGGTAGAAGTGGGGCCCGGCAGAATCAAACATAATGCATTTAATTCCAACAAGTCCCTTTCAGTTAGATAACCACGGCGTTTTACCATCAAGTCAATCACCATAGCCAGGAAAACCTGAGGCCCACCAAAAGCCGTCACAGATAGTAACAATACATCCTTAAGGTAAATGTAATACCGAACTGTCCTGATTGTCATTTTAAATCATAAAATAGGATACTTTGATCTTTTCATTTTCAGTAAAATTCATTCTTTTTTGATCAAGCCAACATGCCCAAGCCCATCATTTTCTCAGTCCCAATTCCTTCAGCCGTTCTTCCAGAAACGCTCCGGCAGTAGTATCTTCAAATTGTTTGGGATGTTGGTTGCTGACGCAATTTGTCAAACAGGTAAGGTCCATTTCGGATCGGGGATGCAAAAAGAACGGGATCGAATACCGGCTGCTGTTCATGGCTTCCCTTGGTGGATTGACTACTCTATGCAGGGTGGATTTCAATTTTTCGTTGGTCAATCGTTCCAGCATATCACCCACATTGACTACCAATTGGTCAGGCAGGGCGGTGATGGGGATCCATTTGCCATCCTTCCTCAAAACCTGTAAACCATCGGCGCTGGCACCCATCAATAAGGTGATCAGGTTGATGTCCCCATGTTCTGCCGCCCTAACAGCATCTTCAGGAACTTCATTAGGGTTGTTTATGGGGAAATAATGAATTGGCCGGAGTATGGAATTGCCATATTGAACTTTTAAGTCAAAATAATCTTCCGGTAAATCCAAATGTAGTGCGATAGCCCTTAACATATTGATACCCGCCAACTCAATTTTCCGAAATACTTTAAGAGCAATTTCCTTAAAATCCGGTACTTCTGCCGGCCAGACATTTTCAGGATATTCTTTTTTTACCGGATCATGGTCTGGAATTTTTTCCAAATCCTGTCCAACATGATAAAATTCCTTTAAATCACCTGTGTTTCTGCCTTTAGCATGTTCCTTACCCTTTCCGGTATAGCCCCTTTGGAAACCTATTTCCGGCTTTTCATATTGAGATTTGATTTTATCATCCAAGGTGAAAAATGCCTGTATGGTCCGGTACAAATCATCCTGTAAACCTTGATCCAAGCCATGGTTTTTAATGGCTACGAATCCTATATTTTGGTAGGCTTCCCCCAGTTTTTTGACGAAGGCAGATTTCTTTTCCATGTCTCCTGACATAAAGTCCCCCAAGTCCAGGGAGGGTACTTCATCGAATAAAATATCGCTCATTATACAAAGTCTTTATCTGCAAGTTAATTAAATTGATTATAATGTTTTAGGACAAATTTAAATTAGGTTTCTTAATACCTGCAATGATTTGATTTCCCCAAAGGACTCCATGTGGATTTTATAAAATAGAAGCCAATCGTCCACCAAGGCCCTTCGGATATCCCTTGGTATTTTTTCATGATAGGGTTGCGGTGCTTTGATCAAAGCATCCAAATATTGCACTTTTTTCCGGAAATGTTCCCCAGGTTGGTCCTGGGGAAGCTGCAAATAAAAATTATGGGCATTTTCGGGTTCAAATCCTAAAAAACTGGAAGTCTGTATCAGAAAAACGAGAATAAAATTGGCAGGTTCACAGGTCTCGCTGTCCAGGTAAACAATACTTTTGGAAAGGAAATCGAATAATTCTTTATTAAGATAGTTTTCATAAATCACCTTACCCAACACTTCCACCATCAGCATCGAGATCCCCGATCGGAAAAAGTCAAAGGGGATGTGATGGAATGCCTGTGTAAGTTTTGCCTCTGATATTCTATTAATATTGGCATTTTCTTTATCATAGACCACAAGGTCCAATAATGTCAGCGGCTGAAAATGGGCCATTTTGGTTTTTGACCTGGCACTCCGCACCCCATTGACCAAATAGGTCTTATAGCCCAATTCCCGGGTAAATATTTTTGTGATGATGGAGGTTTCCCTGTATTTGATGTAATTGAATACAATACCTTCCGTCTTCCTTAGCATGATTTTACAGGGTATTATTATTTATCCTCATAAAAGCACCTTCTGCACCTGGCTTCATAGCTTTCTTTTTCACCCAAAATAACTTTTTCTTTTCCCGGTGAAAGCCGATGGCTAAAAGCGGCCAGATCACCACATTTCATGCAAATGGCATGGACTTTGGTAACATACTCCGCCATGGCCAGAAGTTGTGGCATAGGTCCAAAGGGCTTGCCTTCAAAATCCATATCCAGTCCAGCTAAAATTACCCTTTTTCCAGCTTTAGCGAGTAATTGGGCCACTTTTACAATTTGCTGGTCGAAAAATTGCACCTCATCAATCCCTACCACATCACAGTTTCCTGCAAGCAGCAGGATGTCATCTGCAAACTGTACCGGCGTGGATCGGATGACCCTTTCATTGTGGGAAACCACATTTTTTTCATCATATCGCTTGTCCAGGGCAGGTTTAAATATTTCCACCTTTTGGCGGGCAATGAGGGCGCGGTTCAATCTTCGGATCAATTCCTCGGTTTTACCTGAAAACATAGAGCCGCAGATTACCTCAATTTGCCCTTTCCATTCCTGATGATGGGTTTTTCCTATGGTAGGTTCTAAGAACATAAATAACTATTCGGTGTGCCAGGATTTCAATATTTATTTTTGATCCCAACAATAAAGCCAATATTAGGCTGCTATTTTTAAAATGTATTTTCGAAATTAAGCGTTTTCCCGGTAAAAATAATCAAATGAGCATTCCTGTTTAATGATTCATAGGGGATCAGTCTTATTTAAATTTTTCAATTCAATGAACATTGTCCTTTCTGATCAAGGGACCTTCATTTCTTATTTTAAAATCCATAACTTTACTTGCTTATTTACCAATGAATATAAAAATAGAAAAGGATTTCAATAATGAGTAAAATGATTAATTCAGAATATTTGGAACAGTTTTCTAAAGAGGTGGCAAAGAAAGTTGGAGAAGATTACTTTGCAGTGAAACAATACATGAGTGGTCAGGAAATCATCCGTTTGACCCCCTGCACCCAATTGAATTTGATGGTGATCAAACTACTTTTTGATGCCTGGCAGGAAGAAATTCGACTGCTGAAAAATAACCCCTATTTTGATTATGGGGATTATGCGGTCAAAGGGGCAATGAATGAATTGATGAATGTACTTTCCAGGTCTATTAAAATCAATAAAACCGATTTTGGTAATCTATTGGAAAGTGCGGTTAAGGAAACCGTTCATTTGGCTGTAGATCCGCTGGACTTTTTTGAAAAGGAAATGGAAAAAGGTACCGAAATGCCAAACGGGTATTTCAAAGACCTAAAAAAATACTTGAAGTGGCATACTCCAATTTGGCTGCCGGTAATCGACCAAATTAACGGAAGTCCATCCCTTGAAGACCTTAAAAATGCATTACGGCAACAATTTATTCAAAACAGTTCAGCGCTCGAAGAAGCACCGGATTTATTGAAATCCCTGGACCAGTTGGTAGTATTGGATTGGAATAAATTGCTAAGGGATAAACCATTGCCCAATGAAGCAAAGGAACCTTCAAAATTGTTGGGTTCCCAGGAGAAATTGCCAAAAGAATGGAAAGAGAATGACTCCTTAAATTCGGATAAAAAATCTGGATTTCAGAATAAAGATACCCCCCAGGAAGATGAGTTTACCATCGATCCTGCAATGGCTTGGGCAAGGTTTGAATCTGAAGAATATGCCTTTATGAAAGGAAGTATAAGAAATCTTCAGGAGGATATCGGTATTAACCAGCGGTACATGTTTACCAAAATGTTATTTGATGGGAATCCTGACCTGATGAATCAGGCACTTCACGAGTTAGACGAATCTGACAGTTTTATCGATGCCATTAACCTACTGAACATAAATTTTGTAAGCACCTTAAAATGGGATATTCATTCTGATGAGGTAGGAGAATTGTTGCAATTGATTTTCAGAAAGTTTGAAGAAGAATAGCCTTTGATGGATCTGGAAGCCCATTACCAAAAGCTTCATCAAAATGCCCTGGAAGAAATCCGAATGAACGGATTTTCCTATGATAGCGGACTGGAGGATGAATCGGACAGCAGAAGAGGCCTTACCCTTTTGTTGCAGCCCAAAGATGCCATTATATCAAATTTTAATAGGTTTATCCTTGATTTGACTGCTGTTGAACCGGGTCAATATGCCTATCCATCTTCAGACATTCACATCACCATTATGCCCATCATTTCCTGTTATGAAGGTTTTACCCTGGATACAGTGGGCCGCAATCCCTATATCCACCTTATAGATAAGGCATTGAAGGGTATGAAAAAGATAAAAGTGCGTTTTCAAGGAGTTTTTGCTTCCACTTCCTGCCTGATGATCAAAGGATATCCCATAAATGGGGAATTGGAAACCTGCCGAAAAAAGCTTCGCGAAATATTTTCTCAATCAAAGGTTCCTCAATCCCTAGACAAAAGGTACCGATTGGTGACCGCCCATAGTACCGTATTCAGGTTTAAACAGCCTGTAAAACATCCCGATAATATCTTATCCCTTTTGGGGCAATATGAAAACCACTACTTTGGTGACCAGGAATTTGACCAGGCCAAATTTGTTTTCAATGATTGGTACCAAAGGAAAGAAAAGGTAATTCCCCTAAAAACCTTTGACTTGCATGAACAAAAAGGGGAATTCCCTGATTTACCGGAGTAACGGTTACTCTTCTGTATGGTGGGAATCTATTTTATGATGATCCTCCTGATAATGACTTTTTAACAGATCTCCACCAAAATCCATTTTCATGTCCCTGAAAACAGCATGCACATGGTTGGCATTGTTTTGAATATTGTCATATTCAATGAGCAGGTCGGCACCTTGAAGGCGATAATAATGAGCCTGTCCTACTTCGTTGATTTCACTTCCGGCCCAGGCAAAAGTAAAATCTTCCCAACCAGCGGCATCAATCCGTTTTATCATTACCTTTTGGTATTCTTCGGTATATCTGGAAAGGTATACCTTAACCAGTTTCTTTAGAAGGGCTTGTTGATCCTTGTTCAGTTCACTGAAAGAGATGCCTTCCGGTTTAAGGTATTGGGCCGTTCTGTCATTTGCGGTAATGATGTCTGCGGGAGCCTCATCAGAAAATTTGGCTTTTTGCTTTTGTTCCGCATTCAAAGATTGAACCAGTTCAAAACCTAAATTGGTTTCTTCTGCCAGGACCTGTCTTCCTTTTTGAGGCCCAGACAGCACAATGCCGGGATTGGATCCCATAAAAGAGGGTGTGGAGGAAATAATGGTACCTCTGGAAGATGAAAAGTTAAGGGAAAGGTGGTGGCCCTCCAGCCGCCATCCCCATTCTTTTTCACTGCCGGGTTGCCCAAAAATGCTAAAATGATAGTTGAGGGGATCTCTGTAATTGTCCTCAGGTTTCCTTTTTTCCACTACCTTAAGCACACTTTCCAAATCAAAAATGGCTTGGGCTTTTTCATGCCCTTCGGGACCTAAAGAGGCTTTCATCAATGCCAGGGCAGCATTTTTTTGATTGGCGTTGAAATCATGGAAAGTTGGGCCTTTCCTTTCCCTGGGTACAAAATGCCAGTTGAACCTTTCCGTATGGTCAAAGGGGAAACAGGCCTGTTTTTTTAGTTGGCTGTCCAGGGAATTGACAAAATCAATGGCCAAAGGAGCCAGGTCCTGGGCCAATATTCCCTTGGTAATGAAGACCATGACCATCAGCAAAAGGAGGGTTTTATTTTTTAATTTCATAGGGGTAAATTTTGGGTAGGAATGAATTATGGTGTGGTATTCCAGTATATTTTAAGGTTTTTGGTTGCCCTTCCGGATGCAATAATATCCAATTTACCATCTCCATTCAGGTCGGCCACTTTAAGGTCCTCACAGGCCATCCCGTTTTTATCGATCCAATGTGAGGTCCAGTTTCCACTTTCTTCCGGGACAAATAATTTAATTCCCAGATCCCCATTTTCATTCGGCTCTCTCCATCCCACCACTATCTGGTCCTGGCCTATATCAAGCAGGTCAGCTGTGGCCAATCCATGTCCTTGGTTCATGTTTTCGGTGAGCACTTTTCGCTCCAGGTTGGGAGTGGAGAAGGTATCACCTTGTTGTAAATAAGTGGTCAGGGTAGGGCCATGAAAGGTCTCCACTCCCGTTAAAAACTTTTTATTTTTGCTATATTTTCCGACACGGATTTCTCCAAAGCCATGATCATCTACCAGCCATTCTCCATTGGGATGGACGGCCCATTTTCCATTTTCAAAGGCAAATGACTTTACCCCTTCTTTACCGCCGATATAGAGATGATCAGCTTCCCCGGTATCTACCAAGTCCAGGTTATGGGTAATGTGCATGGACTGATCAATTACCCAATGTTTCCATTTTCTTCCCTCTTTATCCAGCATTTCATATCCAATGGCTTTAACCCCGGCACCTTCTCCTCCTTTATTTCCACGGCCATGTAAAGGTAACATGATCAGATGGTATTTATTTTCTTCTGCTTTTGCCCACTGCATTCGATGAACCGTGGGCTCATGGTGTAATTTTACCGCTTCCCATTTTTGTGTGGGATCATCAGGACGGATGAGGTAGTGGACGGAGCCGGATTGGCTAATATCATTGGTTTCACCAGGGTTCCATTGGGCCCCAACAGCCACTTCGACTTGGCCATCTCCATTGATATCACGTGCTGCAATGCATACATTGTCATGTTCCGTCAGGTTCTCCACCATAATAAACCTTTTCCAATCCCCGTTCCGGTACCAGACGAATTCTTTTTTGTCGGCCAATAATATATCAGGCTGACCATCTCCGTCAACGTCTCCAATGGCGAGTCCATATCCAATATCGACCCGATCATCAAGCAACTGTTCTTCGAATGATGGAGGTGGGGGCTCGGAAAAAGCCATGGTCATAATTAAAAGCCAGTATAGCATGATTGCGTCGGGTTTTATTTAGAATATTTTAAATTTAGTGAAATTCCCCAACATATGATAGCCACAAAAAATAAAATTGAATCATCAGACTACTGCCTGAACCGATTTTAAAAACAATTGAATGGCGGCAGGTATTTCGACCTCCCCACTAAGAATTCCGAATACCTGATTCCCTTTAATATTTTCATCCAGCATATAGATCAATACTGCGGCTACATCCTCCCTGGATATATCACCTTTTTCATTTAAAACGGCATCCACTTTAATTTTTCCGGTAAAAGGACCATCCGTTAACCTTCCGGGACGGACAATAGCATGGTTTAAACCTGATTTTTTCAGTTGTTCATCGGCCTCTTTTTTGGCAAGTAGGTAATGTTGCATTGATTCATCCGCTTTTTCGGCATTTTCAGCACCCCTTGAACTTAGCATCACATACTTTTTAATACCTTTTTTGGCACCCAGCTCAATGGTTTTTATGGCACCTTTTTTATCCACAGCAAGGGTTTTTTCTTTTCCGGTTTTGGGCCCGGACCCCGCCGCAAAAATTACTTTATCTATTCCCTCAAAAGCATGGTCAAAGTCTTTTTCCAGGTCACCTATCACCGTTTCAATGCCTTCTTTTTCAAAAAATGGCACTTGTTTTTCATCCCTAACCATGGCTACGGGTATATATTGCTCGTGATTTTTAAGTTTAAAAGTTAAAATTCGTCCGGTTTTACCATTGGCACCTATGATCAATACTTTCTCCATTATTATATTCTGTTTGATTTTTAAAAAGCTGATTCAATAACTGTTCCAAGCTTTTTTTCGCCAATATAAAAAGAGATCTTAAATTTCTCTTAATAGTCCAAGAAGGAGGATTTTCATATCCGGCTCAGCAATGGCGGCGGCGGCCAACACCTCCTTCAACGTTATTTTTTTGATGTTCCCGGGGGAGCATAAATCTGTGATGGCAGAGAGCGCAAAAACCTTCAAATTGCAATGAACAGCTACAATAACCTCCGGTATGGTGCTCATGCCAACTGCATCTGCACCAATCGATCTTAAATATTTATATTCGCTGGGTGTTTCCAGGTTGGGACCTTGGACGCCTGCATAAACTCCCTGATGAACTGTAAGATGGTTTTTTTCAGCAATTTTTTTTCCGATGCTGATAAACCCCGGATCATAGGGCTCGCTCATGTCAGGAAACCTTGAACCAAATTCCTCCAAGTTGTTTCCTCGGAGTGGATTTTCAGGAAAAAGATCAATATGATCTTGAATGATCATTAATTCTCCCACCTTGAAATGTGGGTTCAAACCCCCAGAGGCATTGGAAATCAATAAATTTTCTATTCCCAGCTTTTTAAATATCCTTATTGGGAAAGTGACCTCTTTCATGGAATAGCCTTCATAATAATGAAACCGGCCTTTCATGGCAAGGATAGGTTTTCCTTCCAACTTTCCGAAAATCATTTTTCCCTGATGAGATTCCACCGTGGATACCGGGAAATAAGGGATATCACCATAGTTGATTTCTATGATGGTTTCAATGTCATTGACTAAGCTCCCCAACCCGGTACCCAAAATTATTCCTGTTTTTGTGGATTCTGGCAGGTATTTTTGTAAATAGCTGACTGCATGGTTGATTTTTTCGGCGTAGCCTATTTTTGGTTCTTTTCGCATTCGGCGTTTTTTGATTTAAATCAGTGTGATATCCATTGAAATTTGTCTCCGGTCATATCACCGAAGGGAGGAAATCCAACGAAATATAATAAAATAGAAACTTTATAATGCCTTGGATTGTATTTATGTCATCAAATAATTCATACATGATTAAAATAATCGTAAGCACAAACAGAAAAAATTCCATATCGGAAAAAATAGCATTATTATACCAGGAAATATTGAAATCCCAAGGTGAAGCTACCGAGATCATTAACTTGGGGGATCTTCCAAATGATTTTGTGTTTACGGCACTTTATGAGAAAAACGGTCAAAATCCAGCATATAATCACATCCACAGCCAGGTGCAAAGTGGAGAAAAGTATGTTTTCATCGTTCCGGAATATAACGGCTCCTTTCCTGGGATATTAAAATCCTTTATCGACGGAATGACCTATCCGAATAGTTTCAGAAATAAAAAATGTGCAGTGGTGGGAATTTCTTCAGGAATTGGCGGTGCTGGCATTGCGCTCAGCCACCTGACCGATATTTTTAATTACCTGGGGATGCATGTACTTGCTCTTAAGGTCAAATTAGCAAAAATTGAGGAAAACATGTCTGGAAACCTGCTCACCAATAGGTTGTATTTAAGTCTTTTGGAAGAACAGGCTAAATTACTGATTGCCTTTTGATACGCTCCCTGCCATTCCATCCTAAAACAGGAATGGCAGGGAGCAGAAATTAATCCACATTATCATGAAGAAACCTGTTGTTACTTATGATTTCATTGTCATCATTCAGGTTAAATTTAGATAGGCTTCTTTCCGAACTGTGTTGTACCTGTTGCAATTTTATGTTTTTTCTTTGGTAAGCAGGAATTTCAAGTTTTTCCTTGAACTCCTCAGGGGTCTGGTTAACAGACCTCATTTGGCGTAGCCGCTCAAAACGTTCATGGGCCCTTTTCATGGCTTTTTCTTTGATCTGCTCAAAATAATCGTTTTGATAGGTATTGGTTTTCTCTTCCTTTTTTTTGTCCTGCTCCTGTTGATCGGGTCTATCGAATAGCGTGAGTACCTTTTTTTGCTCAGGTTGCGGATCGGAGTTTATATATTCAAATTCTTCATCTTCTTCTTGTGTATCTTTTTTTGCCAAGGGTGCCTCTTCCTCCTTATTTTCGTCTTTTTCAAGGGGTTCTTCGGTAGGTTCTGGTTGGGTTTTTGGGGCCTGAACCTTGAAGGAGATGGTTTGTCCCGGGCTGTTAACTTCCTCTTCATCCACTTTTGAAGTTTTTCCCGATTCCAGATGGATGACTTTTTTGGTATTTTCGCCTTCCTTTTTCTTTGCCTCAAAAAATTTCTTATCTGCAAGAGAATCGGTTTCAAAACCAGTGGCTATAACCGTTACCCGAATGGCTTTTTTCAGGTCCGGATCTATACCTTGACCAAAGATGACATCTGCCATGTCACCTGCCCGGTCTTGAATGTATTCCGTAATTTCTACCAGTTCATCCATAGAAAGTTCTTCTTCCTCTCCAGACATGATGGATAGCAATATCTTTTGAGCCCCAGTGATATCCACATTGTTCAACAATGGGGAAGAAATGGCTTTCTCTGCAGCTTTAATGGCCCTGTCTTCGCCTTCTTCCATAGCAGAGCCCATCACAGCGGCTCCTGCATCTTTCATTACCGTTTTTACATCTTCAAAATCCACGTTGACATCCTGGGTCTCAGTAATGATTTCAGCAATGGATTTGGCAGCTGTGCTGAGGATATTATCCGCTTTTCCAAATGCCTGCCTTATCGGAAGGTTACCATAAATTTCCCTAAGTTTATCATTTAAGATGACCAACACCGTATCACAATTTTCCCGCAGGGCCTCAATTCCGGACTGAGCAGATAAAGTTTTTTTCCTTCCTTCAAATGCAAAGGGGGCGGTTACTATTCCCACCGTAAGAATGTCCATATCTTTGGCGATCTTGGCAATCACAGGAGCTGCTCCTGTGCCTGTACCACCGCCCATTCCTGCAGTGATGAAAACCATTTTGGTGTGGTCAGCCAAAAATTCCCTTATTTCCTCCTTACTTTCCAAGGCGGCATTTTTACCTTTTTCAGGATTGGCACCTGCACCTAGACCTTCCGTCAGGTGGGCCCCAATCTGAATTTTTAAGGGTACAGGGCTGCTCTTTAGTGCCTGAGAGTCCGTATTGACTACCACGAATTCCACGTCCTTAATACCTTGATTAAACATGTGGTTCACGGCATTGGAACCTCCTCCTCCCACACCGATCACCTTGATGATCGATTTGTGGTTTTTTTGAATGTCAAATTTATAGTCTTTCATGTTGATTGCATTTTCTCCTAACTGGTGAATAGGTGTTGTTATTATGGTTTTTAGTTTTGTTGGCTTTAATAATTTCCGGATTCATCACCGATGTCATCGGTAATGAAATTCTTGAGTCTTTTGGTGATAGAACCAAAAATATCTTTGCTAAGATGGTCCGGTTTGGCCATCTTTTTTCCATTCACGGTTTTTCCGGTTTCTTTCAATCGATAGTTATCTTCTCTTTCATCCAATGCCTTGAAACCTGCCAAAACCAATCCCACAGTAGTAGCATACATCGGGCTTTTGACATCTTCAATTTTGGACCTGCCAAGGTGTTCATTGGGGTATCCTATCCTGGTGTCCAAGCCGCTGAGGTATTCAAATAAAGGCCCTACGCCATGTAACAGAGAGCCACCTCCTGTCAATACAATTCCTCCGGCAAGTTTCTTATAAACGCCACTGGCTACTATTTCGGATTGGACCATTTCTATGATCTCTTCCATCCTGGCTTGAATGATCGAAGCCAGGTTTCTGACAGAAATTTCCTTGGGTAGACGGTTTCTTAATCCAGGTATGGATACAATCTCATTGGGGTTGGTCTCTTCCGCTATGGCCCTGCCAAATTTGGTTTTCAACAATTCGGCTTGGTGCTGCATGACCATACATCCTTCCTTGATATCAGCGGTGATGATATTGCCGCCAAATGGAATGACAGCAGTATGTCTTATAATGTTTTCATAGAAAATGGCCACATCAGTTGTGCCTCCACCGATATCCACTAAACAGACTCCGGCTTCCTTGTCCATATCGCTCAGTACTGAAAGTGAACTCGCTAACGGTTCCAGGATCAATGCTTTGGATTGTAGGTTGGCTCTTTTCACACAGCGGTCAATATTATTGATAGCGGCAGATTGTGCTGTAATGATATGAAAATCGGCTTCCAGGCGTGCTCCCGACATTCCTACCGGATCCCGAATGCCTTCTTCATAGTCTACGGTATAATCCTGTGGCATGACATGGATGATGCTGTTGCCGGGCGGCACCACAATGTTCTCCATATCGTTGGCAAGCCTCCTTACATCTTCCACGGTAATTTCGTCATCTTTGGGGTTGCGAATAATCACTCCATGGTGAATCGAGCTGCGGATATGCTGACCGGCAATTCCCACAATGACCTCACCTATGTCCACATTGGACATTTCAGAAGCCTCATTTACAGCTTTTTGTATGGAGTTTACTGTTTTATCAATATTGGTGACAATGCCCCGGATCACGCCATCCGAGACTGCCTTGCCCATACCCAATACTTCGAGTTTGCCGTATTCGTTTTTGCGTCCGATTATGGCGCAGATCTTGGTGGTTCCTATATCCAGTCCAACAATGAGATTTTCGTTTTCCATAGCACTATCTGTTATTCACAAATGATTTGATCCTTAAATTTTACATTCACCCTGCTATAAGTATTCCAACCTTTTAGGGGAACGATTTTTTTATAGAAGGTATTGATCTTCTTAAATTTCAACTCGATTTCCTTCGGTTTTCCAAATTCGATCGTTTGTTTGCCCACCTGTTGATTCAGGTTTACATCACCATTGACCTGAATTTCCATTCCACTGATCTGGGCTTTCCAGAATTTGTCCCTATCGATAAAGTGGAGTAAATTCATCAGGTCAGGATGGCTGGCTGTAAGGTCCTTTTGTTGCAGTAATTCGGTCGCTTTCCTTCCTTCGATGACTACCACCCTGGAGGTGTATTTCGAAGAGGTGGGCAAAATTTTCCCCTCCATGCTGATGTACCCGTCCGCAGCAAGGGGCCTGACAATTCTTGCCAGGGGCACGTGTTGAGAAACTTTCACAATTACTTTTCCTCTCAAATCCATAAAAACTTCCGCATTTTTTATAAAAGGGTGGTTTTCTACCATTTTTTCCAATTCATGAAGTGGAATTTCCTCGCTGGTTCCGTTTTTTTCTAAAGCCGGAAACGCATTTTTCAATAAGCTGATGACCTCCTTTTCATCCACAAAATAGACATCGCTGATCCCTTTGATGTAAACTTCCAGCCCGGAAAAGGTCTTTTGCCCGGCTTTATTTTCAATAAAACCGATGAAACCCACCAATATTAAGCCCCAAAACAAAAAAAGAATGGGTTTTTTTAATTTCCAACGATTAGCCTTTTCCATCTTTGATCCATTTTGTGATTAAAGGAACCATTCTGTCTATATCTCCGGCACCGATGGTTACCAATATTTCTGGCCGGTTTTTTCCCAGATAGGGGAGGATGGCTTCTTTTTCAAGGACACGTTTGTTCTGAATATTTATATCCTTTAATAGCATGGAAGAAGTAACCCCTTCAATGGGTTTCTCCCTGGCTGGATAAATTTCCATCAGTAATACTTCATCGGCGAGGGATAGGCTTTCTGAAAAACCGTCTGCGAAATCCCTGGTCCGGCTGAACAGGTGCGGCTGGAATATGGCCGTCACCTTTTTTCCCGGAAACATGGCCTTTACGGATTGTAAAAAGGCTTTGATTTCCTCAGGATGATGGGCATAATCATCGATATAGGTAAGGTCTTCGTTTTGGTAGATGATTTCAAACCTCCTTTTTACACCCAAGTAGGAGGCGATACCCTTCCTGATTTCCTCCTCATTAATCCCATAATATAAGGCGACAGAAATGGCCGCAATGGCATTTTCGATATTGTGAAAACCGGGCACTTTTAATTCTAAGTTATTGATTCGATCTTCCGGAGACACATAATCAAACAAAAATGAAGTTCTTCCGGGTTTGATGTTTTCCCCATGGATTTCCCCTCTTTTTAAACCATATGTCTTCTTGCTGGTGGTTATAAAAGAGGAGTCATTTACTTTTTCCAAAGCTGTACGGTGGATAAAAACCCTTCCCTTGGCATGCGTGAGGCGGAGGAAATTTTTGAATCCCTCCAAAAGCTGATCGGCATCGCCATAAATATCCAGATGGTCGGGATCAATACTGGTAACCACACTGATATTGGGATGGAGTTGCAGAAAGGACCGGTCAAATTCATCCGCTTCCACCACCACGATGGGAGGGGCTTTACTTCCTTCATCATGTAGGATGAGGTTGCTTTCATAGTTCTGCGTTAATCCCCCCAAAAAAGCAGCAGTATTTCTACCGGCATTTTTAAGCAGGTGGGCAATCATGGAAGAGGTCGTGGTTTTTCCGTGGGTTCCGGCCACAGCCACCGTTTCCATATCCTTGGTGATGATTCCCAACACCTCGGACCGCTTTTTCAGAATATATCCATGGTCGGAAAAGTATTGGAGCAATTGACTGTCCTTGGGTATGGCGGGGGTCCACACTACCAATTTGTTTTCCTTATTAAGAGCAAAATCCTTGGGGATCAATTCAATATTGTCTTCAAAATGAATATACATCCCTTCTTTTTCCAAAGCGTCTGTTAATGGTGAAGGCGTTTTATCGTATCCATACACCTTTATACCAATATGGGTAAACCATCGGGCAATTGCACTCATACCGATTCCTCCGATACCAAGAAAATACACGCTATGTAGGGATGTCAAATTCATAGGATCAATTTTTCCATTACGTTTACTATGGCATGGGCTGCATCAGGCTTGGCCAACTTTAAAATATTTTCGCATAATAAGGTTTGTTTCTCCCTGTCCATCAGTAAGGAATGTACCATCGGTCCCAACTTTTCCTCGGCTTCCTGGTCTGGCAACAATAAGGCTGCATCATTGGCCACAAAGGCCATGGCATTTTTGGTCTGGTGGTCTTCCGCCACATTTGGAGAAGGTATGAAAATCACCGGTTTTCCTACCAGACTTAATTCGGAAACAGACAAAGCCCCTGCTCTGGAAACCACAACATCTGCTGCGGCGTAAGCCAGGTCCATTTCCTTGATGAATTCTTGTGGAAAGATATTCTTCAAAGAAGAAACGGCTACTTTTTGATACATTTCCTTCTGGTAAAACTTCCCGGTTTGCCATAGGACCTGGTATCCGGAATTTTCAAATTGGAGCATGGCCCCAAGTATAGCCCGGTTAATGGTTCTGGCACCTAAACTCCCCCCCAATGCCAAAATGACCGGTTTAGTTGGGTGCAGCCCAAAATGTTTTCTGCCTGTTTCTCTTTTACCTTTTAAATTGAGAATATCTTTTCTCACGGGATTCCCGGTATACCACAGCAGGTTTTTTGGAAAATAGCGATCCATTTCGGGGTAAGCCACACAGATGGCTTTGGCTTTTCTGGCCAACAGCTTATTGGTGAGTCCCGCATAACTGTTTTGTTCCTGAAGCAGGGTAGGAATACCTTTCCTTTGGGCCGAAAACAGAACAGGACCACTGGCATATCCCCCAACTCCAACCACCAGATGGGGATTGAAATTTTTCAAAAGTTTTCTTGCCTTATGTAGACTTTCCAATAATTTAATGGGAAAGCTGAGGTTCTCCAAAGTAAACCGCCGTTGAAGTCCTGCTACCCTCAACCCCTCTATCTTGTATCCTGCTTCGGGCACCTTTTGCATTTCCAACTTTCCTTCTGCTCCTACGAATAAAATTTCACTGTCCGGATATTTTTCAGTCCAGGCATTGGCAATGGCAATAGCGGGATAAACATGGCCTCCCGTGCCGCCACCACTTATAATCAGACGATATGTTTCTTTATTGTTTTTCAATTTGTCATGCTACTTTAGCCATATTGCCTACCCGGTTGATTTCTGCCGGGAAGGCATCTTCATGGTCACCTCTGCTGATACTCAAAATGATTCCCAAGGAAATTCCCGTAAATATTAAGGAAGTTCCGCCCATGCTGACCATGGGTAATGGCAATCCTGTAATCGGAACCAAACCAACGGCTACCCCCATATTGATCATTGCCTGGATCACCAGGGCAAAACTGAGTCCCGCAGAAAGAAGTCCCCCAAAAGGCCGGGTTGAGATGGCGACCACCCGCATGCCGCGATACAATAATGCCAGGTATAAGAACAAAACCAGCCCGCCGCCTACCAATCCATATTCTTCAATGATGATGGAATAAATGAAATCAGAATAGGGATGGGGCAATACATTTCTCTGTTCACTTTTCCCTGGACCTTTCCCGGTTAAACCTCCCGTTGCAATGGCGATATAGGAATGTTGGGCCTGGTAAGGGATTTCCTTTGGATCTGCATCCAGAAATTTTTCTATTCTATAAAAAAAGACCCCGCCTCTTTGGCCCATGAATATGGCAGTGGACAAGGCAAATGCACCCACCATGCATACTACCAACAGGTATTTAACCGGCACCCTGCCAATAAACATCAACAGAAGGCAGGTAGCCAAAAGCATGATGGCCGTAGACATGTTGGCAATGGCGATCAATAAACAGATAATGCCAATCCAAATGATAATGGGTACAAATGTGCTCTGGAAATCTTTAATATTTCTTTGCCTTTTTGCCAACATGCCTGCAACAGCAGTGATAAGTGCCAATTTAGCCAAATCTGAAGGTTGGAAAGCCTGGTTGATGATGGGAATGGTAATCCATCGGCTTGCCTCATTGATATTTGAACCAAACAGATAGGTGATGAACAAAAGCGGAATGCTGACCCATAGGGCAAAAAGACTCAGTTTGGAAAAATATTTGTAGGGAATATTGTGGACAGCCCACATCACCACCAAACTTGCCAACACCAAACTGCTATGTTTGATCAGGTAGACTTCGGTGTTGCCTCCCATTTTTCTGTAGGCAAGAGAGCTGGTCGCAGAATAGACCACCAAAATACTAATGATGGACAATAGTATGACGATCCCCCAAATAATGGGGTCTCCTTTCAGGTTTTCATCCAGCCATGCTTTTATCTTATACATTTAATTTTCAATTTTTAATTGTTTCACCGCTTCCTTAAATTGGTTTCCCCTGTCTTCATAATTTTTGAACAAGTCAAAACTTGCACAGGCAGGGGAAAGAAGGGCAACATCCCCTTTTTCTCCGTGTTCCAAAGCCAATTTTATGGCCTCATTGATATTTTGGGTTTCAAGAAGGATGGGGATTTTCCCTGAAAAAGCAGATACAAGCTTCCTATTGTCCTTTCCCAAACCTATCAAGACCTTTACATGGTCTTTCACTACCTTCTCCAGAAGGGAATAGTCGTTGCCTTTGTCTATTCCGCCTGCAATCCATATAATGGGTTGTGAATAGGCGGATAAGGCATAGAGGGTGGCATCCACATTGGTTCCCTTACTGTCATTGATGAATTGTATTTCCCCAATGTCTGCAACCCATTCCATTCGGTGGGGGGCATTGGTAAAGTTTTTCAACCCTATGTCAAGATCATTTTTGGAAGCGCCGGCAAATCTTGCGGCCAGAATTGCAGCCATGCTGTTGACCATGTTGTGTTGCCCCTTTAGGGACATTTCCCGGGTTTCAAATACCCAAGGCTCTTCTTCCCCTTCAATAATCAACTGACCTTCGTTTAAATACCCCAGGTTTCCTTTCTTTTTTTCTAATCCTATACCATGCTGTTGGGGTGTACCTTTCAGACCATTAATGGCTTTTTTTATATTGGGGTCTTCCCCGAAAAAGATAAAATGATCTTCTTTTTCCATTTTATCCATCAATTTGACCTTGGAAGCTGCATATTTCTCCAGCTGGTATTCATAGCGGTCAAGATGATCCGGTGTGATGTTAAGCAAAATGGCAATATGGGGATGAAAATCCCTGAAACCATCGATTTGAAAACTGCTTACTTCAAGGACCCACCAATCATGATCCTCCCTGGTCAATTGGGCCGCCCAGCTTTGTCCTACATTACCTGCCAATCCCACATCCAGTCCTGCCGTTTTCAGGAGATGATAGGTAAGTAGGGCAGTGGTGGTTTTTCCGTTTGTGCCGGTGATGGCAATGATTTTCCCTCTACTTTCTTTAAAAGCAAATTCCAATTCATCGATTACAGTAATACCTTCATCCATCAGTTGTTTTACCAAGGGATGGCTAAAAGGAATTCCAGGACTTTTAACCACCACCTCGGCATCCAAAAAGTGCTGAGGGCGATGACCCATTTCCTCAAATGAAACGGATTTTTCCACAAGCATCTTTTTTCTGTCTTCAGCGATCATTCCTTCATCGGATACAAATACCTCATGGCCCAATGAATGGGCCAATAGGGCTGCCCCAAATCCACTTTCTCCTGCTCCTATGATGGCTGTTTTCTGCATTTACCTCAGTTTTAATGTAGCCAATGCCATGATGGCAAATAATATCCCTAAAATCCAGAAACGTACTGTAATCTTGGCTTCCGGAATGTTTTTCTTTTGGTAATGGTGGTGGAGGGGAGACATCAATAATATCCTTCTACCCACACCGTATTTTTTCCTGGTATATTTAAAATAACTAACCTGAAAGATTACCGAAAGGATTTCTATCAGGAAAATTCCACAAAGTACCGGTAAGAGCAATTCTTTTCTCAACGTCAGGGAAAGCACGGCGATCACTCCACCCAACATCAAACTTCCTGTATCGCCCATGAAAACCTGGGCTGGAAAAGAATTGTACCATAAGAATCCAACGCAGGCCCCAACAAAAGCGGAACAGAAAATCACCAACTCACCTGAGTTGGGGATAAACATCACGTTCAGGTATTGCGAAAAAATAGCATTGCCACTGATATAGGCATAAATGGCTATTGTGAGACCTATGATGGCGGAGGTACCCGCAGCCAGGCCATCTATCCCATCTGTGATATTGGCCCCATTGGATACGGCAGTCACCACAAATATGACCAATATGATGTATAGAATTGGGGTCAGGAAATCTCCAAAAACACCAAATACCAGATCATAATTCAGTTCATTGTTTTTTAAAAAGGGTATCGTGGTCTTCATTGATTTCACGTCTTCATAAAGCGGCGTATCCACCACCCCTTCCTCAATGGATACCGCTTTCTGAAATTCCCGGATGACCACATCCTCATGAAAATACAAAGTAACCCCCACTACAATACCAATAGTGACTTGTCCTACGATTTTAAATCTTCCTGCCAGCCCCTCCTTGTTTTTCTTGAAAACTTTTATATAATCATCCAGGAAGCCGATTCCCCCCAACCAAAGTGTGGTCACTAAAAGCAAAATGATGTATATGTTATAAATATCCGCAAACAGTAGGGTAGGGATAACAATTGCGGCCATGATCATCAGCCCACCCATGGTTGGGGTACCTTTTTTTTCCAATTGCCCCTGTAATCCCAGTTCCCGGACCGTTTCCCCTATTGATTTTTTACGTATCCAATCAATGATGCTTTTTCCAAAAGTGATGGAAATGATCAAAGAAAACAATGCGGCCATGCCTGCCCGAAATGAAATGTACTGGAAAACACCTGCTCCGGGAAAATTAAAATTGTTATCTATATATTCAAAAAAATGGTACAGCATATTATTTCTTATGTAATAACATCAATAATTCTTTCACTATCTTTTTATCATCAAAAGGATGTTTAACGCCTTTGATCTCCTGGTAGGTTTCATGTCCCTTTCCTGCTATTAAAATGATGTCTCCTTTATCAGCCATGCTACAGGCTGTTTTTATGGCGGAATTCCGGTCTTCTATAGTAAGTGCTTTTTTCTGGTCAATGGGGCTGATTCCTGCTTCCATCTCCCGGATGATGTCCATGGGTTCCTCATCCCTTGGATTATCAGAAGTGAAAATCACTTTGTCACTGAATTTACAGGCTGTTTTGGCCATAATCGGCCTTTTGGTCCTATCGCGGTTTCCGCCACAACCCACCACAGTGATCAGATTCTCCTGGCCTGTTCTCAGTTTTTGCAAGGTTTGTAGGATATTTTCCAGGGCATCCGGGGTATGGGCATAATCCACAATGGCGGTGATGCCCCCCCATATTACCTGGTCAAAACGGCCGGTAGCACCTTTTAATTGGGAGAGCTGACGAAGCACCTCATCCTCATCCTCTTCCAACAATAAGGCTGTACCCAGAACCCCCATTAGATTATAGGCATTGAATTCCCCGATTAACCTAAACCAAATGGTCTTGCCCTCAAAGTCCATTTCAAGGCCCTGAATGGTATTTCCCAGAATTTTGCCCTTAAAATCCGCGGGATATTTCAAGCCGAAGGTATAGGTTTTGGCTTTGGTGTTTTGCACCATAACCAACCCTCTTTTATCATCGGCGTTGACCAGGGCAAAAGCCTCCTTGGGCAATCCATCGAACAGCTTTTTCTTGGCCTGGATATACGCATCAAAACTTCCATGATAATCCAAATGGTCATGGGAAATATTGGTGAATATGGCTCCTGAAAAATTCAATCCTGAAGTCCTTTCCTGTACGATGGCATGGGAGCTGGCCTCCATAAAACAATGGGTACATCCCTCTTTCAGCATGCTTACCAACAATTCATTGAGGGAAATCGCATCGGGTGTGGTATGACTGGCTGGAATTATTTTCTCGTTGATTTTATTTTCAATAGTGGAAATCATTCCGGTACCATATCCCAATTCCATGAACAGTTGGTGCAGTAAAGTGACGGTGGTGGTTTTTCCATTAGTTCCGGTGACGGCCACCAGTTTTATTTTTTCTGAAGGGTGACCATAGAAATTTGCTGCCATCAAACCCAGGGATTTTGGGGCATTCACTACTTGTGCATAGGTAATGTTTTCCTCCAGCTTATCAGGCATATTTTCACATATAATGGCAATGGCCCCCTTTGCAATGGCCTGATCAATATAATCATGTCCATCAGTTAGGGTACCGTGCATGGCAATAAAGACGGTGCCTTCCTTGACTTTTCTACTGTCAAAAGCCAATTGATCGATGACCATCTCCATGTTACCTTTTGTGGATACCAGGGAAACTTTATACAATATGTCTTTCAATTGCTGCATCAATCCAATGTTATTTTTATAATGTGATCTTTCTGAATTTTACTGCCCTTGGACATGGATTGAGATACTACTCTTCCTTTTCCGGAATAAAGTACACGGAGCCCTTTATTTTCCAATACATAAAGGACATCTCTTAGCGTCATGCCAAATACATCTGGAACCAATGTCTGTTCCTGCGGGTTGGAAACCCATTGGATGGAACGGTTGGAAATGGAAGATTTCACCCATGATTCATCTCCGGTGTAATGATTTGAAACTCCCATCACATTACATATCATCTGTAGTTCTTCTGCTTTTCCAGCTTTGATAAAAGGAAATTCACTGCCATCAGCCGTTATTTTATTGTTCCAGATATTGGAATTCTTGTTCAGATCCAAATCTTGCGCATAAATTTTATCCGCAATCTCTTTAAAAACCGGGGCTGAAATATCCCCTCCATAAGCATTGAAACCATTGGGGCTGTCAATGACAATGATAGCGCTGTACTTAGGTTGATCCGCCGGAAAATACCCCACGAAAGAGGTATAGTATTTTTGGGTATACCTGCCCTCTATCAATTTTTGGGCGGTACCGGTTTTACCGGCTATTTTATAAGCAGCATTACGGATGTTTTTTGCTGTTCCGTTTTCGACTACACCTTCCAAAAGCGATTGAAGTTGATGAATGGTTTTAAGGGAGGCAATCTGATGATTTAAGGTTTCTGGTTCGAATTTTTTCTCTATCAGATTCCCTTTGGAAATCTGCTTAACTATCATGGGTTTTACCATTTTGCCATCATTTGCAATAGCATTGTAAAAAGTTAGGGTTTGAAGTGGCGTAATTTCCAGCTCATAGCCTATGGACATCCAGGGCAGGGTGGTTCCATACCAGATTTTTGATCCTGGTTTTTTAAAATAAGGAACACCTTCACCTTTCAGCTCAAAACCAACGGGTTCCCCCATTTTAGTTTTTTCAATGTACTTCATAAAATGGCTGGGGTTGACCCCAAAATGCTGGTTGACCAGCTTGGATATCCCCACATTGGAGGATTTTTCAAATACTTCTCTAACAGAAATTTTACCATACCCACCATTTTTGGCGTCTCTCATGGTTCGGTCATAAAATTTGTAGGTACCGTTTCCGGTATCCACGATGTCATTAAGGCTAATTTTACCTTCTTCTAAAAGGGCCATCATCGACATTGTTTTAAAGGTGGATCCAGGTTCAGTTAAGCCCTGTTCCCCAACGGCAAAATTATAATACTCCCCGTATGCATTTCCGTTTTTGCTCTTTTGCAGATTGGCTATCGCCTTGATATGGCCGGTGGCCACTTCCATAACTACTACAGCACCATAAGCTGCCTCCTTATTCATCAGCTGCCTTAGGAGGGCCGATTCTGCTACATCCTGAATATTGATGTCCAAAGTGGTAACAATATCAAACCCATCGGTAGGTTTAATGTCTTCTGCATCATGCAGCGGTTTCCATAATCCTCCGGCAATTTTCTGAAACAGGGCCTCTCCATTTCTTCCCTGAAGTGTTTCATTAAAACTGTACTCCAATCCCGCTCCGTATTGGTCTTCATTCAAAAACCCCACAGTCCTGCCGGCCAGGTTTTTAAAAGGACGGTAACGTTCATCCATTTTTTCAAAAATGACTCCCCCGCCCATCCGGCCATTCCTGAAAATGGGCCATTTCATCATGGCCAGTTTGTCCTGATACCCAATTTTCTTTCTGTTGAGGATCAGGTATTTTTTTCCACTGTTTCTCGCCTCGAGGATCATTCTTTTATAACCCGCAGCAGAACGGTCCCTGAAATAGCCGGATAATTTATTGGATAAAGAGTCAATACCGGATTTTATTTGGTCGGTCTTGGCAATGGATGGATCAATTACCACCCTGTAAAAAGGTAAACTGGTGGCCAATAGGCTCCCATCTGCGCTGTAAATATTTCCACGGGTGGCTTTGACAGGTCGGTATTGAAGATGGATGTTTTCAGACATTTGGCGCCATTTATCACCTTCTGTAAACTGAATCGTGTTGATCCTGTAGAAAATGGCACAGGCAATCAAGGTCACTACTAAAAATGATACCCTTACTCTTAATAATATGGATTTTTTAATGTTCACTTTTCCAATTTGATTCTTTGTGGAGGTTCCTCCAATTCAACAATGCCCAATGAAGCGGCTTTTTTGGCGACTTCGGATTGTTTGCTGGCATACATATAAGCGGCTTCCAAAGTGGTCACATCTGCCCTCAGATCCTCCACTTCATGTTGAATGATCTCTATATCACGGATGGTGTTTTCAGCTTTATGGTTACTCCCGATATAAATAAGGGCCAAAAAAGCCGCATATAGAAAAGGGGGTACCAGTCTTACCGGAACTTTATCTCCTAATAAACCACTGATGTTCAGTTTTTCTTCCATCAGTACAAATGGATTGAAAGTTGATTTTTTTACTTTTCCTACCCGTCGGATTGGTTTTTTAAAGTTATTGTTACCCATTTTTATATTCTTTTTGCAATTCTTAATTTTGCGCTTCTTGCCCTTTTGTTCCGTTCTACTTCCCCTTCATCGGCCACAAGGGCTTTCCGGGTGACTGGCTCAAAGGGCCGGATGGGATTTCCATAAAAATCTTTTTCCAATTCCCCATGTAATTTGCCTTTACTCATAAAATTTTTGACCATCCGGTCTTCCAGCGAATGGTAACTCATCACCACCAGTCTACCCCCCGGTTTTAATATTTCTATACATTGTTCAAGCATTTCCTCCAAAGCAGCCATTTCCTGGTTGACTTCGATCCGAAGTGCCTGAAAAACCTGTGCCGAATATTTGGAGGATTTACCCCTTGGAGCATGGTTGTCCAATAGTTTGCGAAAATCGGGAATGCTGTCAAAGTGCTTCATGGCCCGGTATGAAACCACTGCTTTGGCCAGGGTTTTAGCATTTTTTACCTCGCCATAAATGCCAAAAATCCGATGCAGCCTTTCTTCGGAATATTGGTTCAAAATGGTTGCGGCGGTCAGGTCACCGGATTGACTCATTCGCATGTCCAGTTCGCCTTCAAACCTGGTTGAAAACCCCCTTTTTGGTTCATCGATTTGATGGGAAGATATTCCCAGGTCGGCTAAAATCCCATCAACTTGCTGAACGCCGAATATTTTTAGATACCTTTTCACATCCCGGAAATTGGCCATCACGAAAGTAAACCTGTCATTATCCGGAACATTGGAGGCGGCATCAGGGTCTTGGTCGAAACCATATAAATGACCCTTGTCCAAATGCTTTAATATTTCTTTCGAATGCCCGCCACCACCAAAAGTAAGGTCCACATATATACCGTTGGGTTGGATGTCCAAACCCGAAATACATTTATCGAGCATAACAGGAATGTGGTAAACCATATTATTCACTCTTTTTTAAAAACTTTTTATTCAAATCATTGTATTGTTTTTCTTCTTGGGTAGTGAAACCTTCAAACAGTTCAGGATTCCAAATCTCAATTTTAACACCTATACCAATTACAATGGCCTCTTTTTCTAATTGGGCATGCTTTAACATGCTTTTGGGGATGACAAACCTTCCTGAAGCATCTAGTTCCACTGGTGCCTCTCTTCTGAAATAAGACCGCTTAAACATGCGGACTTCCTCATCGGTATCATCTAAACTGGATAGCTTGCTGTGGTCTTTTTTCACCTCCATCATGGTTAGCAATTCCAGGCAAGGCTCATTTCCTTTGCGAAGCATCATCTCGTGACCTAGGGCATCAGGAAGCACCGCCTTCATTTTTGAAGGCAATACCAACCGGCCCTTGACATCCAGTTTACATTCATACTCACCGGTGAATGTTGCCATGCTTCTATCTTCTCTTCATCAATTACAAAAGTAATAAATACCTTGACACTTTATGCCACATTGCCCCACTATTTACCACTCTGTGATAAAAGTATCGAAAAATATCTGCAAACACAATGGTTTACCTAATAAATTCAGAATCCCTAGGCCACCATAATCCCCTCATGAACAGTGGGTATATCAAAAATTTACTGTTTTAGGATGTTATTTTAGTTGTTTCTTAGTGATACCACGAATTATGTAGGCAAAAAATCCTGATTCTTATTTGTTCGAAAAAAGGTGGGAGGATTTCCCATGGATTAAGGGAAAAATGGGGGAGTTGGTTGATAATTTAAATTGATGATTACCAAAAACCCTATTTTTTACGCTCTATAGTATAGGTGACCAATGATGAAAGGGAATCCTTGTAGCTGGAATCGGGAAAATCATTGAGGATTTCCAATGCTTCCCTATAAAAATTGTTCATGATGTTTTGAGAATATTCCAAACCTCCTGAGGACTTTACAAATTCAATGATTTCATTTACTGCCTTTTTGCTCTCACTTTTATTCCGAATCATATAAATGATTTTTTTCCTGGTTAGCCAGGGGGCCTTATTCAAAGCAAAAATTAATGGCAGGGTCATTTTTTTCTCTTTGATATCTATTCCCACAGGTTTACCGACCACATCCTCCCCATAATCAAATAAGTCGTCTTTTATTTGGAAAGCCATGCCCACTTTTTCACCGAAAAGCTTCATTTTTTCTATGTTTTTATCTTCTGCACCTGCTGTTGCTGCCCCTACAGCACAACAGGATGCAATTAGGCTTGCGGTTTTTTGACGGATAATGGTGTAGTAAACTTCCTCGGTGATGTCCAGGTTTCTGGCCTTAGCAATCTGCAGCAACTCCCCCTCGCTCATTTCGCGGACAGCATTGGATACGATCTTCAACAAACCGAAATCACCGTTGTCCACACTGAGCAGCAGTCCCCTGGACAACAGATAATCTCCAACCAAAACGGCAATTTTATTTTTCCATAAAGCATTGATGGAAAAAAACCCCCGGCGATAATTGGCATCATCCACAACATCATCATGTACCAAGGTGGCCGTATGTAGTAATTCGATCAATGCTGCGCCACGGTAAGTGGATTCGGATATGGTGCCGGAAACTCCGGAAGTGAGGAACACAAACATAGGCCGCATTTGCTTCCCTTTTCTCTTGACAATGTATTGGGTGATATGATCCAGCAGTTTGACCTTACTCTGCATGAAAGAGCGGAACTTTTTTTCAAAATCAGCCATTTCATTGGCGATTGGGGCTTGTATCTGCTTTAAATCTTCCTTCATTTGTGTTTATGATGGTGCAATAATACGATCTATTCAATCATTGACAAAACCGCATGTTGAATATTGTGTTCAATGAATTTTAATTTTGGTTATCTTTGACCAACCAAATCAAATCAACTTGACTGACGACTACATTAAACACCAATATCAGCCCATACTTCCCAAGAAGGATGAATGGCCGGTGGTGAAATTGAGTAAAAACAGAAAAGAATTTATCCGGAAAGTGGTGGATGCCAGCAATGACCGGATTCTTGAACTCACGGGTAATCAAATCCATTTATTGAAAGAGGAACTGGAAATTACCTTGTATCGGGAAAGGATGAGGGTTAAACAAAATCCATGGTTGGTGGATCCTGATGACGAGAAATATTTTTGGTCCAAGGTCAAATCAGCATTATTGACTATCGGTGCGGATCTGGACCTTCCGGACAATGAGAAAAAAGCGGCTTACCTGGAAATATTAACTTCCATTACCAAAAGGTATGCCGAAGAAATCGCCGGTAATTTCAAGCACAGCCATTACAAATTGACCAGACGCATGGTTACTTTTTGGTTTTCCAGGCTTCTGAACACATCCCGTGTGAAAGGTTTCAGGTCCATTTTCAGTAACCAATACAGCCTTCAGGATAAAATCCAGATAATTGGAGAAACGGACCAGCTTAGGGAATTGGCATCCATAGGAACCATTGTGATGGTGCCCACCCATTTCAGCAACCTGGATAGTATCCTTATCGGTTGGACCATCAATACCTTGGGATTGCCTCCTTTTATTTATGGTGCTGGACTGAATTTGTTTAATATCCAGATTTTCGCCTATTTTATGAATGCCCTTGGTGCCTATAAAGTGGACAGAAGGAAAAAAAACCAGCTTTACTTAGAAACATTAAAGACTTACAGCCGAGAGGCCATACAATTTGGTTGCCACAGCCTATTTTTTCCCGGAGGTACCCGTTCGAGAAGCGGTAACATTGAGTCCAAATTAAAACTGGGCCTCTTAAGTACGGCCATAGAAGCGCAGAGGGCCAATTATCAAAAAGGAAGCGAAGATACGAATGGAAAGGTTTTTATCGTGCCGGTCTCTATCAATTATCACTTTGTATTGGAAGCCCCCGGTTTGATCAGGGAACATCTTAATTTCACAGGGCAGGAACGCTATTACAGTGAATCCGATGAATTTTCTTCCTCCTATAAAATCTCAAAATTCTTGGTGAAATTTTTTACCAAAGGGTCTGATATTTCGGTTTCCATCGGAAAGGCCATGGATATTTTGGGCAATTATGTGGACATCAATGGAAACAGCAGGGACAAACAGGGAAGGATCATTGATTGCAAGGATTATTTCATCTCCAATGGCCAAATCAATATCGACCTTCAAAGGGAAGAACAATATACCAAAAAATTAGGTATCAGAATTGTGGAGGAATTCCATAAAATCAACCGGGTATTCAGCAGTCATTTGGTGGCATTTACGGCATTCCGTTTAATCATTAGAGCGAATGAAAAGCTCGATTTCTTCAGTTTATTAAGACTTCCTGAAGAAGATATTTCGCTGCCGTATCAGGAATTTAAAGTGGCTTTTCAAAAGGTTTTGGATCAGGTCTTATTACTTAAAGCAGAAGGAAAGTTACACATGGCGCCCCATCTGCATTGGGAGATAGAAAAAATTATTCAACATGGTTTGGAGAATGTAGGCATGTACCATGCAAAGCGGCCTCTGATCCGAAATGAAGCAGGTGATATCGTGACAGAGGATATTAGTTTGCTTTATTATTACCATAATAGACTTGATGGGTATGATCTTGAAAAAATCTTATAAAGACAATGCCGTAGGAGTTTTGGGAACCGGAAGTTTTGGGACCGCAATCGCCAATCTCCTTGCCGATAAAAACAAAGTTTTGGTTTATGCCAGAGACCCCAAAGTGGTGGATCAAATCAACGAGACCCATATGGTGAAAGAAAGAAAACTGAATCCCAACATTGTAGCTACTTTTGATCCGGAATTCCTGTGTGATTCCTGTGAGGTGATGTTTCCCATCATTTCTTCTTCGGGTTTCAGGGAAGTGATGATCCAGTTTGCTCCATTTCTTCATCCTTATCATTTTTTAATCCATGGTACAAAGGGTTTATCCTTAAACTTACCGGCGGGTAAATCCCTGGAAAACATCAAAACCATCAAGCGGGAAAATATCTGTACGATGAGTGAGGTGATCCTAAACGAAACCGTAGTGGAAAGGATTGGTTGTCTTGCGGGTCCTAACCTGGCGAAGGAACTGTCGGAAAATCAGCCTGCTGCTACCGTGGTAGCCAGTCGGTACAATGAAGTGATATTGGAAGGACAGCGGCTTTTGAGGTCAGATAATTTTCAGGTCTATGGCAATTCTGATATCGTAGGCGTTGAACTCAGTGGGGTGTTAAAAAATATCATTGCCATTGCCGCAGGAGCCTTATCAGGTATGGGGTTTGGGGAAAATGCCAAGGGATTACTGGTTTCCCGAGGTATGGTCGAGCTCATTTACCTTGGAAATGCTTTAGGGGGCAGCACGGCATCTTTTTTGGGTTTGGCAGGAATAGGGGATTTGGTCACCACCTGCAATTCCACCCTTTCAAGAAATTTTACCATTGGGTACCGGTTGGCCAAAGGTGAAAATCTCCCGGATATCATATCTGATATGGAGGAAGTGGCAGAGGGAATCAATACGGTCAAATTAATGAAGTTGTTTTTGGAATCAACAGATTTAAGAGCACCGATTACCGAAAATCTGTACAAAGTTCTTTTTGAGGGATTTAAGGTGGAATCTGCTCTTCAGTACCTCATGAAATATCCATTTAATGTGGACATTGATTTTATTTAGTTTCTTCTATACCCAAGATGCTAAGGGCTTCTTTTGAAAGCCTCTTCTCTGTTGCAGCTTTCAGGAATTTTTTTTGATCCGTTTGTTGGGGTTGGTCCCATCGGCAAAAGTAGCTATGAATGGCCCTTCTGGGAAATGGGGTTAAGTTGGTAGTTCCTCCATGCCAGGTATGAGAATTAAAAATGACTACCGATCCTGCGGGAGCCTCAATGATGATTTCCTCAGGGTGGGTTGCTAAAGGGTCCTCCATGGCCTCCTGGGGGAGAAGGGAAAGCAGATGGGATTTTGGAACAACCCTTGTCGCACCGTTCTCTTTGCTGAAATCATCCAGCAACCAGATAGAATTACAGACTTTGAAGTCATCGATAGGTACCGATTCATGCCAATCCACGTGTAATTTTTGTAATCCGGCCCCTGGATTGGCTGCCCTATAATTCAAAGAGGATAATTTGAATCTTTCTCCAATTACTTCGGATACCGCTGCTAAAACACTGGGGTGGGTATAAAACCCATCAAATTCTTCCCCTTTATTGACCAGGTCCCCCAGTCTCATGGCTCCCGTTTCTTTTGGATGGCGTATATGGGGAGATTGTAACAGTTCATTGCCCGTCTGATCACCTTCCTGCTCCAATAATTCTTGGACTTTGGCACGGATCCGTTCCAGTTGTTTGTCCGAAAGCAGTTTTCCTAAATTCAGGTACCCATTTTCATTCAAAAAGATTTTTTCCGCTTCAGAAAGGGTGTTGGAAGCAACGCCCAATCGCTCTAAAGTACTCAACATGCTTAATGAAATTTAGATTTTTCAGAAATTTTGGTTACCTCAAATTAAAACAAAAAACCCAATAAATCCCTTGATTCCAACAAATGAATAGATTAAACCTTTCCGGTATGATCTTCCAGTTTTTCCAGCCTTGATAAAAGCGGGGGATGGGAATAATTGACAAATACATAGAGAGGATGAGGATTGAGATGGGACAAGGTTTTAACGGATAAGGTTTTCAGGGCTTCCGCCAAGGGTTGGCCTGCATAGGTGCTTTTAGCAAAAGCATCCGCTTCATATTCGTGTTTTCTGCTGAGGATGTTCATGCCAATTCCCAACAAAAGAGAAATGGGGGAAAACAACATGGTAAAACCGATGATATTAAGGTGGATGGCCATTTGGGAGCCCCCCAAGGCCAAGCTGATATTTTCACTGAAGACAAAAAGGGATAAAATAAAAAGGATAATACCTGTTTGGAGTACTCCGGTAACCATCCCCAGTTTTATATGGCCTTTTTTATAATGGCCGATTTCATGGGCCAAGACGGCCACCAGTTCTTCTGGAGTGTGCTGTTCCACAAGGGTATCATACAAAACAACCTTTTTTCTTTTACCAAATCCTGAGAAAAAGGCATTGGCTTTTGAAGTCCGTTTGCTGCCGTCCATAATAAAAACATTATCCAGCGAGAAATTCACCGATTTGGCATAATTCATAATGGTGGTTTTCAGGTCACCTTCTTCCAAAGGGGAAAGTTTATTGAATAAGGGAAGAATCCAACTTGAATAAAATAAGTTGACCAGAACCATAAAAACACTGGCGATCATCCAAAACTGCCACCAGAAATCCCTTCCAATTTCCAGGATCAGCCACAAAAACACGAATAATAAGGTACCCCCGAGCAGAATAGACAGGACATAACCTTTTATCTTATCTTTGAAAAAAGTTTTTTTGCTGGATTTATTAAAACCAAAATCGGCTTCGATTTTAAAGGTGTGGTAATAATCGAAAGGAATGGAAAGTAGATCTGAACCTATGAAAATAATCCCGAAATAAGCCAGTGATAAGGTGATGGGTGCCCATTCAAAAGTACGAAGCCAGGCATCTAATTCCCCAAAGAAACCAAACCCAATGAAAACCAAGGTTAGAAGGAAGGAAAAAGTACCGGATAGCAGGCCAAATTTATAATTGGTTTTTTGATACCGTCTACTTTGGTTCAATTTCTCCATACTGAGGTACTGATCCAAGGTTTGGGGTATGTTTTGGGTTTTCCTTTTGATGTTTAACCAGCTGATAGTTTTTTCAAATACAAAGCTTACGGTAATGATACCCATTAAAAGATATCGAATGATTTCCTGATCCATGCTGCAAAAGTATCAAAATTTAGGACATGGAAGGATGGTATCCCTTTTTCTTGGTGCGCCGGGGTCATTTGGGGGAAAGATATAGGATATGCTGATTTCGTGGGCTCCCCCGGATTGGATGCCTAGTTGGGAAACGGTATAATCGAAACTATAACCAATATTCAAACCAGAGGGAAGGTTAAATCCCACCATCATCACCAGGGCATCCCTGTTGCTTTGCCGTTCAACGGGTTTATAAGGAAGACCTCTGTACCAAAGTCCAAAGACCACTGGTTCCAGGTAAAAATAGGCACCTAAGTCCAACTGTTCAAATGGCCCTTGTCTTTTATAATTGATAGTTGGGGTAAAATACCGCTGTCTATAAGTATGGGTAAAATCCCTTCGGGGAGAACCCCTTCCCAAGGAGATGCGGTACCCTGTATGGACGGAATATTTTATGGGAAGACGGCTAAGACCTTCTTCCAAAAAGCTTTGATTGGGTTGGTTGACATGATGAGAGGAAAGGCCAAACCAGAAATTATCTGTGAATACAAGGCCTCCCATCGACAAAGAAACCAAATTCACCGGCTCTCCAAAACCTGCCAGATCATTTCCCGGCAATAAATTACCAAATGGATTATCAGGATTAATTTGGTTGGCAAAAACGAGGTTTTCATAAAATCCGATGTCCCTTCGGATATAACTTGCCTGAAATCCAGGCCGAAAATACATGTTATCGGCTATTTTTAATTCATAAGAAACCATGCCCGAGAGCTGAGTGGAATTGAGTCCTGCCGCACCTTCTGTATCATTGGTAACCAAAAAACCAACCCCAACGTTGTATTCATCCAGGAAAGTGTCTATATAAGCAGAAAATGTGGTGAAATTGGCATCCAGGCCTGGCCATTGGCTTCTATAATTAACCCCTACCCTGGTAGCCAATTCGGAGCCGGCAAAGGCGGGGTTGAGGTACAAAGGAGCGGCATAATACTGACTGTATTGAGGATCCTGCGCCAAAGTGTTAAAAGCAAGCAGCATGCCCGCCATTGTGAAAAAAACTATATTTATTTTTGACTGAAACAAAGATTTATTCGTTAATTGATTACCAAACATTTTATAAACGTTTTGCTGCAATATTGTGTATACAAGCAGCGTGTAAATTATGAAATCTAACCCTTTTCACACCAAAATTGATTATATTTTTAGGACAATATTTTTTTTTATTGGTTTGTTTGCTTCCTATGATGGGTTTTCTCAGGGATTTAATAACAATGAATGGATATTCGGATATTGTGAAGGAGAGGAAAACAATTTCCTGTCTTTTGGAAAAGATGGCAGGGCAAAAGTAGAATCTTTGCCCAATGAGGTAACTTTGGGTAAAGGAAATATTGCCATTGCGGTGGATCCCATCACCGGAGAAATACTTTTTTATACTGATGGTGCCTTGGTATACAATTATCTGAATGAATCCATGCAGGGAGTGGTTGGAGAACTTGGTGGGGTGGAAACCGACCGGCAGTCAGTGGCTGTTTCAGCCTTGGATTTTGACTTAAATCCAGGAGGGGCAAAGGATTTTTATATTTTTTATATAAGCTCAGGCGGACAGTTGCAGTACAGATTAGTAGACATGAATGATCAGGGAGGTGCCCCTGCCAATCAACCGCCAGCTGGAGCGGTATTGGATGGAGGGACCATTGGTAATGCCGAGGGGGTTATACTTGTCGTGAAAACGGCCGGATCACCGAGTTACCTTTTGAGTTTTGAAGAGGGGAATCTTGTTTCCAGGAGGATAGAGGAAACACCGGGGGAATTTAACGAAACCCAAAGTCTGGCTTTGGATATCACGCCAAAGGCCATGTATTTTGATGAAAATACCGGAAAATTATTTATCCTGCCCGAAGAAACGGGAGAAGATATCCTGATGTTGGATTTCGATACTTCCACAGGAAATTTCGGGAATGTGGAAACCATTCCGGATACCGGAAGTCCTGGTCCCATAGAGGGCCTGGCGTTGTCTGAGGATGCGGAATATCTTTATTATTCCCAGGGTGAAGAAATTTTCAGGGTTTATCTGGGTCTTGGGGAACCGGATCCGGATGATGAGTTGGAACCCGATCCGGAGGATGAACCGGAGACCGGACCGGTCTCCCTACTACTTGAAAATGATATTTTCGGAATTTATGATGTTAAAATTGGCCCTGACGGGCAAATTTATTATATCTATGAAGAATCGGAGGGAGGTCCCCAATTTCTGGGCAGGATTACCAATCCGGATGTGGAAAATTCCGCAGATCTGGAATTGGAGGAAGACCCCTTTAACGGAACCGATTTCTGCGGTAGGATTTTTCCGGAATTTGCCCCAACCATCGATGTCCCTACCATGGTGGATTTTACCTGGGAGCCCGATATGCCCTGTATGAACAATTCACTTCAATTGACCAGTGAAATTACTCCATTAAATTATAGGCCGGTAAGTTTTGAATGGGAAATTTTACCCCCTTTAGTGGATGAGGAGGGAGAGGAAGTAGAAATGGACCTTAATGCCGAGCACCTTTTATTGCCTGCTGATGCCACTTCGGAGCAGCAGGTGACCGTTTCTCTTACCGTTACCTTTGCCAATGGGGAGACCAGCGAAGTCACCCATAATATCATGTTGACCGAAAACGAACTTCAGGTTCAGTTCAGTCCATCTGATACCACCCTTTGCGATCCCTCCTGCATAGATTTGATGCCTTTAGTGGAAGCCCAGAGTGGTGGCGATGAAGGAGGCGGCCAGGGTGGGGGACAACCAGGCGTAGGTCAACCCGGAATTGGTCAGCCTGGCATCGGTCAACCCGGCATCGGACAGCCTGGTACCGGTCAGCCGGGTGGTGGGCAGGGTCAAGAGGTGGAATATGAATATTTTTGGTCCAACAAGAAAGAAGAAGGCTGGGGCCCTGAAGCCCCTAACGAAGTCTGTACACCTGGAAATTATTGGGTGTTGGTAAGGGAGCCGGGATCCAGCTGTTATGCCTATGCGACTATCCGGATCAATATTTGGGATGTGCAGGAGGAAACCAATGGAACATGGTACTTTGGAGATGGGGCAGGCCTGGATTTTAACCCAGACCCGGATGACCCGGATGCCCCAACTCCAAGGCCAATTGCCAATCCCCACCCCCAGAATATTCCGGCAGGGGTGTCCACTATTTCAGACCAGACCGGACAGGTTTTGTTTTTTACAGATGGCCAGTCTGTATGGGACCTGAATGGCGATCTTATGCAAAACGGGGAAAATATAGGAGGGGACAATCTTTCTTCAGGTAGTGTGACCGCCATTCCCGTCTCCGGTGATGAAACCTTATATTACCTCTTTACTACCCAACAGGGCAGCGGAGGGGAAAATGAAGTAAAATTTTCTGTCGTCGATATAAAAGGTGAAAACCCGGAAGGAATCGGAAATGTGGTTACCAAGGATAATTTCCTTTTTAGTCCCAGTACAGAGCAATCCGCCGCTTTCAATGCAGGGGATACTACCTGGGTGGTGTTCCACGAAATGGGCAATAATACTTTCCGGATGTACCCGGTTTCTTCCAATGGGATTGGACAGCCGGTTTTCAACACCATAGGCAGCAGCCATGATTTTGGAGAGGGAATAGGAGCGATGAAATTCAGTGGAGATGGTTCCAAATTGGCGGTTACTTATCAGGAAGGCGGAACCAACAAAGTGGAGATATTTGACTTTGACCAAGATACCGGAGAAATGACCAGTTACGCTGAACTTGACCTGGGGTCAGATGGGGATATTTATGGATTGGAGTTTTCTTCTGATGATTCTCGTATCTTCGTTTCTTATCGGAACGGAGGACCCGGAATAGAGGAGTTTTTTATCCAGGAGGTGGAAGAAACAGATGACAGTGATCCGGATCATCCAGTGACGACCATTTGTCCGGAATGTTTTGGATCGGCCTCTTCCACAGAAGAAATTGAACAATGCATTTTAGATAACAGGGAAATTCTTTCCGGTACCCAATCCCTTGATTTGGGCGCTTTGCAGATCGGCCCGGATGGCCAGATTTATGCGGCAGTAGTAGGATCAAACCGTATCGGCCAAATCCAAATTGGTCAGGCCTGTAATCCCAGCACCTTTAACCAGGATGCCGTGGAGCCCATGCCCGGTACGGCCAATCTTGGTTTGCCATCATTTGCTGTGAATTCAGGAGGGAATATCCCAGATCCCAGTCTCAATGGCCCTGAAAGGCTATGCCTCAGCGCCGATCAAGGGGCAGCGGGCTTATTTGAAGGGGGTGGTGAGCCGGACATTGACTTTTACAATTGGACGATTACCAATGAGGAGGGTGAAGTGGTGGATCAGTTTAGTGGTGGGGAGGAATTTCAAGACCTGGAATACCAATTTGATACCGTAGGCGTTTTCACCGTAGATCTCCAAGTCGATAGATGTGGGGAACCTTGGGAGGAAGAATTTTCGATGGAAGTGGAAGTTTTGGATTCTCCTGAGATTACCTTGCCCGCTGAAATTTCAATTTGTGAAGAGGCCGTATTGGAATTGGTAGCGGTGGATCCTGCTGATCCCCTAATAAATGAGTATGTTTTTCAATGGGAAAATGCTGCCGGTGAAATTCTGGGTGATCAAAATGTATTGGAGGTAACTGAAGAAAGTATTTATACGGTTACAGTTGCCTACCGTTTGCCTGAGGGTGAGGATCCGGAGATGTTTGAAACCTGCCCGGTTTCGCAATCTGTTTTTGTGGGTCCTCCCTTTGAATTCGAAATTGACCAATCCGATGATGAAATTTGTTATGGAGAAACTGCGATGTTTACACCTAATTCACCTGTCTATGGGGAATGGTCCATTCAGAAATCGGGGAGTGCGGACAGATTGGCACTTTCAGATACTTTGGAAATTGAATTGGAATTGGACACAGAAGTTCTGGACGGTCCAGGAGCATATGAATTGTTTTTTCTCACTGCAGACCCATTGAATGAAAATTGTCCCATAGAACGTTCGGTAAATCTTGTCCTGAGTTCTCCGGGAGAATTTGAGGTAATTGGCATTTCACCTTCACAAAGCTGTGATATTGGAGACGGTTCGATGGAGATCAGGACAATTTCTGCACTGGATAGCCTGATTTTGGAAGAAACAGGTGAAATATTCTTGAACATACCGGAGGAGGAAACCCTGGAAATTCAAGGTTTGTCACCAGGCTCCTATTCCTTGGTGGGCTACCTAAACGGCTGTCCTGCTTCCCAGGTGGCAGTGATTGAAAATGCCAATCCACCAGCGGATGTGCTGTTTTCAGTGGAGGTATTTACTGAATCCTGTAACGAAGAGGGTGTAACTGAAGGGGGGCTGATCATTGAATTCGAAAACGGACCTGCCTCCGGAAATTATCAAATCCTAAGTCTCACTACAGGGGACTCCCTTACCGGCTCTTTTACGGACCAGGCCCTCCTAGAAATCCCCCTTCCTCAGGGACAATATTTGGTAGAAATAAGGGATGTGGGAGGCTGCGCCGTTCCAGATCCCAGCGCCTATGAGATCCTGGGTTTCGATTCCCTTGAAGTAGTTTTGAGCAGCCCTAATCTATGTGGGGGCGTGGAATCTACCAAAATAACAGCTTCTGGCGGTTTAAGTACGGTGGACAGGATGGAGTGGTATCAGATAAACGGGGCGACAAGCACCTTAATTGAAGGGGAAATGGATTCGGTTTTGACCGTGACAGAACCGGGAGATTATGAGATTGTCATTTACAATGAAGGAAATTGTATCATAGGGTCTGGAACCATCGCCATCATAGCATCTGAAAACATGCCGCCGCAATTGCAGGAAAGTTATACCATTTGTGCCCCTGAGAATAGATTAACCCCCTTGGATGCCGGTGCATGGGAAATCAATGAATGGTATTTAAATGATGAATTGGTCAGTGGGGAAAGGACCTTTACGCCCGAAACAGAGGGCGATTATGAATTGAGGGTGGAGGATGAAGTAGGATGTCTTTTTTCAGTCTTTTTCAGGGTAGAAGAGGAATGCGAAGTGGATGTGGTTTTTCCGGATGCCCTGGTTCCAGGTGATCCCCAAAGAAATTTTATCATCTATACCAAAGGTCAGATCGACACCCTTGGGGTGTATATTTACAATCGATGGGGTGAATTAATTTACTATTGTGAGGAGACTAATGTATCTGAAAACATTTCTATCTGTAGTTGGGATGGAATTGTAAATGGTAAAAAGGTACCAGTGGGAACATATCCTGTGGTCGTGAAGTTTACCAATGAACGACAATTGATTTCGAAAACATTAAAAAAAGCCATCGTAGTAATAGACTGATTTATGATTGTATTAATATCACCTGCCAAAACCCTTGATTACAATTCTACAGATATCTCCCTTTATACCCAGCCTGAATTTCAGAAAGAAACCAAGGAGCTGGTTGGCATCATGAAAAAGAAGTCCCAAAAAGCCATCAAGGATTTAATGAAAGTAAGTGATGCTATCGCTACTCTAAATGAAGAAAGATATGGGCAATTCGAAGATGAATTCAATCGTGAGAATGCCAAACAGGCCCTTTTGGCTTTCAAAGGAGATGTATATACCAAAATTGATGTGGAAGCGTTTTCTAAGAGCGAATTTGACTTTGCCCAAAAGCACCTGAGAATTTTATCAGGTTTGTACGGTTTATTGAAACCCTTAGACCTTATTCAACCCTACAGGTTGGAGATGGGTATTCCCTTAAGAAACAAAAAGGGTAAAAACCTTTATGAATTTTGGGGTTCGAAAATATCCAAGGCCATCAATGAAGCGGCTGAAGGTGGGCCAATTATTAACCTGGCTTCCCAGGAATATTTTAAATCCGTGAAAAAGAAAGCCATTAAATCAGATATTACTACGCCGGTTTTCAAGGAATATAAAGGCAGGAAATATAGCGTAATTGGTATTTTCGCAAAACAGGCCCGTGGTTTAATGACAAATTTTATCATAAAAAATGGCATACAGGATCCTGAAGACCTAAAGAATTTTCAGGATTCAGGATATGAATATGCTGAAAATTTAAGTAATAAAAATGAATGGGTTTTTATCCGCTAATAACGTAATATTTTAAAAATTAATGTTATAATTACCAACTGCTTGGCCATGAAAAAAAGGCCTTAATCAAAGGAAAAATGGGGATCTGGGTGATTTGATGTGAAAGGAAAAACCCTTATTGAAAGCTCAGAATAAATCAAACTTGGTTGTTAAAATTAGTTTGATGAATACTGAGATCTTTTCCATATTTGAATAAAAAATTGTATCCTTCATTCACCGACATATTCCCATTCTATGGCAACGGTATTCCATTTAAAACCAATTGATTTCACGATCATAGTGACCTTATTGGTTGGTTGGATACATATAGGTGCCGTTACGACCTGTTTTGCAGGCCTTACTTTTTTCCAGGAACCCTCTTTGGAGGGACCGGATGCTGCTTGTTTGAACGGCGCCTTTGTTTATGCTAATTTTTCCGCTGGAGGGGATCCAGCTACTGACAGGTATATCTGGAGTATTACTGATGGAACAGGATTTGAAATTTTTTACCAGTCCGGGGGTCAGGATGTAGCTTCCATTACCTTCCCCTTTACTTCCACGGGTACTTTTAACGTTTCTCTTAGGGTGATTCGTGGGGGAAATCAAAATTATTACAGCCATTCCAAAACGGTGGTTGTGGAAAGGGGACCATCATTCGTATTACCTCCCGATGTGATCTTTTGCGGGAGCGAACCTGTCCATTTGCAGGCTTTGGATGCCAATGATCCTAACCTGAATCAGTATACCATAGAGTGGTTAAATCCCGCAAATACGGTACTGGGGACTGGAAATACTTTCATGGCCACAGAACCGGGCAGGTATTATGCTAAGGCAAGTTCTGTTGCCTGTGAAGCAGTGGCTTCCACCTACGTGGGTCCCTCCATTCAGGTAGAGGTAAATGCCTCTGGTAATATTGCCTGTTTGGGAGATGTGATCAATTATGTTCCGGACATCCCAATATCTGCTGAATGGTCCTATCAAAGGGATGATCAGGTAAGCCGGACGACATTGGGGAAATCCTTTGAGTTGAATTTAAACACGGATAATTTGCAGGGGCTTGGCAGTTATACCGTATTTTTTAATGCAGAAGACCTGGAGCGCCCTGGATGTTCGGTAGAAAAGTCCTTTGATTTACAAGTACGTGCGGCTCCGGATTTTTCTTTGGTCAAAATGGAAGATGCCACCAGCTGTTCAATTGCTGATGGTAGTTTTGAAATCAGGGCCAATTCAGATTTGGAAACGGTCACCATTACGGACATTGGATCAGGAGCCATCAATGATATGTCTGCCAATACCGTGAGCACGATCAATAACCTTGCCCCCAAAGTGTATGCGGTTACAGCTTCGGTAGGTACCTGTTCTGTTACCAAAACCATAAATATCCTTAATGATAATCCCAACGAAGGCATTGATTTCAAGGTGAGCTCCGTTCCACAAAGCTGCTCTCCGGCCGGGGCGGTAAAGGGTTCCTTAAACCTGGATTTTAATGGGATTTCTACCAGCGGAGGGTACAGGATTATCAGCGATGATGGCCAGGTATACCAGGCCAATTTCCAGAATGAAACAAGAATCACCGTATCCGTACCGAAGAGTACCTATCAGATTGAAGTCAATGATGACAGCAATTGCAGCAGTACCAGTTCCCAAACCTATCCGGTGGAAGGTTCCAGTCAAGTGAATTTTTCCATCCCGGCCAATTTGACTATTTGTCAAACTTTCGACTTGACACCGGAAAGTAATCAGGATCTGGGATATAGCCTAACAGGCCCCAATGGTAGTGAAATAAATCCTGGCACAGGGGGGGCATTTACCCTTAACGAATCTGGAGAATACCGGATGGTCGGTGTTCACTCAGATCCAAATTCACCTTTATGTCCCCGTACAAGGACCTTCCAGGTGACGGTTAATGAACCTTTGGCGTATGATTATTCCAAAAGAATTATTGACTGTTTCGGCAACCAAATATTCAGTGCAGAATTATCGGGTATTAATCCCAATTCGGTTACGATCAGGTGGATGAGGGAAAACAGGGTAATCGTGGGTAGGGAAATCGAGTTTTTTCCTCCCAACACAGGCACATTTCTTTTGGAAGTCCAACCTAGGGCAAGTAGCAATTGCCCTGTTAACCCCATCGCTTTTGAAGTGGTGATACCGGAAAATACAGCTGAAATCAGTTTGGAGGGATCACCGTTTTGTGGGAACTCCCCTTTTACGGAACTGACGATGGTTTCAGACAGTGAGCTTATTCAAAATATTGAGTGGTACAAAAAAGGTGACCAAGGTGAAGACATTTTGCTTTTGGAATGGGAAAATCAAACCTCCATAGAAGTGAAGGAAGAAGGAATATATGAAGTGGTGGTCAGAAATGAGATCAATTGCAGACTGGCAAGTGCCCAATATGAGGTGAAACAATTTGAAACGGTCCCTGTCAATATTGCTGATACCTATGAACTTTGCACTGCGGAAAATATCAGACCCAGCATCCAACCTGGAGAAGCTTTTGTTTCTTATTCCTGGTATTTCAATGGAGAATTGGTGAGTGAAGAAAACCGCTATGTTCCTGATCAGTCCGGAAATTATGAATTAATTGTAATGGATACCAACGGATGTGAGCAAGTGAATGAATTTGAGGTCATTGAAGAATGTGCTATACTCCTCCGTTTTCCGAATGCGTTGGTATTGGGAGATCCACAAAGGGATTTTAAAGTTTATGCAGATCCGGAGATTGAATGGATAGAAATTTATATTTTTAACAGGACCGGGGAAATGATTTTCCATTGCCAAAGTAATCAGCCCGACGCCACTTACCCTGTTTGTCAATGGGACGGAATGCTCAATGGAAGAAAAATAATTCCGGGCACCTATCCCGTAAGGATCCATTACAAAAGTGAAGCCTTAGGCGTAGATAAAGTAGAAAATAAATCTATATTGATCATTGATAATTGATATAATTTGGAGGTTTTATTCCCTTTAATCTCAGGTAAACCACCATCTGCCCTCTGTGATGACTGACATGATCAGCCAATAATAATAAAAATTGTCTTCGGGTTCTTGAGAATTTTGCATAGGATCCTTTCTCATCCAACCTTTTTGGGTCAAAATTTCGGATTAAATCTGCCGCACGGTCAAATTCCCGCGCAGTTGTCCTGATCAATTCTTCCTTGGATTGATTACTCACCTGGAATTCTTCCCAGCGAATGCTTTCTTCTCTACCGTCAAACTTGCTGAAGGCATGCCAATCCAAAACCACCGCAATGTGCATGAGTTGTTCGGCAAAGGACATGGCTTCTGGATTGGGTTTGGTATGGAAATGTTTTTCCGGCATGGCTTCAGCCATGTCCAATAAATAAAGTTTTGAATTTTCCCAACGTTCCAGGAAATCATGGAGGAAGGGGTCTCCCTGTGAAAATAAGGTTACAGATGGAAAAGTCATAAGAAAGATGGCCAACAATACTATTTTATTCATTTTTATTTGTATTTTTTCATTTCAATATAGTTACAATTTTCTTTAAAAGTAATTTCATGCCCTCATTTTGGAATGAAAAGTACCAGGTAGATAGAGGGTGCTTTGATAGGGTCTGATGTTTTTTGAAGAAAAACAAAGGAATTTTCCAGGATGAGATGAGCCCAAAAAGTTAATGGGCTACCTGCCCCGTCAAATGGTGGCTAAATTAAAATAGGGCTTTTGTCTTTCGCCAATAAGGAAGAAAAGGAAACATGAAGCATTCATTCTTTACAAATCCACCAACATTATCTTAAAAACATGAAAAGTACCCTACTCCATTTTAACCCCTTTTTATTAAGCCTTTTTTTTGTTATTCTTTCTGCATGCCAATCCCCCATCCAAGAAAAGCAGGAGACGGTTTTTCCCTTTTCAGAGTGGAAAATTTCCAGTTTTCACCAAGCTTATGAGAAAGGGACATGGACCGTAGAAGAGGTAGTAGAAGCCTATCTTGAGCGGATTATGGCCATAGACCAAAATGGTCCCCAGCTTCATTCCATTATTTTGGTAAATCCCAATGCCAGGGCCATTGCCAAAGGGCTTGACAGCTTATTTAAGGTAGGAATAACAAAGGGACCCTTACAAGGAATCCCGGTTGTCTTAAAGGACAATCTCGATACAAAAGACATGTTTACTACTGCCGGGTCCAGGGCCATGGAAAACTCCCTGCCCTTAAAAGACAGTGATGTGGCCCAAAAATTAATGGCTGCAGGGGCAGTAATTTTAGGTAAAGCCAACCTCAGCGAATGGGCCAATTTCAGGGGAAACCTTTCCAGCAGTGGATGGAGTGGCTTGGGCGGCCAAACTAAAAATCCATACATTCTGGACAGAAATCCCTGCGGGTCCAGTTCTGGTTCTGCGGTAGCTGTATCGGCCAATTTGAGTGTATTGGCTATCGGAACCGAAACCAACGGTTCCATTGTCTGCCCTTCCCATGCCAACGGAATTGTTGGGATCAAACCCACAGTTGGATTGATCAGCCGGTCTGGTGTCATCCCGATTTCATTCACACAGGACACCCCCGGTCCGATGGCCAGGACAGTAAGGGATGCTGCGATATGCCTTGGGGCATTGGTAGGGGTAGACTCAGCAGATAGTAAAACCCTGGAAAGTGCAGGAAATTACAGGCAGGATTATACGCAATTTTTAAAAAAGGAAGGTCTTTCAGGAAAAAGAATAGGCTGGTACAAGGCTCCTTCCGGAAGCCATTTCAAAGTAGATGCATTGATGGAAAAAACCATTCGGTGGATGGAAGAGGAAGGTGCCGTTTTTGTTCCTGTGGAACAAATTATGGACCCAAGTACCGGCGGATTTTCCTTTCAGGTGATGTTGTATGAATACAAGGATGGTTTGAATAATTATTTTGCCTCACTGGGTCCGGACTCGCCCATTAAAAATTTAGAAGAATTGATAGCCTTTAATTGGAAGGACAGTATTGAGCTGAGGTACCATAACCAACATTACCTGGAAATGGCGATGGCGAAAAAGGGCCTTGATTCGGAGGAATACCAAAATGCCCTCACCAATATGTTGAGGCAGAGTAGGGAAGAAGGGATAGATATGGTATTGCAGGAAAATCAATTGGATGCCATCGTCGCTCCAACGGGAAGTCCGGCCTGGAAGACAGATTGGGTCAATGGAGATGGATCCCATTTGGGAAGCTCTTCTCCCGCTGCCCAAGCAGGTTATCCTAATATTACACTCCCAATGGGTATGATAGATGGATTGCCGGTAGGGATATCTATCTTTGGGACCGCTTGGTCTGAACCTAAGTTGTTGGAGATTGCCTATGCTTTGGAACAGGGAACAATGCAAAGAAGTGAACCGACCTTTCAGGCACCAGAATATTAATAAATAAGACAAATATATTAGGGTTTGGATTTTTAGTATGTTTATTTTGTAATTAACTCTTTTAAATAATTTTTAATTTATGATAAATATTGATTTGATAGCTGGGGCCAGGCCTAATTTTATGAAAATATCACCCATAATCGATGCCATAAAAAGGGGTTCAGAAAGGGGCAATTCAATGAGTTTTCGTTTGATTCATACTGGCCAGCATTATGATAAAAACATGTCAGGGAGTTTTTTTGAGCAGTTGGGTATCCCTGATCCTGATTTTAATTTGGGCGCAGGAGGGGGCACTCAGGCAGAGCAAACAGCTGCTATTATGGTGGCCTATGAAAAACTATTGGAAGAAAGTGGAAAACCAGACCTTTGCCTGGTAGTGGGGGATGTTACTTCTACGATGGCCTGTGCCATCGTTGCGCAGAAAGCTCAAATAAAGGTAGCCCATGTTGAAGCCGGAATTCGATCAGGGGATTGGACCATGCCTGAAGAAATAAACAGAATGGTTACTGACAGCATCTCCAATTATTTTTTTACTACTTCTGAGACGGCGAATGAAAATTTAAGAAAAACGGGTGTAGGTAAAGACCGTATTTTTTATGTAGGAAATACCATGATTGATTCCTTGGTCAAACACAGGTCCAGATTCCAACAGCCAAAAGCTTGGAACGATATCGGTTTGGTACCTGGAAAATTTCTGGTGATCACCCTGCACCGCCCTGCCAATGTGGATCAGGAAGAAAAATTGAAAACCCTGATTCAAAAAATCATTGACCATTCCCAAGGACTGCCCTTGGTTTTCCCCGTACATCCACGAACAAAGAAAATGATGGAAAGCTTAGGGATTACCCATTCCCGGCTGCACATGATTGACCCGCTGGGTTATCTGGAATTCAATTATTTGGTGGAAAGGGCAAAGGCAGTTGTGACCGATTCCGGGGGCATTACAGAAGAAACAACGGTGATGGGTATTCCCTGTATGACATTAAGAGACAATACCGAAAGGCCGGAAACCATTTCAGAAGGGACCAATGAATTGATTGGTACTAACCCCAATGCCATTCCCCCTGCTATGGAAAAGCTTTTTTCAGGAAATTGGAAAACCGGAAAAATCCCTTATTTATGGGATGGAAAAACGGCGGAAAGGATCATAAAAGTGCTTATGGAAAACCTTGATCATTGAGGACCATTGAAATGGGCTTTCATAGCCCATCATGGTTTTCCTTTATTACAAAAATATATGATTTCCGCTTCAGGCAGGGCATGTAGCTGGATGATTTCAGCGGGAAGGGTTTTAACAAAATGGTTTTCCGTGACAATCAAACCGGATTTGCTCAGCCTTTGAGCGTAATCTCTTCCGTATTTTCTGACATGGTCCCTTTGCCCAAAAATCTTTTCCCTTTCTGAGGGATCTTTAACGGTTTTGTCTTCCAAGGTGGTCTCTATATCGTATACCGGTGATTGCACGATTCCCCAACCACTGGGTTTTAGGACCCTGTTGATTTCCTTACAGGCCTTTATATCATTTTCCACATGCTCTAAAACATGGTTACAAAAAACCACGTCAAAGGTATTTTCCGGAAAAGGAATATCATGGATATCCATTTTTACTTTGGCCAGGGGAGATTCAATATCTCCGGTAATGTATTCGATGTTTTCCAGTTTTGCGAACCTGTCCAAAAAACAGAGTTCAGGGGCCACATGCAATACTTTAAGTGGTTGGGTGAAAAAGGAAGTTTCACTTTTGAGAAAGGCCCACATCAACCGGTGCCTTTCCAATGCAAGACATATGGGGCATAAGGCATTTTCTCTCACCTTTCTTCCGTAAGGCAAAAATTTTCTGAATTGACTTTGACAGATATTACAATTAACCTGCTTGCCTGCAAAAAAAAATGCCGCAAATCTTAAAAAAAAATGGCTGAATAGCTGTAAATATTTTCTAGGGACATATCGTATGGTCCAACTTATCAGTGATTTCATAAATTTAGGTTAACTGGAAACCGGTAAATAGCGCATTAAATTGCGTTAAAATTGGATCCAAATTTAATTCGCAAGTTAACAAATGCACCCTAAATTATTTGATTCTAGCGCCTTCTATGTTGCTATTTTCATTTATTATGTCAATGGCCAAATAAAATGCTCACTGGAAAGACCATGGTGTTTTTAATGTTTACCTTTATAGGTGAAAATCATAATACAATGAAAAAGAATCTAATATACGTTGCCATTGGAAGTATAGTCGTGATAGTTGCCTTGTACTTCTTCTTTTCTTCAGGAGGTCCTGGATCAAGTAATGATATCCTGGCCTCAGTAAAAAAAGGAGAATTTAAAGTGGAAATTACCACTTCGGGTGAACTAGAAGCCCTTCGCTCAGTACAGGTTTTTGGGCCGGCCGAAGCCCGGCGGTTTAGAATTGGTAATTTTACAATTGATAAAATGGTAGATGAAGGAACTGTAGTTGATAAAGGAGACTTCATCTGCTCTATTGATAAAACGGAATTGTTCGGAAGGCTGGAGGACAGAAAGCTGGATTTGGAACAAACCAGGGCGCAATATGAACAGATACAACTGGATACTTCCCTTAATCTCAGGGTGGAAAGAGACAATATTCTGAACCAGGAATACATTGTGCAGGAGCAGGAGTTGATTTTGGAGCAATCCCAATTCGAACCCCCGGCAATCATTAAACAAAATGAATACAACGTTGAGAAAGCCAAAAGGGAATTGGACCAGGCCCGGGAGCGCTACAGGATAAAAACCTTACAGGAAAGAGCCAGAATGACTGAAATTGCTGCCAAACTTCGTGAAGATGAACTGGAGGTAGAACAAATGGTGGATGTTTTGGACGAGTTTGTAGTAACTGCCCCGCAAAGTGGAATGGTAATTTATGTGGATTACCGAGGTAGTAAAGTAAAGGAAGGCTCCCAAATTAGTTCCTGGAATCCGGTGGTGGCTACCCTGCCCGACCTGACAATTATGCAAAGTATTACCTATGTTAATGAAGTGGACATCAGGCGTGTTAAAGTAGGTCAGAGAGTTGAATTGGGGATGGATGCCTTTCCGGATAAAAACTATACGGGCACTGTCATGAAGGTGGCCAATGTAGGCCAGCAAAGACCTAATTCTGATGCCAAAGTTTTTGAAGTGATCGTAGAAGTCAATGAAAGCGATCCCTTACTGAGGCCATCCATGACCTCCAGCAACGCCATCATCGCAGATCAGTTGGATGAGGTGCTCTACGTTCCACTGGAGGCAGTAAACGTGGAAAATGACAGCATCAATTATGTTTACTTAAGGAACGGCGTAAAACAGGAAATATTGATGGGAATGACCAATACCAACGATGTTGTGGTAGAAAAGGGCTTAAATGAGGGTGATTATGTTTACCTTAATACACCAAATTGGGGAGAAAATCTGACCGTAACCCTCTTGGATGAGTTGAATGGGAAAAGGAATCTTGACGAGGTGGAAGAACCGGTGGCAGAAGCCACTTCTTTAAGCCAAAGTTTAGACAACAATGATAGAGCTGCCGACTGAATTTTTTATCCCTTTTTCCAAAAAAATAAAATATGTTTAATGAGAGGCTTTTAGCCAACTTTTATATTGCTTTTGAGGCAGTAGTAGCCAATAAAGTCCGTTCTTTATTGACTGCACTGGGGATTATTTTTGGTGTTGCTGCAGTGATCGCTATGTTGGCCATTGGAACGGGTGCCCAACAGGAAATCATGGAGCAGATAAAATTGGTTGGTGTAAATAATATTGTCATCCAACCTATAGTGGAGCAAGTGGAGGAAGCAGTAGATGAATCGACCAGTATCCAAAGGGAGAAAAGTAAATTTTCCCCTGGATTGAAACTGGAGGATGTGAAGGCCATCACCAATATCGTTCCTGGTATCAACAGAATCAGTCCGGAAATTGTGATGGATACCTATATTGTCAAAAGCGGTATTCGGAGATCGGCAAAACTGGTCGGAATCACCCCGGCCTATTTTGAAGTGTTGGACTTTAATTTGAGAGAAGGGAGAATGTTCACTGAAGTGAATATGGAGAAGGGTGATGCGGTTTGTATCATTGGGCGAAATGTTCAATCCAGGTTTTTCCCCAATGAAAATCCCATAGGCAAAAAAATAAAAAGTGGCAACCAATGGCTGGAAGTAGTAGGGATATTGGAAGAAAGGATTGTTTCTGAATCAAGCATCTCCAAATTGGGGATCCGGGATTTTAACATGGATGTTTATGTACCCATTCAAACCATGCTTATCCGCTATCGCAACCGGGATTTGGTTACTGAATCAAGGCTGAACGAAGATAATGGAGGAGGAAGTACTGCCAATTATCACCAATTGGACAAAATTGTGGTTCAGGTGAATGAGAGTGAGGCCCTGACTCCCACTGCCGAAGTTTTATCCAAAATGTTGGAAAGACGACACTTCAATGTGGTGGATTTTGAAATCACCATTCCTGAACTTTTATTGAAACAGCAACAGCGCACCCAAAATATTTTTAATATTGTCCTGGGTGCCATAGCAGGTATCTCACTACTGGTAGGCGGAATAGGCATCATGAACATCATGTTGGCTTCGGTTATGGAAAGAATAAAAGAAATTGGCCTAAGACTTTCGTTAGGAGCAAAAAAAACCGATATTGTCAATCAGTTTCTGTTTGAGTCAGTTATGATCAGTGTTTCCGGTGGAATAATCGGAGTGATATTAGGTATCATACTGGCACATTTGGTATCTACCTTTGCCGATTTCCCAACTGTTATCACCTTAAGTTCTATCCTACTTTCATTTGGAGTGGCGGCCACCGTTGGTTTGGTTTTCGGAATAACTCCGGCCAAACGTGCCGCCAGTCAAGACCCGATAACTTCTTTACGATATGAATAAAAAACCTTTACCTTTTCTGGCCTTGTTTTTTTTCCTGGCCTGTTTTTATGCGCATGGTCAAGAGATCATAAGCTATACCTTGGAGGATATGGTGGAAAGGGCCAAAGCCCAATCACCTGCAGCGCTCAGGGCAGATACAAGGAGGGAAAACCGCTACTGGGGATACCAGCTTTTTAGATCGAATTTTAATCCTCAACTTCGTTTAGAAGGGACACTACCCCAATATTCCCAAGCTTTTAACAATGTCACCCAACCTGATGGAACCATTGAGTTCCGTGAAGTAAGACAAAATTTGGTAGATTTGGAACTGGGGCTAAGGCAGGTAATTGGTGCTACTGGTGGAGTTATTTCAGTCAACAGTTCCACCAATCGATTTGATAATTTTCTGGCAACGGGATCCAATCCGCAGACCAGGTGGAGCGGAATTCCTGTCAATGTTAGGCTGTCCCAGCCAATATTTGACTATAACCCCTATAAATGGGACCGGAAAATCGAACCTATCCGATACGAAGAAAGTAAGAGGGAATTTGTAGAAGAAATGGAGGACATCAGTCGTTTTGTATCGGAAATGTTTTTTGATTTTCTGGTTGCCCAAGTTAATTTGGACATTGCTACAAAAAACCTTCAAAATTCCGAGGCCATATTAAAAATTGAGAGGGGAAGGTACAATATTGGAACCACCTATGAAGATAAGCTTTTACAGGTAGAGTTACAGGTTTTGGAAGCCAAACAAGGGGTGGCACAGGCCAGGCTGGACATGGAAGCGAGTTCTTTGCGGCTCAAATCTTATATTGGGTTGAATGAAACCGTCAACCTGAACCTTGCCCTTCCTGATGATATTCCCGAATTTGAAGTAAATGTTGAACAGGCCATTGAATATGCTTTTGAAAACCGTTCTGATGCCATTAGGTTTGCCCGCCAACGATTGGAAGCCCAGGCCGATGTGGCACAAGCCAGAGGGCAGCGTTTTCAGATGAATCTTAATGCCAGTTATGGATATAACAAGGCGGCATTGATGTGGGGGGAAATTTATAATAACCCCAATACTCAGGCACTTGTCAATTTAAGTATTGGGGTTCCTATTTTGGATTGGGGAAGGAATAAAGCAAGGATGAGCATGGCCAGGGCCAATCAAAAATTGACCGAATATGAAATTGATCAGGAAATCATCAATTTTGAACAGGAAATCTTCACCAGGGTTAGAAATTTTATCATGCTGAAAGACAGGTTGGAAATCACCAAAACTTCTGATGAAGTGGCAGATAAGCGGTATGAGATTTCTTTCCGAAGGTATCAAAGCGGCAATGTATCCATTACAGATTTGGGAATTGCCCAAAGGGAAAAGGATGAAAATCGTAGGAGGTACATTGAGTCACTTAGGGATTATTGGACAGCTTATTATGAATTGAGATCACTGACCTTATATGATTTCGAAAATCAACAATTGCTTTACAATCCGGAATCTGCTGACTTTATAGAAAAATAAAAGCCCTATAAAAAAGATGGAACTTTCTATTTTAATAGGGCAGGGTTTTACGTATATTTTACCCCCGATTAAGTGAAGTTATCCCTATTTTTTATTGAACCCCCGCAATTTTACCTGGGTCAGTTTTCTTTTGGTGTCCAATGGAAAATCACCTTTCATCATCCAGTCATAATAACCTGGTTCTTCTTTTAACACGGTTTCAATGGATTTTCCTTTTAGTTTGCCGAAATTAAAGCATTCCTCTCCTTTATCATTGAAAACAAACCTACCTGCCAGGTCCACCATTTTTTCATTGATCAGGTTATGTATTTTTTTCATGTCATTCTCAATGACACCCATAGTATTGCCCTGAAGGTCCTCTAATTCTTCTCCTTCGTACCTTTCCAGTTGCGATTTGAATACTTCGTAAGTAGCCATGGTGTCGGCTTCTGCACTGTGGGCATTTTCCAGGTTTTTTCCGCAATAAAATTTATAGGCCGCAGTGAGGTTTCTTTTTTCCATTAAAAAGAAAATCTTTTGAGAATCCAACAGATTCCTTTTGTCAATATCAAAATCAATTCCGGCCCTTAAAAACTCCTCCACCAGTAAGGGTATGTCATACTTCAACACATTGAATCCAGCTAAATCTGCCCCTTCAAAAAAACGGTGAAGTTCCCTTGCCACCTCTTTAAAAGTAGGTGCATTTATGACATCCTGGTCATAGATGCCGTGTATAAGGGACGATTCCACTGGAATTGGGATGGTGGGATTGATTTTAATGGTTTTGATTTCCTCCTTGCCATCAGGAAAAACCTTTAAAATGGAGATTTCTACGATCCGGTCAGTGGAAATATTGATGCCAGTGGCTTCCAAATCAAAAAATGCCAAAGGCGATTTTAAATTTAATTTCATTTTTGTTGATATTTTTGGTTTTAGAGGCCTAAATGAAAATGGGCCTATAAATAGGCAAATGTTTATTAAACCTTAATAAACTGGTGTAAGGTCAAAAAAGCTAAAGATTTTTCTTCTTCACGAATTACAAAGATAAAGGTTTTACCGATAAAAATAAATTGAATCACCGCAATCTGGTATAATAATTTTTGTAATGAGTTGTTATAGTATTGGTTAAGATTTTGTGGATAATAAAGTGCATAAATTGTTCAAAACCTTAGTCAATAAAAAGGTACTTTTGTTCATATGGCGGAAAGTAATATTAATAAGAAAGAAAGAATGGGCAATCCAAGGAGAAGGGTGATGGATCAGGTTTCTTCCCTAGGCAAATTGCCACCACAGGCCATTGATTTGGAAGAAGCCGTGCTGGGTGCACTGATGCTGGAAAAGGATGCCCTGACAGCTGTAGTGGATTTTCTATCTTCTGAAAGCTTTTATAAAGATGCCCATCGCCTAGTTTACGAGGCAATTCTTGATTTGTTTAACGCAGGAGAACCCATTGATCTTCTGACTGTAACCAACCAATTGAGGAAAAATGGTAAGCTGGAATTGGCAGGAGGCGCCTATTTTATCACGGAACTTACCTCCAAGGTTTCCTCTGCCTCCAATATTGAATACCATTCCCGAATCATTACCGAACAGGCCATGAAAAGGGACATGATCAGAATCGCCTCAGAAATTCAAAAAGAAGCGTTTGAGGACACTACGGATGTATTTGAGTTGCTGGATAAAATGGAGCAATCCCTTTTTGAAATTTCAGAAAACAACATCAAGAAGAACTACATGGATATGCGTTCCATTATGCGCGAAGCCATTGTGGAATTGGAGGGAAAAAAAGGACAAAAAGATGGTTTGACAGGTGTTCCCAGTGGATTTACCGCTTTGGACAGGGTGACATCCGGTTGGCAAAAATCAGATTTGGTCATCATTGCAGCAAGACCTGCTATGGGTAAAACAGCATTTGTACTTTCCGTATTAAGAAATGCCGCAGTAGACCATGATCGTCCTGTGGCCATCTTTTCCCTTGAAATGTCTTCCATCCAGCTGGTAAACAGATTGATAAGTTCAGAAGCGGAATTGGATTCAGAAAAAATTAAGAAAGGTAATCTGGCGGATTATGAATGGCAACAGCTCATTCACAAAACCAGCAGGCTTACCTCGGCCCCTTTATTTGTAGATGACACCCCGGCCCTTTCCATTTTGGAGTTAAGGGCAAAGTGCAGGCGGTTAAAAGCGCAAAATGATGTGCAATTGATTGTGGTGGATTATTTGCAACTGATGTCAGGAGAAAGTAAAGGGGGAAACGGGGGCAACAGGGAACAGGAAATATCCAGCATTTCAAGGGCTTTGAAAAAAATAGCCAAGGAATTGAATGTTCCTGTGATTGCATTATCACAGCTTTCCAGGGCAGTGGAGACTAGAGGTGGTGACAAAAGACCGCAGCTATCTGATTTGAGGGAATCTGGCGCCATTGAGCAGGATGCGGATATTGTGATGTTTTTATACCGACCTGAATATTATGGTATTACGGAAGATGAAGATGGCCATAGTACGGCGGGTGTAGGAGAGGTGATTATCGCCAAACATCGAAACGGATCATTGGAAAATGTGAAATTGCGTTTCATTGGAAAGTATACCAAGTTCACCGATTTGGATATGAATATCCCTTATCAGCCTCAGGATGCCCTATATGGAAGCAGGTTTCCCAGTGAGGCAAGCGGAAAGGATTTTGATGGCGGGGGGACGATCCGGATGGGAAGTAAAGCCAACGGGGATAGTCAGGAAGATGACCCTTTTTCAGGAGAAACAGGGAATAATGACCCGGCCCCTTTTTAAAATGTTTTAACAACTAAGGATTAATCACTTATTTATACAGCATGATGAAAGGAATTGTACTTAACCTTAAACATCCGGATGGGATACAATTAACGGAAATTAAAGAACCAGTACCTGGACCAGGTGAAGTCAAAATAAAAATAAGGGCTGCGGCTTTGAATCATAGGGACCAATGGTGCAGAGAAGGGAAGTATCCAAATTTAAAAGATGGGACTGTTCTGGGTTCAGATGGGGTTGGCGAGGTGGTGGCCCTGGGGAATGAGGTAGATGGTTCCTGGCTGGGTAAGGAAGTGATCATCAATCCGGCCATCAATTGGGGAATGGATCAAAGGGTTCAAAGTGCTGATTTCAGAATTTTAGGTATGCCGGACCATGGTACATTTGCTGAATTTGTATGTGCGGAGGTCAGCAGGGTGTATCAAAAACCTGCACATTTAAGCCTGGAAGAGGCTGCCGGATTGCCATTAGCCGGATTGACTGCCTTTAGGGCGGTTAGTTATCATGGGCATATACAAAAAGGGCAACGGGTATTGGTCACTGGTTTTGGTGGAGGGGTTGCGCAACTGGCGGTACAGATGGCCCTTTTCCAAAATGCCGAAGTGTATGTGAGTAGCAGCCAGGCATGGAAAATCAATAAGGCTTTGGAAATGGGAGCCAAACAGGGATTTAATTATAAGGAACCCAATTGGAAAAATGAGGCTAAAAACCAGATAGGTGGCTTTGATTTGATCATTGACAGTGCCATGGGAGACACATTTTCGGATTTATTGGAGGTGGTGAAACCCGGGGGAAGTATCGTTTTTTATGGGGCCACGCTGGGTAACCCCAGCCAGATCAACATGAGAAAAATTTTCTGGAACCAAATCAGAATACAAGGTTCAACGATGGGCAGTGATCGGGATTTCGAAAAAATGTTGGAGTGGGTATCTGAAAGCCATGCCCAACCATTGGTGGATGCTGTATTTCCTTTGGAAGATGCAGTTGAAGCCTTTGAAAGGATGAAAGTAGGTAGGCAATTGGGTAAATTGGTACTGAAAATATAAAGCGTTTAAACATGAGATTGCAGCACCTTTGCGGTAAATTTTTCATGCAGCTTTCATCGCTGAATGCCCCTAAAAATAAGTCCAATGTTACGGTTCGCTCTCAAATTGAAAGTTCAAATAGGCATTTTCCAGTTCTTTTTTGGCATGTTGGTTTCCTTGTTGATGAGCCAAAGCAATTCCTTGTTGAAAAATATCATCGGCCTGATTGTTGTCCCCGATATCTGAAAAAAACAAAGCGGCATGGTAATAGGTGGGGAGATAATTTTTATGTTCCCCTAATAATTTGTTAAAATAAAAAGAAGCCTTTTCTTTGTCATGATTTTGGTATTCCAATGCCAAAACATATAAGTTAAAGGGGTCATGGGGTTCTTTTTCAGCATAGGATAAAAGTTCTTTGATTCTGTCTGCTTGCTTCATTGGTCTTTTTAAAATGATGGTTTCTTGAAATTATTTAGCAAATTTAACTAAAATTGGAAATTAATAGTGGTAGAATGTAGTTACTTGTGGTATCGGGAAGGTCAAACGGCTTATCCGGGCCATATATTGCATTGTGTAAACAATTTGGCGACTTTTAAAAACTAATTATATTTACATGAAAATTCTTGTCTGTATTACCCATGTGCCTGACACTACTTCCAGGATTCAGTTCACGGATGGGAATACCCGTTTTGATAAATCCGGGGTTCAATTCATCATTGGGCCTTATGATGACTATGCCTTAGCGAGAGCGGTTGAATTGAAGGAAGAATCAGGGGGGAGCATCACGGTATTGAACGTAGGAGAGGTGGAGACTGAACCTACTTTAAGGAAGGCTTTGGCTATTGGAGCTGATGAGGCCATACGGGTAAATGCCCATCCGGCGGATTCCTTTTTTGTAGCCAGTCAGATCGCACAGATTGCGAAGGATGGTTCCTATGACCTTATTTTGATGGGAAGAGAATCCATCGATTATAATGGGGGGATGGTTCATGGTATGGTGGGAGAATTACTGGATATACCTTCCATATCTCCTGTAATGAAGTTGGACATTGAGGCAAATTTGGGTAAAATGTCCCGGGAAATTGAAGGTGGAAAAGAACAAATAGAGGTGGCACTTCCATTTATTGCGGGCTGTCAGGAACCCATAGCAGAATGGAAAATCCCGAATATGAGGGGAATTATGTCTGCCAGGTCCAAGCCCCTGAATGTAGTAGATCCGGTTCCGGGAAAGGAAATGACGAAAGTGAAAAATTATACATTGCCTCCTGCTAAAGGGGCTGTAAAGCTGATCGATAAAGATCAGGTGGAGGAATTGGTTCAGCTTTTGAAAAATGAAGCCAAAATTCTGTAATCCATATTTCTATTAAATAAAAAATCATGTCAATACTGGTATATATAGAACAAGATCAAGGCACTATAAAAAAATCCTCCCTGGAAGCGGTTTCTTATGCTTCGGCACTATCGGCGATGCAGGGGGTAGAAGTAATCGCAGTAGGTTTGGGTACGGTGAATGAGAATGAATGGAAAAAGGCGGGTCAAGCCGGAGCCAACAGGATTTACCACGTTTCTGATGACCGTTTGGATGCAGGAATTATTCAGGCACATGCCGCAACCTTGGCAAAGGTTTTTGAAAAAGCAGAAGCCAATACGCTCATTATGTCAAAATCCTCTTTAGGAGATGCGGTAGCTGCCAGGTTGTCTATCAAGTTGCAGGCCGGACTGGTCTCCAATGTGGTATCTTTGCCTGAGTTGAATGATGGTTTTAAAGTGAAAAGAAGTATTTTTACCGGTAAAGCTTTTGCGGAAACCCAAATTGAAACAGAGAGAAAAATTCTCGCAATAAAAAAGAACACGATTGAAATTAAAACCGATGGTCCAGAGGCAGCAGTGGAAGCCCTGTCCATTGATATTGATGAAAAGGAATTTGCAGCAAAAATTAAGGGAACCGAAAAAGCTGAAGGGGAGGTTTTATTACCTGAGGCAGATATTGTAGTATCGGGGGGCAGAGGCTTAAAAGGACCCGAAAATTGGGGCATGATTGAGGATTTGGCCAAATCGCTTCATGCAGCTTGTGGGTGCTCCAAACCTGTTTCGGATATGGGTTGGAGACCTCATCATGAACATGTAGGTCAGACCGGCATCAAAGTATCTCCGACCCTTTATATTGCCATTGGAATTTCAGGAGCTATACAACACCTTGCAGGAGTGAATTCATCCAAGTATATTGTGGTGATTAATAAGGACCCAGAAGCCCCGTTTTTTAAATCGGCGGATTACGGAATAGTTGGAGATGCCTTTGAGGTGGTTCCCAAACTAACAGAAGCAATCAAAGCAATAAAATAATTAACCGTGGACAATAGTGTTGAGTTAGAAATTTTAGGTTTATCCTCCAATCATTCCCAATCAGGATCGTTTACCCTGGTATTGGGAGAATTGGAAGGTAAGAGGAGATTACCAATAGTAATAGGAATGTTTGAGGCTCAGGCCATAGCCATTGAGATTGAGAAAATCATTCCCAACCGGCCCATGACTCATGACCTGTTCAAGTCATTTGCCTCCAACTTTGAATTTACCATTGATCATATCCTTATTTCAGATATGAGAGAAGGCGTTTTTTATGCCAAAATAATGTGCAAAAGTTCTTTTAAGAAGGTGGAGATTGATGCCAGGCCTTCGGATGCCATTGCCATTGCGGTTAGATTTGAAGCGCCTATTTTTTGTGCGAACGGGGTCATGAAAGAGGCTTCCATAGAATTTACAGAAGAAGATGAGAAGCGCGAGCAGGAGGCATCGAGCAGTGCAGAAGCCACCTCTACAAGAGGGAGGGAAAAGAAGCAGTCATCTGAGGCTTTAAAAGACTTTAGTTTGGACAAACTTAACCAAATGCTGGAAAAGGCCATCACCAGTGAAGACTATGAAAGAGCCGCCAGACTAAGAGATGAAATCAACCGAAGGAATTGATGCCTATAAATTACTTGATTTAGTTGGCCTTAATTATTACTTTTTGGTAGGAGCATGATATGACCCGACTTCATTCCGTTTCAATGGGCTTACAGTTAATTTGTTGTGTAACCTTTAATAATGCCAATGGAGTATATTAGGGGTGTTTTTGGAATCTTGGTTTTGGTCTTTGTTGCCAGTCTTTTTTCTGTTCATAGAAAAAATATTGATTGGAGACTGGTAGGTATTGGGATAGCTTTGCAGGCTGTTTTTGGATTTTTGATTACAAAGGTTGATTTTGTAGTCCAATTATTCAGCGGCATCAGTGCTGCATTTGTTAAATTTCTGAGTTTTTCTGAAGCAGGTGCAGCGTTTTTGTTTGGTGATCTGGCCACCAACACATTTGGATTTATATTTGCCTTTCAGGTTTTGCCCACGATCATCTTCTTCTCCACCGTATCTGCAGGTCTTTATTACCTGGGCGTACTTCAGAAAGTGGTTTTTGGCATTGCATGGATCATGGCCAGGACCATGCGCCTTTCAGGGGCAGAAAGCCTTTCAGCAGCCGGCAACATATTTTTGGGCCAAACCGAAGCCCCTCTTCTGGTGAGGCCATTCATACCCACCATGTCCAGGTCTGAATTAATGTGCCTGATGACAGGAGGGATGGCTACCATTGCCGGTGGAGTGTTGGCGGGTTATGTGGCTTTTTTGGGAGGAGATGATCCTCTTGAAAAAGCCAAATTTGCCTCCTATTTGTTGGGGGCCAGTATCATGAACGCCCCTGCCGCCATCGTCATGTCAAAAATTATCATACCGGAGATCAAAAAAGATGTCCTTAAAGGAAAATTGGAGCTCAGTGAACCCATCACCGATGTAAATCTAATCGACGCCATGTCGAGAGGTGCCGCTGAGGGATTAAGGCTGGCCTTGAATGTTGGGGCGATGTTACTGGCGTTTATTGCCGTGATCGCCGCTTTGAATTATTTCCTGACCGATTTGATCGGTTACTACTCCGGATTAAACACCCTAATTGTCAGTTCCACAGAAGGCGCCTTTTCCGGCCTTTCCTTAGAATACCTTTTGGGGCAGGTGTTCCGGATTTTTGCATGGATAATTGGAGTGGAATGGAAAGATACTTTAGCGGTAGGTTCTTTATTAGGTCAAAAAACGGTGATCAATGAATTTGTTGCTTACCTCGGTTTGGCCGATATGAAAGCGGCAGGGTCACTTTCCAACAAATCCATTGTCATCGCTACTTATGCCTTATGTGGTTTTTCCAATTTCAGTTCCATCGCCATCCAAGTGGGGGGCATAGGAAGTATAGCCCCCGAGCAGCAGGCCAATCTTTCCAAATTGGGGATGAGTGCCCTTTTGGCTGCTACCTTGGCCTGCCTGATGACAGCAACTATTGCCGGGGCATTATTTTGACCCAAGCAGTTTTATTGATCCGTATGGATAATTATTTTTGTGATTTTATCCCCCTGACTGATTTTATCCAAAATTTCCAAGCCTTCCGTTATTTTGCCAAAGCAGGTATGGTTTCTGTCAAGGTGTTGGGTATTGCTTCTATTATGGCAGATAAAGAATTGTGAACCACCGGTATTCCTTCCTGCATGCGCCATTGAAAGCACGCCCCTGTCATGATATTGAAGTTCCCCGTCCAGCTCACATTCTATGGTATATCCCGGGCCCCCTGTGCCGTCTCCTTTAGGGCAGCCTCCCTGAACCATAAAGTTGGGGATCACCCTGTGAAAGCTTAGGCCATCATAAAACCCTTCTTGGGCAAGCTTTACAAAATTGGCAACCGCTTTCGGTGCATCTTCATCATAAAAATTTATTTTCATGATGCCTTTTTCGGTATGGATTTCTCCTGTAGTCATAAAGTTATCGATTGATATTTTTTGCAAAAATAAAGAAATAATTGTAGTATCAGGCAATAATTGCAACCTTTAAACTGGTAATGAAATTAATTCATTTAATGAAATGAACCTATTCGGTACCATTGCAATGAAACACACCAGTAATTACCCTAAACTTCCCCGGATTTGAATGATAAAGATCAATTTTTAGGAAAACATAACGCTCCTGAAGAAATACTGGAATTTGAAGGGCCACAGCTTTTTGGTCATCCCAAGGGATTAATGACTTTGTTTTTCACTGAAATGTGGGAAAGGTTCAGTTATTATGGCATGCGGGCCTTATTGATTCTTTTCATGACAGCTCCCATTGCATCCGGTGGATTGGGTTTTGACGACCAGACTTCCGGCGCCATTTATGGACTGTATTCCATGGGTGTATATTTATTGGCTCTTCCAGGTGGATGGCTGGCGGATAGGCTAATCGGGTTAAAAAAATCGGTATGGTATGGCGGAATAGTGATTACCTTAGGACATTTCACCATGGCCTTACCGGGATTGGAATTCCTTTGGTCTGATCACCATGACGCGGTTTCTTCCGTGTCCAGTTTGGATATTCAGTCGTTTTTTTTGGGTTTGGTGCTGATTGTGGTAGGCACCGGCATGCTTAAACCCAACATCAGTTCAATTGTAGGACAATTGTATCCGGAAGGCAGTTCAAAGAGGGATGCGGGTTTTTCCATATTTTATATGGGGATTAACCTGGGCGCCTTCATCGCCCCGATTGCCTGCAGTACCTTGGCGATATACGATTGGCATTTGGGGTTTGGTTTGGCTGGATTGGGGATGTTAATGGGATTGGTCCAATATAAATTGACAGGACATTATCTGGATGGTGTTGGGGAAGAAGAACTGCCTGCCAATGACGAGGAAAAGCGAAAACAACAGAAGTTAATCAAATGGGTAGTAGCAACTTTCGCTGTATTAATTTTAATGGTCCTCCTATTTTTAACGGGGGTGATAGAATTGAACCCTGTTGGAATTGCCGAAGTATCCAATACCGTGATTGCCGTAGTGGCCTTGGTGTTTTTTCTTTACGTGCTATTATTGGGAGGACTTCAGCGGGAAGAGAAAAAAAAGGTTTTGGTGATTTTGATTCTGTTTGTTTTTTCATCAGTGTTTTGGTCGGGTTTTGAACAGGCAGGCTCTTCTTTGAATTTGTTTGCTGAAAGGTTTACCAACAGGTCTTTTTTGGGTTGGGAAATTCCGGCAGGGTACTTTCAATCCATCAATAGCATTTTTATCATTATTTTTGCACCTTTTTTTGGTGCCATGTGGGTGGCTATGAGTAAAAGCAACCTGGAACCCAGTTCTCCTTTAAAATTTGCTTTTGGACTTTTATTATTGGGGATAGGTTTTTTGGTCATGTATTTTGCGGCTAAAATTGCTGCTTCAGGTCAACTTGCCGCGCCAACCTGGCTCGTCTTGACCTATTTGTTTCATACTTTTGGAGAATTAAGCCTTAGCCCGGTAGGTTTGAGTCTGACCACTAAATTGGCTCCCAAAAAATTTGCAGGGCAGATGATGGGCATGTGGTTTTTATCCATCGCCATTGGTAACCTGGTGGCCGGAAGGATTGCAGGTGGGACAGGTGGTGGTACAGAAGAAGCCCTGGTTCAAATGCCCGATCAATATATGTTGATTGTTTATACCGTTTCCGGAGCAGGAATAGTTCTTTTATTCCTGGCAAAACCCATCAGATCCCTTATGGGAAAAGTTCATTGAAATAAAGGGTAAAAAAAGTCCAGAAGTAAAATGGACGGTTTGGGCTTATTTTTCTTTGCTTTCTTTTTTGAAAACAGTACTTCTGAAATCCACGGCAGAAATACCAGCGCCCAATCCCACTAAAATTGCGACAATTAACCAAAAGGTCTGGGCCCCTAGGGCAATTGGCGAACTGAAAATTTCTAATAACATGTATAAATGATTTTTGGTATAAAACTGTGCGCAAGTTAACATTTCCTTTGATCCAATGCAAAGGAGAAAATGATTTAAGTGATGGATCAGGCCCGGTTTCAAAATTTTTTCTTTGAAAACTTTCCCAGGCTGATCCCGGCAATTTTAATCTAATTCATCTTCATCTTCCTCATCCTCCTCAAAATCTTCCTCATCGTCATCCTCCTCAAAATCTTCAAGATCTATATCATTGAATATATCATCTTCCAATCCATGGTCTTCCTCCTCATCAAAAACTTCATCACTAAACTCATCTGCGAATTCGTCATCCAAATCATCTTCGAAGTCATCATCAAGATCTTCATTCATAAGCGCTAAACGTTGCGGGGTATCTAAATTTCTTTGCTAAATAAGGAATTTTTTTTTTAACTCAATACTTCGGATAGATATATTTTTGAAGATTCGGAAATTTTGATGGCAGCCTGTTGGCTGACCCATGTTTTTTCCAATTGCTTTAACCAAATTTCCAGGTAAAGGATCACATCTTCTTTCCGGTTTTTCCTTAATTCCCTTTGTTCGGATTCAGGAAGGGCTGCCAGAATGTTGGGGTCTGATAATTTTTCCAAATGTATCAAATCCTCCAGATCTAAGCCGGAATCCAATAACCTGGATATCATTAAATCCATTGGAAGACCACTGGTAGGACAATAATCCTTAAGTTGTTCACTCCAGTCGCCAAAACGTTGCATTGCGTACTGATGGATTTCACCTTTGCTGACATGGGTGATTTCCTGGGCCAGATTACCACAATTACAGGCCCCCATATGCCCCCATTGGTAAGGCGCACCATTTTTTAACTTGGATATGGTATTACCTATTGCATTGATCAGTATGGGATTTGATTTTGCCATTTCCTGTATTTTTTGTTATGTAACAAAAAATACTAAAAGAGGTTTGTAAATCCAAGAAAAGTTCTATTTAATTAAATTGGTCCTTTTTTCCAAAAATTAAGCTGATATATTGTTTTATCAGAGGTTTGGATAAGTATTTTTTTACCTGGTTGTATTGATTGGCTTTAGAAATGTCCCGCTCATCCACGGAGCTGCTTAAAATATAGATCTCCGAATCGGTAACTTCAGGCTTATACCTCTCCAAAAAATCCCATCCTGTCATTTCAGGCATGTTGAGATCTAAAAACAAATAGTGGGGACTGATTTGATAGATGTTCTTTAAGGCATCTATGGCATTATCAAATGAAAATATCTTGCAGGGGACCTTAATGTTTCTATTGATCAGCTTTTCGGTTACGAAAATGCTTATCGGATCATCGTCAATAAGGACTATTTTTATCATTGAAGTACAAAATTCCTATTTTGAAAGGCAATTAAATTGATACAAAAGTAAATAAAAATTTTTTAGAAATCATATTTAAACCCTATTTTTTTATTTCTCTTTTAATTTTAACGAAATGCATTATTGAATTCGGGGGTATTTTTAATCCTTTCCAAATATTTTGGTGAGTGGATCGGTTTTTTATTTTGACTTGGGAATACTACTTTTGGAAGCCAATCAGCCATAGTGATCTAATTTTCTTTTCAAAATGACAAAACCGGATTTTGATGATATTTTCATGGAGCTTGCCGTTAACCTTGCCCAACGCTCTCATTGCATTAAAAAACATGTGGGTGCGGTATTGACAAAAGATACGCGAATTATTTCCATTGGATATAACGGTCCACCCTCAGGAACCCACAATTGCGATGAAGAATTTCCTGAGACAGGATGTAGTAGAGATAGCAAAGGCAGTTGTTCTTTGGCCTTGCATGCAGAACAAAACGCTATTTTATATGCCGTTAAAAACAAGGCTTCAGTAGAGGGTAGCACCCTATTTGTCACTTTGGCCCCTTGCCTGCCCTGTGCCAGGATCATTTACTCTATGGGAATCCATAAAGTCATATTTCTCTATTCCTATGCCGCCTATAAGGGTATTGGCGACGATGAAGGGGTGCAGTTTTTGAAAAAATTCGGGGTAGAAGTGGAACAGTACAAAAAAAATATCTTAATTCAAGATCCGTTGATTTAAAGGCCGATTATTGCTGCACGATTTAGATTACATTGACCTCCCGTTCCAGAAAAACCCCAAATTTTTTTTTAATATCTCTTTGAATTTTTGCGCTGAGCTCCAATATATCATTTCCATCACTGCCGCCATAATTCACCAACACCAAGGGTTGGTTTTCATGTACTCCTATAGCCCCTAGCCTTTTTCCTTTCCAACCTGATCTTTCTATCAGCCAGGCGGCAGGAATTTTAATTCCATCGTCAACCGGGTAACCTGGAATTTCAGGATAGCTGTTTTTCAGTAGGGCAAAGGTAGATTCGGATAGGGTGGGATTTTTGAAAAAGCTTCCGGCATTTCCTATTTTTTTTGGGTCAGGAAGTTTTTGCTGCCGGATATAAATAACGGCATCACTTACTGACTTGATGTGATCAGGTTGAAGCCCTAGTTTGTCGAGTGTGCCTTTGATATCTCCGTAGCTGATGTTGACAGAGGGTGTTTTTTCAAGTTTAAATGTTACCTGGGTGATGACATATTGGTCTTTATGGCTTTTTTTAAAAATACTGTCCCGGTACCCAAATCCACAGTCCTCTTTGGAGAATAGCTCTGTGGACCCGCTATCAATCCGGATGGCTTCCAATTGATGAAAAACATCTTTGATCTCTGCACCATAGGCGCCGATATTTTGCATGGGAGCGGCTCCCACAGTACCTGGTATCAAAGAGAGGTTTTCTATTCCTGCCCAATTTTTCGAAATGGCATGGGTTACCAGTTGATGCCAAATCACCCCAGCCCCCACTTTTACGTAAACGGATTGATCGTCTTCATGAATGGGCACAATCCCTTGGATATCAATTTTGACCACAAAATAATCCAGATTAGTGGTGAAGAGCAGGTTGCTCCCGCCCCCCAAAATAAAAAGTGGAACATTGAGCCTTTTGCTCATTTTTATGGCATTGATAACATCCGCCTCCCTTTGGACGCGAACAAAATACCTGGCTTTTTTATCTATTCCAAAAGTGTTAAATTCCTTTAAGGAAATATTTTCTTGTATCTTCATTGCTGGAATTAATATGCGAAGTAAAAGATATTTTGGACAAATTGAAAGCCCACTTGGAAAATTGGAATAAATGCGGACACTGGGCCAATAAAAAGTTATTGGCATTATGAAAGAAATGGTGATTAACGGGGTGAGAATCCGACCGGGCCAATCCCTGAATATGGAAATAGCCATTGCACGCCTGCCAACACATACCCTGATCGATTTACCTGTTTTCATAAGGAGTTCCAGCATTCCAGGTCCAACGGTCCTAATTAGTGGGGGGGTGCATGGAGATGAAATCAACGGCATTATGTCGGTAAAAAGAATGTTGGAAGAAGACATGTTCCCGCCCATTAAAGGGACTTTGATTTATATTCCTTTGGTAAATGTATATGGATTTTTGAGTACTTCACGGACTTTTCCGGATGGCCGAGATCTCAACAGAAGTTTTCCAGGTAACCGAAAGGGTTCTTTGGCTTCCCAGATTGCCAATATCCTGACCCATGAAATTATTCCCCAGATTGATTATGGGATAGACTTTCACACAGGAGGAAGAATGCTTTCAAATTACCCCCAGGTAAGGGTAGATTTTAAAGATAAAAAGGGACTTCAGTTGGCTGAAAAATTCGGCGCCAATTTTACGGTCAATTCACCGCTAATTGACAAATCTTTCAGAAAAGAAGCATATAAAAATAATAAACACTTACTTGTTTTTGAAGGGGGGGAGTCCATGCGTCTTGACGAAAATGTCATATCCGAAGGGATAAAGGGTACGGGCAGACTACTGAAATTTCTTAATATGGTAGAAGGGGAGTTTCCTGAAGGAAAAACCATGAAAATCAAAGAAAGCTCCTGGGTTAGGGCCAGGGTTTCAGGTATATTCAATTCTTCTGTATCATTAGGGGAAGAAGTAAAAAGAGGGCAGGTGCTTGCCAAAATATCCGATCCATATGGCCAGGTTAAAGTTCCGGTAAAAAGCAATGTACAAGGGTACATCATAGGAATCAATAACTCCCCAGTGGTCAATGCCGGGGATGCTTTGGTTCATATTGGAAAGGAGTAAAGCAGCCATTAACCATTATTTTGCCATTCAGAAAAATCAAAATGGATTCCTGCACCCAATCTGCCGTTTGGTTAGGGGGATTTTTCTATTTGTACCCCTTCATCCAAAAGAAGAATTGTTTTGGTGGTGCAGTCCGCTGTGCTAACAAACCTCAATCGGTGATTGACGTTCACACCATCTGTCCGGTAAACAGTCCATGATTCCCGACCTTCTACAGGTCTGAAAATTCCCTGATTCATACAGGTAGCTGTCAGAACTTTGGCAGTTTCTATTTCCATAGAAAGGTTATTTCCCGCCCAATTCCTGCCCTCCAAAGATCCAGTGGATGTAATGGTTCTTCCCTGCGCTTCGCTATGGGTTATTTCGTGGAAAAAAGAAATGCCAACCCGGCTACTGGATTGATGTTGGTCCATAATCAGGAGATTTTCTGATTGCTCAGAGTAGGTAGCCCTTTGGATTGTGGAATCGATCAGTGTGAAAATCCTATCTCCGTTCAGGGTAAACGCTCCGGATTGGTAGTCCTCAAAAGTCAGGTGGATACTGTCCATTTGGGTCAATTGGGAGGATGAAAAATGGAGGGTTATCAATCCTTTTTGATTAGATGGGCCCTTACATATCGGAGTTGAATAGTTCAGTTGAACTTCATGGTGGACTTCATTGTCGTTCTCTACAATGGTGATTGTGGGGCAGCCTGGTAAGGTGTCTGTAAATGCTTGGTTCTGAAACCACATAAGTCCTTTAAAAGCCAAATGTAGCGGTTCATCAAGTGCCTTTGATATCAGGTAGATTTCATCTCCCTCATAGGCTTGATTGATTTGCAGTCTCCGGCTATCTTCCAGGTTGCAGGAAGCCATTGCCACCAATAGAAAAAGCCAATGGATGGGAAAGGTAAAAGAATTCGTTATTGGAAAATCACACATGCTTTATGGAATTAGAATGTGAAATTAAATAAAATGCAGAAACATACACCAAAATTTTTAGACACATTTATTTATTTGTACTTTAATACCTTCTGACAAACTACCAAAAAATCCATGATCCATAATAAAGGCATGCTCATAGAAGGGGCTTTAAAAGACAAAGTAATTTTGGTGACAGGGGGAGGTACAGGGCTTGGAAAATCCATGAGCCATTACTTTCTCTCCCTTGGGGCGAAGCTGGTGATTGCAAGCAGGAAATTGGAAGTGCTCCAAAAATCGGCTGCGAATTTAAAGGAAGAGACGAATGGCGAAGTGCTTCCATTATCCTGTGATTTGAGAAATGAAGAACAGGTAGAAGAAATGTACCAAAAAACCCTGGATCATTTTGGAAAAGTGGATGCAGTCGTCAATAATGCAGCTGCCAATTTTATCAGTCCTACCGAGCGCCTTTCAGCCCGTGCTTTCCACACCATCTTGGATATTGTGCTGAAAGGCACCGCCAATATGACTTTGGTGGCCGGCAAAAACTGGATCAGCAATAAAACCGGGGGAAACTTTCTCAATATCGTTACCACCTATGCGTTTACTGGCTCAGGTTATGTGGTACCCAGTGCGGCAGCCAAGGCGGGGGTTTTGGCCATGACCCGGTCTTTGGCAGTGGAATGGGCCCCCTATGGTATCCGGTCCAATGCCATTGCACCGGGCCCCTTTCCCACGGAAGGAGCTTGGGATAGGTTATTGCCGGGAGAATTGGCCGAGAAATTTAACCCGGCTAAAAGAGTACCCTTGGGAAGAGTGGGCGATCACCAGGAACTGGCCAATTTGGCGGCTTATTTATTGTCCGACTTTTCCAGTTTTGTCAATGGAGAAATCATTACCATTGATGGGGGGGAATGGCTACAGGGAGCCGGACAATTCAATGGGCTTAGGGCCATCAAAAAAGAATGGTGGGACCAAATGGAACAGGCAAGAAATAAATCATGAAACCATTTTACTTTCCCTATCAAAACGCTTAATGCTTATTTTCTTTATACACCGGCGGTTTTTTATAGGGCAGGGTCAGGCTATAATCCCATAAAGGAAGTACTTTTTGAATGTTTCCCTCATCCAGAGCGGTTAATTCAATAAAATACCAATTTTCCCTGTTTTCTGTCCCTACTGCAATTAAACTGGCTTCAGTAGTCAGGGTACCTCCAGGAATCTCACTGATGGTGGTAACGGGAACTATCGCATGTACTTCATCATTTACAGAAGTGATTTCGATGGGATCTTTAAATTCCAGGACCCTTAAATGGCTCCCTTTGCTTTTTTTGGTTTCCTGAATCTGTTTTAAAATATTTTTCATCGCTGCCCTTCCCCCTGCTTTATCAATCAAAACCGGATAGGTAAAATCCAAAAGAATTTCATGATCGCCATGAAGTTGAGCATAGGCATAGATTTGACCTGCAGTTTTGATTTCTTCAACAAGCTGGGCTCTGGAATGCCACTGGAAAAGCATAATGCAAATACCAGTAAAAAGTAATTTTTTTGTCATAATTAGCTGTTTTATGACACCTAAATTAGAATTTAGAAACAGAAAATCATTAAAAAAAACAATAAAAAATCACTGTTCAATACTATCGGCATTAAACCAGTGAAGTGCTCCATTTTCCATGCCATAACTTACCTGTATGGGGTTACAGCAAACTTCACAATCCTCAATGTATTCTTGTTCGGCGACGCTTGGGTCAAGCATCATCGAAATTTCCGAAAAACAGTAAGGGCATTGAAAAAAATGTTCTATTTCCATTTCTTCTTAATTGGCGGCGTCAAATTCCCATCTATTTATATTTACTTCAAATTCACCAAAAGGTTGGCTTTCCTGCGAAATTGAGAGTACTTTTTTCCATCAGTACTGTTTTTCCCCATGTTTTATTATCTTAGGGTATTGTCTCTCAATATTTTAGTCCATTAGTTCATTTAATTATCATCCAATGACCAACCTATTTGATATGCTAAACAAAGATCTGTTCAAAAGTTTAACCTCTTTAAATGGATTGAACAGGAAAATCAGTTTACTCCTACTCTTTTTCCTTCCAACAGGCTGCGGAGTAGAGGTTAGTTCTATTCAAAAGGAAGGCGATGAAAATCAAAATATTAATACCAAAGAAGTAATCCATGAAAAAATGAAGGTCATGGGCCATAGAAATTGGATTTTATTGGTTGATAGTGCTTTTCCTGAGCAAAATGCCGATGGAATGGAAACGATTGTGGTGGAGGGGGGCATGTTGGAAAATTTAGAGTGGCTTTTACCCATGATCAAGGATGCTCCCCATATCAATCCCGTTATTTATAAAGACCTGGAGCTGGACTATCTGGATGAGGACATGGTAGCTGGGATAGAAGGTTATAAATCAGATTTAAATGAAATTTTGGGTGATCAAATTGCTGTTCCACTTCTTCATGAGGAAATTTTTGAAATGTTGGACAAAGAAGCCTCTCTGTTTTCGATATTGATGATCAAAACAGATGAAGTAATGCCCTATACTTCCCTTTTCATGCAACTCGATTGTGGTTATTGGAACCCGGATCAAGAAGCAGAATTAAGAAAAAAGATGAGTGAAAAATAGCAAAATAGCCTGAATGTTATGGAATATGGGCGATGAGGCAAATTGGATTAAATCAAAGTTGTCCATGAATGTAAATGAATAGCACTCCATCCTTAACTTCCTTAAGGTTTCTTTTTAATGGGCCATCAACAGATCGGTTTACCTTCAGGTCCCGGTTTTTTCCATGACAATAACCAGCTTTTTATTGCTTGGATTCATGGAAAGCCGGGTGATGTTATCGTATCCGGGGATGGAAATGGTGGCGACTTTTTCCCATTGAATGCTTTTATTTATCTTTCTTAAGTAAATATCCTTTCCCCTTGCCATGAGGAGTAGGTTCTTATCCACCCAGCAAAAATCCTCAGAACCTCCCAATGCCAATCCCAAAGAATACACTTCCCGGTTCTCAACATGGTAAGCCATCAATTCAAAAGTAGACTTTCCATCGGCGACGATGTTGCTGTTTTTATTCAAAAAAACCACTTCTTTGGTTTTGGGTCGGGATTGAATGCATCTTCCGGGGTTGATGGCCACCTGATGTACATCTTCCCGGCTGTATGGAAAGACCAATTCATTTTGGTCTCCGAGGACAAATAGAGCGGCAGTTTCTTCAAACCATCCATAATATCCAATAGGAGAAATATCATCATATAAAACCTCAGGCTCACCCATATTAATGGGATAGAGCCAAAGTCGTTGTGTGCTGTCCTCTTCTACCGTGACGGCGGAAATATATTGCCCGCAGGAGGTCAGTGAAGGGGAAAATTCGCTTTTATTTTCAGTCCGGCTCATATTGGAAAAGCGGTTGGTTTCCCAATTGTATAGGAGGATATCATGATTACCATCCTTGGATTCTGATGAAAAGGTAATCTGTAGGTCGTTGATAAATTCAGGTTGATTATCGTAACCTGGGCTATCGGTAATTGTTTTTGCTGTTCCGGCAAAAATCTTAAAACCCAGCAGGTTGTTTTTGGCATCTATTAAAATTAAATCAGAAGATTCCTGGGAAAATAGGGAAGTGGTACATAGGAAAAATGAGAACAATAGAATGAATTTAGAAGTTATTTCTGTCATAGAATGGTAGGTCAAAAGGCTTAACCAAAAATCTTAAAATTTTATTATTAAACTAAATTACGAAAAAGTAGTTAAAAATGAGGTGAATAAACTGGATTTATATAATTCTGAAAAACTGGATAGATTAAGAGGACAACAGGATCCCCTGGCGGACCATGCTGTGAGCAAACTGTTAATCCGACCCGACATTATCGAATCCATTAATTCCTGGGATCAAATTCCTGATAATTTCCCCAAAAATTTCCCAAAAGAAATAAATGGTTTTTTTAATTTTTACACCGAACCATTTCCTTTTGAAAGTCAATTTTCCGGGTTGAGGCATGTTCAGGAGATTTTCTTCAAACACCTTACTTTGATGCTTTCTTTGCTGGGTTTATATGCCCTGCCCTATACCTATGCGTTCGGCAATGGTGCTGAAGTATTGGTCCGGTCCAGGAGAATGGTGGAAGATCCAGGCCGAAGATTGGCTGAGACGGCTTTATTTATCTTGGAATGCTATCGGCCAGGTGCCTTTTTGGAAGATAAAAGGATTTTTCTGGTATTGGCAAAAGTCCGCTTAATACATGCCTTTTCCAGGCATTTTATTCAGAAATACGATAATACCTGGGATTTCAGTTGGGGACCACCCATTAATCAGGAAGATATGATGGCTACCAATCTGTCCTTCAGTTTGTTGATTTACAGGGGAATGAGAAAAGCAGGGGTCAATTTGGGACAGTCAGATAAAGAAGCCCTTCTCCAGTATTGGAAATGTATTGGTTATTATTTGGGTTTGAACATGGATTTTTTGCCGGATTCCCCTAAGGAGGCTTTTGAATTGGAGAAAATGATAAAAAGAAGACATTTGAGAGCTTCTTCCGCAGGTAAAACCTTAATCAAATCTTTGCTTCACCATTATCAAAATGGCCTTCTTCAACCTGCCATAGCTCCTTTTTCGGCGGATTTGATGGCATATTTTTTAGGGAAACCAATCAGCGAGGTACTGGATATTGATCCGAAAAACCAAATTCCGGATTTTGTTTTAGGGGCGGTAATGGCATTTTCATTATTCGGGCTGGGCGGAAAACCAAAATCATTTTTGGAATTTTATGCTCAATTTAGAAAGAACACTGCGGTAAAATTCGGTGAGAATGTAACCATTAAGCTTCCCGAACGAAAACATTAAGACTTTTAATTTTTGTGTAAAACTGTTCATATATGGACAATTCTTGTCGCATAATCGAACAGTTTTTATCCACCACCTTGGGCTGTAAGCCCTAAGCCTATATTTTAAAAGTGGCATTCTATTCGTATATTTCAACAACATGAATCGAATAAGATTGATTTCCCTGGAGCTTTATTTTTGGCCAGTGGCATTGTTGTCCCTCCTGGCATTTAACCCCGTGGAGGATTCCCATTTCAGTATCTGTCCAATAGACAGAATGGGCTTCACCTGGTGTCCAGGTTGCGGGCTGGGAAGATCTCTGGGCTTGCTGATGCGGGGAGATTGGATAGCCTCCTGGGAAATGCATCCCTTGGGGGGATTTGCCTTGATAGTGATCTTATTAAGAATGATTGAATTAATTAAACAATTAAAAACAAATAGAAAAAATGGCAAATGTATTGAAACATCTTCCGGAATTGGAAGGAATGGAATTGGGGTATATTCAGGGCATCCTCAAAAACATGAATGATGAACAGGCAGGTTTATTTTCCCAGGTATATAGGGCCAGGAGGAAAGACAGCCAGATGATTCTCATCCTGACTTTGATCGGTTTTTTTGGTTTTGCCGGCTTACACCGGTTTATTTTGGGGCAAATCGGATTGGGGATACTCTATCTGCTAACCATAGGTTTGTGTTTTATCGGGACCATCGTAGATCTGGTCAATTACAAAAGTCTGGCCTATGAATATAATATCAAAGTGGCTCATGAAACACTTTCTTTAATGTCCATAGGTATTGAAGAGCCAAAAAAACCAAACCTCGAAAATGAATAAATTTACCCTATTATTGCTTATGGTACTAGTTGCCATTGCAGGATGTAACCCCTTTCCCATGCATCCAATTTCCGATATTGAGGAAGGGTTTGATGGTGTTAAGAAGGTTATCGTCAAGGGTGGTGCATTGGAGGTCAGCTACAGAGGTGGACCTGAGGCCCAAAAGGTCCACCTTAATGCGTTTGTGGAAGCGAGTGATGAAAGCATTGACGGAGTCATATATCATCAATCTGGTGATCAGCTTATTGTGGAATTTGATCCGGAGATTAATTTTTCTTTCCTTTTTGGTCATCAGGTAAAAGGCTTCATCAGCATTACAGGTCCTGAGGAAATGGCTCTGGACATGGACAATTCTTCAGGAAAACTGGAAGTGGAAAATGTCAGAAATGAAAATATTGTCCTCAAAGCCAGTTCTGGCAAATTGGAGGCCAGACACCTTCATTCCCCAAATCTGGATATCCGGGCCTCATCGGGTATGATTGATTTGGAGGATTTGGAAGGGCACCTCAATCTAAGAATTTCCTCAGGTATGGCATCTTTGGAGGGTATGAAGGGCAATGTGGTTTTCCAGGGATCGAGTGGAATGGTAAAACTGGATAGGGTGGAAGGGATGGTTTCCGGTAAAATGAGCTCCGGCAAAGCCAATCTCAGCAATGTTACCACCCTGGGCGAAATTTCCCTTTCATCAGGAATGTTGGAGGCCGAAAATTGTGGATTGGGAGAAACGACTTACCTGGAAGCCTCTTCAGGGTACATGAAGGTAACTTCTACTTCTGATCTGGGGAAATTTAATTTTGATTTTTCTGTCGGAAGTGGCAGATTAACTATCGGCGATAGATCAAGCAGCGAAAATCTTTATATAGACAATGGGTCTTCCACTACCATAAAAGGCAAGTTACAATCCGGAAAGCTGGACTTAAGGGGATTATAAACAAAAAAAAAGCAACCCTTTAAGGGTTGCTCTATTTACTGATGTCAATGTTATGTTATGCGTTAACTACCTTCACATTCACTGCATTCAGACCTTTTCTTCCTTCTTTAAGATCGAAGGATACATCATCGTCTTCCCTGATTTCGTCAATAAGTCCAGAGACATGCACAAAATACTCTTTTGATGATTCGTCATCAATAATAAAACCGAATCCTTTGGATTCATTAAAAAATTTTACTTTACCTGTGTTCATAATTGTAATTAAATTGATTGTTTTGATGAGTGTAAAGGTAAGGAATCTTTTTTCAAAAGAATAATTAAATTGAATTAATTTCTGAAATTTAACAATTTAATAAAATACCATTTTAAATATTTACGGGGACAAATAGGAATATTCCATTTATTCCTTGGGTTTAATTCCCGGTATTATTTCATTAACTCAATCCCTTCATTTAAACATTTTTGTACTTCCGATTCCGGCCAGATGCCGGATTGGATTTCTCCAATGTGTTTTTTCCTTAGGAGGAACATACAAGTTCTGGATTGCCCTATCCCGCCTCCGATGCTTTGAGGCAGCTCCCCGCTCAACAGCTTTTTATGGAAAAAAAGGTTTTTCCGTTGCTCCTGGCCGGAAATTTCCAGTTGCCTTTCCAATGTCGCGGCGTCTACCCGGATGCCCATGGAGGACAATTCAAAGGAGTTTTCCAGTACAGGATTCCATACCAAAATATCTCCATTCAGCCCTTTGCGGCCCTCAGAATTATAGCTGCTCCAATCATCATAATCCGGTGCCCTGCCATCATGTTTTTCACCATTGCTTAAAAGATCACCTATCCCGATTAAAAAAACGGCACCATGGGCTTTGCATGCTTCATATTCTCTTTCCTTTGGATTTAATCCTGGAAACTGTTGAAGAAGATCTTCTGCCTGGATATAGGTGATTTTATTCGGAAGCACCGGGGCAATATCCGGAAATGCTTCATGAATTTCACCTTCCAGCGTTTTGAAAATTTCAAAGATGGCATCAACCGTATTTTTTAGAAATGAAAGATTGCGGTCTCTTTCTCCAATTCTTTTTTCCCAATCCCATTGATCCACATAAAGCGAATGAAGCGGAGAGTAATCTTCATCTGGCCTGAGTGCCCGCATATCCGTCAAGATACCTTCCCCTGCTTCGGCCTGCAATTCTGCCAGTTGCCACCTTTTCCATTTGGCCAGGGACTGAACCACCACCGCGGTGGCATCAGACTGGTTTTTAATGGGGAACTTTACCGGCCTTTCTATGCCGTTGAGGTCATCGTTGATCCCGGTACCATCGATGATGGCCAATGGACATGAAATTTTAAATAGATTGAGTTTCCTGGCCATCAGAACCGGGAAATTGGTTTTAATATGGTCGATTGCCTTTTCCGTTTCTCTCCTGCTCAGTATGCTTTTATACTTCAGCTCCCTGGTTTCCGTCATGATAAAGTATGGTTTGAACCAAATAATTTGATTTTTTTTAAAATTGACCCCAATATTAAACAAAAGATTTCATTCGATGAAGCAGAAGGGGGCCATCAGTGGCTTTAATCTAAAAACTTTATATAGACGGGTTTATAGACTTCTAAAGAATGGTTTGTTTTTTCCAAAATCCCTGTGTTGGGATCCCTTTTGAAAGCTAGGATTTGGTTGCTGTTTTGATTTCCCGACAACAGGTAGGCTCCATCAGGTGTAATATTAAAATTTCTAGGGGCAATCCCCCCTGACGAAATGGTTTGCAGGTGACTCAGACTTCCATTGTCCCCGATTTCAAATGCAATGATTTCATTGGCTTCACCCCTGTTCGAAACGTACAAGTAATTACCATCCGTTGTGATCCTTACTTCTGCGGCCCCTACTTTTCCATCAAAGTTTTCGCTTAAGAGACTATGGGTTTCCAAATGGGCTAATTTCCCTTCTTCATAAGAATACACCCCAATGGCAGCGGTCATTTCGTGAACAAGGTAAAGACGGTCGCCCTCAGCATTAAAAACCATGTGTCTGGGTCCGGCACCAGGTTCAACTTGTAACCTGTAAAAAGGGAATTCTGTAAGAGGTTGCTCCTTTTCTGGATCAAAATCATACACCAGCACCTCATCAGTGCCCAAGTCTGCAATCAATAGCCGATGATCTTTGGGATGGAATACCGCCGAATGAACATGGGGTTGTTGCTGTCTATTAAGGTTTACACTGCTGCCTTCATGTTGGATTACATGAACCGCGGGTTGGAGTTGACCGTTTTCTGCCACAGGGATGACCGAAAAGGTACCCGCTGAATAATTGCCCGATACCACAAATTTTTCGGTGGGATCCAGGCTAACATAGCAGGGGCCGTTTCCTCCGGAAGAGACCGAATTGATTTTGGTCAATTGGTCTTTTTCTAAGGAAAAAGAGGTGATTTTGCCCCCATTGGCACCCCCTGATTCTTCCACTGAAAAAACATATTCTTCATCCTCAGTCGTGGTGACAAAAGAGGGGTTGTTGGCTTCAGGTGCACTAGAGATGATGGTGAATCCCTCCCCTTCAGGTTCGAAAGAAATGATATAAATTCCTTGATCCGGTTTTTCGGTATAGGTTCCCAGCAGAAATTTGTAACTTTTATTCATGATAGACGGTGAAGCGGTTTTTTCTTCTTTTTTTTGAGGGCTACTGCATCCTATGGAAAGCAGAAAGATAACGGAAAACAATAAGCAGTTATTCATGCTCCAATTTTTTATGATCAGGTTCCTCATCACTGGATAATTTATGGGTTTTGGGATGATATTTTCCTTTAAGGTCGTCTATTTTAGACTTATTCCAAAGTTTAACCCCGGTAAAATAGGAAGCCCTGCCAATCATGTGTGCCCCTACAGGAGCCGTCAAAAGCATGAATAAGATGATGGCCAAAACCCTGGAGGTAATGGAATTATCATTAAAATAAACTGCTGAGGCACCCAGAATCAAGCCAATTCCCAAGGTAGCCGCTTTGGTGGTTACTGATATTCTCAGGTACAAGTCAGGCATTCTGACCACACCAATGGCAGCCAATAGTATAAACAGGGCTCCTAAGGAGCTTAAACTTATGATCCAAAATTCACTCATTTTTTTCTCTTTTTTCCAAATAATAAGAAAAGGCCACCGTCCCCAGGAATGCGATCAATGCCATGATCATGGCAATGTCCAGAAAAGAAGCCTGATTGGTATGGATGCTGTAAACGGCAATGATGCCAATGCCGGAGGTAAGCAACAAGTCCAAAGCCACTACCCGGTCCGATAATGTGGGCCCTTTTAAAAACCGCACAAAAATGATAAGCGTTGAAATGGATAACACCGGTAATATGATATAATATAAATAATCGTTTAGGCTCATCTCAGGATCTCCAGTAATTTTTTTTCAAAACCGTTTTTTATGCTCTGAATAAATTTATTTTTATCACTCACATACATAGCATGTACATAAAGGACTTCCCGGTCATTGGACACGTCAAGGCTTAAGGTGCCGGGCGTCAGACTGATCAAATTGGCCAGTAAGGTAATTTCCAGATTAGTTTTTGCTGTAAGTGGAATCTGAATGATTCCTGGCTTCATATGCAAGTTGGGGGTAACCACTTCATAGGCCACCTGCAGGTTGGCCTTAATCAATTCATAAATAAAATAAAAGATAAAAAAAATCAATTTTGGAGCGCGATAATAATATTTATCTTCCCTTCTGTTGGTAGCGATCAGCCACATAAGAATAAATCCCAGAAGAAAGCCAAATACAAAGTTTTCAAAGTTAAAATTTCCGGTCAATGCCAACCAAATAAAAGAAAGAAATAAATTAGTTAAAAATCTGGTCCTGATCATTTTAATAATATTTTAATTTCCCAAAACTGCTTTGATGTAATTCTCCGGATGAAACAGGTTTTCGGCAATTTGCCCGGAAATTTGTAGTACCCATTCCGCTCCCAGACCGATAAACAAGGATATAAGGGAAAGGCAAATAATAGGATAAACCATGGCCTGTTTTTTTAATGGTTTTAACTCATCGAAGTACTTGACATATTTTTTTCTGGATAGCGGTAATCCCTCTTTCCAGAATACTTCTGCCCATAATTTTGCAATAGTGATTAAGGTAAGGAAACTTCCCAATATAATAAATATAATCAGAATGAAATTAGAGGTAGTCATTGCTCCCTGGATCAGCAATAATTTACCCCAGAAACCCGATAGCGGGGGAATTCCGACCAGTGAGAAAAGCGGTATGGCCATCAAAAGACTGAATTTTGGGTATTCCTTATAAAATCCTCCCAAATCACGCATACTGTAAGTGCCCTTTAATTTAAATATCAGACCACTCATCATAAAGAGATTTGTCTTCACGATGATATCGTGAATAAGATAAAAGATGGCTCCCGCAATGGCCACTGTAGTGTAGATGCCCAACCCTGCCAACATGAAGCCAATGTGGCAGATGATCAGGTAACTGAATACTTTCCTGATATTGTTTTGTACCAATGCACCTATACCCCCGGTTAATATGGTTAAAATGGCCATAATAGTGATCAAATTGGTCATGAAGTCATCAGGAATAAAAATCAGGGTAAACACCCTAAATAAGGCATATACCCCTACTTTGGTAAGCAATCCCCCAAATATGGCTGAAATCGCTGGGGGTGGGGTATGGTAAGAAGCCGGCAACCAGAAATACAAAGGAAATATCGCCGATTTTATTCCGAAACCCACCAAAAAAAGAATCGCCGTCACGTTGACCAGTCCCCGGTTTTCAATTTTGGCTACCTGCAGGGATAAATCTGCCATGTTGAGACTGCCGGTGAGCCCATAAAGCACCGCTATGGCCGTCAGGAAAATGACCGATGCCAACAGGTTCATGGCCACGTATTTGATGGCACCCTCCAGTTGGGCTTTTTCTCCCCCCAGTGTAATCAAAACAAAAGAGGAGATGATAATGATTTCAAACCAAACATAGAGGTTAAAAATATCACCGGTGAGGAACGCACCACATAAACCCATTAGCAGGAAATGAAGAATGGGAAAATAGCCAAACTTAACCCGCGCATTACGAACACTTCCTACGGAATAAATCGATACGGCAATGCCCGAAATGGAGGTCAGAAGAACCAAGGTGGCGCTGAAGGTGTCCGCCACAAAGGTGATCCCAAATGGCGCTTCCCAGTTGCCCGCCTGCATGGTCTGGATCCCATCCTGACTGACGGCGACAAATAATAGAATGCTGATGAGTAAGGCCAGGAATGATCCGATGACGGAGACCAATTTTTGCAGGTTTTTTCTGTTCCAACAAAACATAAGGACCACGGCAATAAAAAGCTGGAAGATGACCGGTAAAACGATGTAAGGGTTGCTCATAAATCTTCGTCAGTTGCGTTCATTTCATCTAAATCATCAGTTTTCACCACTTTGTAAGCCCTCTTAATAAGGATAATGGCAAAGGCCTGTAATCCAAAGCTGATTACAATGGCCGTTAGTATCAGGGCCTGGGGGACCGGATCGGCATAAATTTCCGTTAACATTTTTTCGGTTTCTCCTATAATGGGAGGGTTCCCCTTTACGATTTTACCCAGGAGAAAAATCAATAAATTGGCACCGTTTCCCAATAAAATAAGGCCTATAATTAATTTTACCAAACTTCGGCGCAGCATCAGGTAAATCCCAGCCGCATATAACAAACCAATAATAATGACCAGTAATATTTCCATGCTTATAAGCCTTCAGAGATGGTGAAAATGATGGTCAGGGTTACCCCAATCACCACCAGGTAAACCCCGGTATCAAAAAACAAAGCCGTGCCCACCTTTCCTATTACAGGTAAGGGATCTTCTACCCACAATCCTGTCATATAAGGTTCTCCAAAGAATAAAGGAAGCACCCCTGATACCAAAGCCAACATTAACCCCACCGGCATTAAAAAACCAGGGTGAAATTTTACTATGGTTTTGGTTTTATCGAGACCATTGGCAAAGGAGTGGATTACAAATGCAATAGAGGCGATGAGGCCCCCCACGAAACCTCCTCCCGGTAAATAATGTCCCCTCAGCAAAATAAATATGGAGAACAACAACAATAGGGGCAGTAAATAGGAGGAAGCGGTTTTAAATATTAAGGTCTGCATGGCTTATTCTTTTTCAATACTTTTCAAATGCAATTTTAAAAGGCTGAATACCCCAATGGCCGCAATGGCCAATACGGTAATTTCTACCATGGTATCAAAACCCCTGAAATCCACCAAAATTACGTTGACCACATTTTTTCCTTTACCTAGGGTATAAGCATTTTCAGCATAATATTTGGTAATCTCCTTATCAACGGTTTCATTCATGACTTCCAAAGTCAGGATACTGATCAAAATACCAAAAACCAAGGCCAATAGCCCATCCCTGATTCTGTCTCTGTTGTCTGAAAGCTTTAGGTATTTGGGCAGGTTATACAGGACCAATACAAAAAGAATGACCGTGAGCGTATCTATGGAAAATTGGGTCATTGCCAGATCAGGCGCTGAATAAAACAGGAAGATCAAACAAATGGAATAGCCAACCACTCCCAAGGAAGCCACGGCGGAGAGCCTCGATTTTGTAAAAACCGTGAACAGAATGGCAGCGGCCATAATCCCGATGACTATTGCCTCGTAAAATGTAATAGAAGTTAAGGAGGCGGATTCAACAAACAAATCAACACCCAAAAACAGACGGTAGGCCAGCATCAGGGAAAGAAAGGCCAAAATAGTGGTCAGATAATACCTTAAATAGCCGTTTTGAAAAAACTGGGTCCAGACCCTGGAAAAGCGACGGAATCCCTCAGAGAAATTGGTAATAAGCTGCTGTGGAGATAGGAACTCAAACCGGGTTGCCCGCGATAACAACCTTTCGGAAGGCTTAAGGATAAAATAGAGTAGTGTACCGGAACCAATGGTAACCAAACTGAGCACCAGGATGGTATTGAAGCCATGCCAGAGCTGAAGGTGAAAATCCGGGCTTTGCCCGGTAAGGCTATTTACTACCGAATGGATGAGTGCCTTTTCGATCAATCCGGGGAACAATCCAAAAAAGATGCCCAATCCGGCCAAAATCAAAGGGGGAATATACATGAAGGGACTGGGCAAATGGACCTTCTGAAATTTTTCAGGCAAGGCACCCACAAAAGGCTTGATCCCTGCTACAAATCCTGCAAATAACAAGGCCACATTGGTAATGATCGCTAATATGGTCAGGATCCAGGCAAAATCCCCCATGCCCAAAGTGGCTTCATAAATTAGATCTTTTCCCACAAAACCAAAGGAAGGGGGGATGCCGGCATTGGAAACAGCGGCCAAAATTCCCGCAATTCCAACCGGTAACAATACCTTATTCAACCCTCCCAACTGCGATACATCCCTGGTACCGGTTTCATGATCGATGATGCCGGTGACCAAAAACAGCGTAGCTTTATAAAAAGCGTGAACCAACACAAATACGCCTGCTGCCAAAAGTGCGGCATCGGTACCCAATCCGATCAAAAACACCAAAATACCCAAAGCAGAAATGGTGGAATAAGCCAAAATTCCTTTTAAATCCAACCTAAATAAGGCATGTATGGCCGCATAAACCATGGTCACTGCCCCAACGATGATCAGGGTTCCGTTCCACCATTCATGGTTGCCCAGCACAGGGGTGAATCTGGCGAGAAGGTAAACCCCTGCCTTGACCATAGTGGCTGAATGCAGGTAGGTAGATACTGGGGTCGGGGCTTTCATGGCACCGGGAAGCCAAAAATGAAAAGGAAATTGAGCAGATTTGGTAAATGCTGCCACGAAAACAAAAAACAGTACCCAGGGATATAGGCTGTTTTCCTGGATGGAAGCAGACATGGAAAACATTTCTGATACCTGACTGGCTCCGGTTATTTGACCCAGACCTACCATCCCCGCCAAAAGAAACAGCCCCCCCAATCCGGTAATGGCCAATGCCGTCAGGGCCGATTTCCTGGAAGCCCCGCTATCATTGTTAAACCCGATTAAGAAAAAGGAACTGATGCTGGTCAGTTCCCAAAAGATGAAGAGGCTAAAGATATTTTCCGAAAGGACCAAGCCCAACATAGAAGCCATGAACATGGACAGATAGGCATAAAAACGGTCCAGGTATTGATGTCCTTTTAAATAGGGTGCTGTATAAACAAAAACAAGGGTACCTATCCCTGTAATCAACAAGGCAAACAGCAAGGATAGACCATCCAGATAAAAATCCAGGTTGATCCCCAAACTGGGTACCCATTGAAAAGAAGTTTGGATGACATTCCCGGCACTTATTTCAGGTATTTTCGAGAGAAAATATAAAAATAAGGTAAAAGGGAGCAGGGAAACCCAAATGGTCGATTTTTGCTTCAGCCCCTTCATTAAAAGAGGGATTACCAAAGCAAAAAGAAAACCCGAAATGACTGCTAATAACATCTACTAATCCTTAAATTGGTGGTTTTGAAAGGCCAAAATACGAAATTTATTTATTCAAAAGGCAATTTCATGGACATAACCAAATGGCCCCATTGCATTCTGGATAATAAGCTGCTGATAGTAAGTATCCTATAGGAGATTAAAATAGAATCAAATAAAATTATCAAATTATATTGGTGCATGGAATTAAAAAAATGTGCATTTTTGAGTAATTGGAATTTCAAATCAAAACTTAATCATACATGGCAAATATTTATGAGACTGAAGTCGCCAAGCGATTTACCATTTATAACAGTTTATTTTTGGATTTACCCTTTGACCAGATTTACAGAACGGGCACCTTACTTCCCATTCTGTCCGAGGCCTGTCAAAGTGGTTTTCGGAAAAACAAAAACCCAAAGCAAATCATCAATCAGTTTTTTGAAGAATTAATGTCTGAAAAAAATGAAAATGAAAGGCATGATCTGCTGTTTAAAATGGTACAGTATATTGAAAGACAGGTGGTTTTGTTTGATTCCATTGAAGATGCGGCTTACGAAAAATTCAATGACCTTAAGGGAAAAGGCACCATGACCGCATTGATTGCCAGGGTAGAGAATGACCATAAAAAGGCAGAATTGATTGAGAAACTCAAAAATTTCTCTGTCCGGCTAACCCTGACGGCTCATCCGACCCAGTTTTATCCTGGAAATGTCCTTGCCATCATCACTGACCTGGAAACCGCCATCCGCAAAAATGACCTGGGAGACATTGATCTGTTGTTAAGGCAATTGGGCAAAACTCCTTTTATCAATAAGGATAAGCCATCCCCTTATGAAGAAGCGGTAAGTTTAACCTGGTTTCTGGAATATGTTTTCTATCCAAGTATTGCTGATATATTGGTTAGGGTGCTCAACCGGTTGGATATACCTTTGCACGATTGGGAAAACCCCAATCTGCTGAAGGTGGGATTTTGGCCCGGAGGAGATCGGGACGGCAATCCTTATGTAACCCATGATATCACCAAGAAAGTGGCGGATAAGCTGCGAAACAGCATTTTAAAATGTTATTACAGAGATATTCGGAAAGTCAGAAGACGGCTTACTTTTAATAATGTGGAAAACCATTTGATCACCGCCGAAAGGGGAATTTATAATACACTTTTCGGTGGTCATCATGATGAAGTATTTCATTCCAAAGATGAATTGCTCGAAGTGTTGTATAAAGCAAGGAAAGGCATTGTGGAAGAGCATGGCGGATTATCTTTAAATCTTTTGGATGAATTAATTCTAAAAGTAAGAGTATTCGGTTTCCATTTTGCCAGTATGGATGTGAGACAGGACAGCAGAAAGCACGATGACCTTTGGGAAGGCTTAATCGAAAAGCAGGAAGGGACAAAGGCCCTTGAAAAATACAGGGGTTTGGAAGAACCCGAAAAAATCAAGAAGATCCTGGGTACGTCTACCTTACCCGATATTAAAACCCTGGACGATTCCTTTCATCGCGAAATATTACAAAGCATTGAATCCATTGCCTATATTCAAAAGAATAACGGTCCAATGGGCTGCCATAGGTACATCATCTCCAATAGCCAATCGGCGCTTCATATTCTGGAAGTGTTTCAACTTAATAAAATATTGTTGGGTAAAGGAGAGGATTTATTTCTGGATATCGTTCCGCTGTTTGAAACGATTGATGATTTGGCTGCTGCCCCAGGTATCATGCGCTCCCTTTATCATAACAAAATTTATAGAAGTCACCTCACCAAAAGATTGAATAAACAGACCATTATGCTGGGCTTCTCAGACGGTACCAAAGACGGCGGCTATATCCGGGCCAATTGGTCCATACTCAGGGCCAAAGAGGAGCTGACAAAAGTGGCCAGAGAGGAAGGTATAGATGTTGTTTTCTTTGACGGTAGGGGTGGGCCACCTGCAAGAGGGGGAGGAAATACCCATAATTTCTATGCTTCTTTGGGGCCAAATGTGGAAAACAAGGAAATTCAGATCACCATTCAGGGCCAGACCATCAGCGCCAATTACGGTAAACCTGTGAGCTGTACCTATAACCTGGAGCAGCTGCTTACTGCAGGTATGGAAAGCCATCTTTATCCTTCCAGTGAGAACAGCCTTACTGAAAAACAAAAAGAGACCATTGATGAAATGGCTGACATCAGCTACAAGGCCTACAAAGAGCTTAAAAATCATGAGCAATTTGTGCCATACCTGGAAAAAGTTACCCCTTTGAAGTTTTTCGGGATGACCAATATTGGTTCCAGACCGTTAAAGAGAAGTAAGGGCGGGAGCATGAAATTTGAGGACCTTAGGGCCATACCTTTTGTTGGGGCATGGGCACAGATGAAGCAGAATATTCCCGGATTCTTCGGTGTAGGATTTGCCATAGAAGAGATGGAAAAAAGAGGAAAGCTGAAGGAAGTTCAGCAACTTTATAAGGATTCCCTGTTTTTCAGGTCTCTTTTGGGCAATTCGATGCAATCTTTGGCCAAATCATTTTACCCTGCCACCGCTTACCTTAAGGAAAATGAAACTTTCAGTGGATTTTGGGACCTGATGTATGGCGAATACCAAAGGTCTTTGTCGAATATCTTAAAAGTGGCCGGGATGACTCATCTTTTGGAAGACAGTCCATTGAGTAGAGAGTCCATTGCCATCAGGGAGAAAATCGTTTTACCCCTTATTACGATCCAGCAATATGCCATTCAAACCATCCTGGACCGAGGCCAAGAGGATGCGGCCCTTCAAAAGCTGATCCTCAGGACCATGTTTGGCATAATCAATGCCGCCAGAAATGCCGCCTAAAATGGGCGAGCGAATATATCCATTGAAAACCTCCGGTTCCGGAACCGATAGATTGAATTGCCAATTGGTGTTTTGCCATAGATGTGGGCTTGGAAGGCAACCATGTTGCCAAAACTATTCTGTTAAGATCGACGGGGTCGGCAAAGTACAGGCCTGTAGGGCCGTCACATCCATAGCCGTGGGTTTCAACCCACGGATTAGGAAGCGCCACCTGAAATACCCAACCCCGGTAGGGGTTGAACTGGTATTTGAAATCTAAGGTATCAATTCTATCTTAGCATTTTGGTTGGCCAGCAGATGGATGTTGGCAGCTATGGTTTGATCGATTCCTTTTACCTCCCTGAGAGCATTAATATCTGCAGAAAATATAGCCAGGACCGTTCCGAATTTTTTTAGCAAGGAAAGGGCCTTTTTAGGTCCAATTCCAGGTAAACCTTGCAATATCAAAAGTTGTTGGCGTAATATCCGGTTCGGGAAATATTTGGGTTTGGTGTGGTATACACTGAAATTGTCATTTTTCATTTGTCCATTTAACCGTTTGAATGCCTGTAGCATTACCTTTAGGCTCTCTTCCGGACCAAAGGAACGCAGTAATGGGATACCAAATTGAAAATTCAGACAAATTAGGGCACCCTGTACGGCTTCTCTGCTCATTTTGCCTGGGTTGAGAAATGGGCCTTCCAGCAACAAAAAGGAGGGAAGATGGCACCTCGCCAGCTTTGCTGCCTGTAGGAACAATCGTCTATCCTTAATGGATGCCATAAAATCAGTCATGGTTTTTCTTTCAATAATTAACCTGTTTTCCATCTTAAAATCCCCTATTTTCAGGTGAATTACTTTTAGGTCAACATGGTTGCATTCCTGTAATAATTTGAAAAGAAGGGTTCCGGATTCCCTGTAATCTGCCCAAATGGTTACCTTATTTTCTATTTCAGCATTTTTCATCAAGAAGCTGTTAGATTTATTTGGCAGATATGGATGGAGACAATACTTCCAAAAAATCACAATCGAAAGCGTACAATAGACGAAACTCGAAATCCCCCAATACATAGCAAGTAATTGGGCTCAAACCGCCCGCCTTTTTATTGGGATCCAATAAGGGCAGGCAGTCAATTGAGCTTTACCTGATAATGGCTGTTAAAATAGTGGTTTTTACAAATATTTCAAAGAAAAGGCAGCCAAATTATGGAAAAAAACCTGAATAGAATTGTTTCTTAAGAGCCAAAAGTGCAGAGAATTAATGGTGTAATAGCTGGTTTTAAAACTTATTTTTAATTTAGCGATAGACCCATTTATTACTTTTAAACTGGTAATAATAATATTTTTACCGGAGGACTTGAGAGTAAGAGGCTGAGATATGGTAGACGCGTTTTGGGGCCACATTTTATTCAGATGTGAAAAGCACAGGGTTGGCGCAAAACTGAACCTACTTTGATTTTATTTCAAGAGGAATGCGAAGGGGATGCGGGGAGAAGGTTTTTATTTGTTTTTGACTAGTTGCATAAATAGTAAGAAAAGGGTGAGGTTAATCAAGATAATTCATGTCTACCACTAATAAGATCTGTGAGTTATATATAACCAAAACCTTCATTCAAACCCCAACCCCATATTATACAAGGTAAAAGCAAAAATATCCGCCTGCTCTTCAATGATCTTGGAGGTAGGTTTTCCGGCCCCATGCCCCGCATTGGTTTCAATACGGATCAAAACAGGATTTTCTCCCTGAAGGGCTTCCTGTAAACGGGCGGCAAACTTGAAGGAATGGGCCGGGACCACCCTGTCATCATGGTCTGCGGTAGTCACCAAGGTGGCCGGATAAGCGGTGCCGTCCTTTAAGGCATGCACAGGGGAATAATTTTTCAGGTAACGGTACATTTCTTCACTTTCATCTGCAGTACCATAATCATAAGCCCAACCCGCTCCTGCCGTAAACTGGTGGTACCTGAGCATGTCCATCACTCCTACGGCGGGCAATGCCACTTGCGCCAAATCCGGTTTTTGGGTCATGGTGGCACCTACCAATAAGCCACCATTGCTGCCACCTTGGATGGCCAGGTAGGGACTACTGGTATATTGTTGCTGGATCAGGTATTCGGCTGCGGCTATAAAATCATCAAAAACATTTTGTTTTTGCAATTTGGTGCCGGCTTGGTGCCATTTCTCTCCATATTCACCTCCGCCCCGGAGGTTGGGAACGGCATAGATGCCCCCGTTTTCCATCCAGACGGTGTTGGCGATACTGAAAGAGGGCGTCAGGCTGATGTTAAATCCTCCATAACCATATAGAATGGTAGGGTTTTCACCGTTTAAGGACAGTCCCTTTTTGTGGGTGATGATCATGGGTATCCTGGTGCCATCCTTTGAAGTATAGAAAACCTGGTTGCTCTCATACCCTTCAGGATCAAAATTTATTTTTGGTTGGTAATACAACTGGATCTTCCCGGAGGTGATATCATATTGATAAATGGTTCCCTGATGGATGTAGGAAGTGAATGAAAAATAGAGTTGTTTCTCTTCCCTTCTGGCCGAAAAGCCATTGGCCGTCCCTAAGCCGGATAAATCAATGGTGTGTTCTTCCCGACCTTGATAATCATACTGCCTCACTTCCGTAATGGCATCTTTTAGGTAAGTGGCAAAAATTTTTCCTCCCCCTTTGGATACCTCCAGCACATTTTCGGTTTCCGGAATGAGGGCTTTCCAATGCTCAGGTTGAGGTTGGGTCACCTTACAGTTAGAAAGTTGATTATTGGGAGCATCCAGGTTGGTGAATATGTAAAATTGACCATCCTGATGATCCAAAATTGAATGGTTGTTCTCCATGTCATCCACCATCGTCACAATGGGCGCATCAGGAAGGGTCAGGTCCTGGAAATAAAGCGCATTGCCCGTGGTGCTGTTGGCTGCTTCAATCAGGAGGTATTTTCCATCTTCGGAAACCCTTCCGGATACATACCTTTTGGGAGCCACTTCCTCCCCAAATACCGGCCTGTCAGCGGCCTGTTCAGTTCCCAATTCATGATAATAAAGCTGGTGGTCATTGGTCAGGGCGGATAGTTTATTGCCCTCGGGCATTGGATAGGTACTGTAATAAAAACCTTCCTTTCCTCTCCAGGATATGCCGGTAAATTTGGCATCAATGATTTTATCCTTTAAAAAGGTCTTGGTTTCGGCATTCATCACATAAATATCCCTCCAGTCGGAACCGGCTACTGAAACGGAGTAGGCAAATAATTCCCCGTCATCCGTAAATTCGTAATTGGCAAGTGAGGTCGTCCCCTCTCCCGAAAGTTGGTTGGGGTCCAAAAACACCTCTTCTTCTCCGGCTTCTCCGGTCTTTCTATAAAGAACCGCCTGGTTTTGCAGGCCATCATTTTTGAAATAATAGGTATAATTTCCACGGGTAAAAGGTGCACTGATCTTCTCATAATTCCATACCTCCTCCATCCTGCTCCGTATTTTTTCACGGAAGGGAATCTGTTCCAAGTAACCAAAGGTAACCTCATTTTGATCGGCCACCCAGGCCTTGGTATCGGCTGCATAATCATCCTCCAGCCACCGATAGGGGTCAGGCAGTTCCTCGCCCCAGTAGTTTTCCACATGTTCCGATTTTTTGGTTTCCGGGTATTCCACGGCAATATCATTCTTTTCACTTTCAGATTGACAGGCCAGGGCCAAACCAATCATCCCTAAAATTCTTATTTTTAAATTCATTTTATCGAATTAGACACTTAATAAATAAAACTAAATGATCTGTACATCAAGTAAATATTTGTTTAAAAATACAAAATTTTCGAGGTAATTTGGGTTCTCAGAGGTACTTCTAGAACTAAATCCCATCATAATTTAAAAACTGGATTCCTTTTGATCAATTGCCTACTGCTCTGGCATTATTCCCTCAGGTTCAATCCTTTTCTAATTATTTGTCGGAAATACACTAACTGGATGGGGTAATAAAGGAAAATTTCAATCTCGGGAATTAATAAACCTGCTTTCAAAGGTATTCTTGGCAATATTTTTAAATTGGTTAACGGTCCGGTCGATACATCCCCAATCAAAGGTGAAAAAATAAATGGAGATTAGGCATTTTCCCGGTTGGAAAACCTTAATTGGACCATGATACTTGTAACCTGTGCCATTATCAAATTGGACCGACTTTTTCTAGTTGTACAAAGAAATGGAACCATGAAATTACCCTTAAAATGGGAGTTTCCAGGCGGAAAGCTGGAAGTGGGGGAAACTGCAGAAGAAGGGCTCAAAAGGGAAATTTGGGAAGAACTGCAATTGGAAATTGCGGTGGATAAGAAATTAAACCCCGTCATACATGATTATGGACAATTTCAAATTCACCTTTTACCTTATCTTTCTCATATTAGGAAAGGAAGCCTTTGCCTGAAAGAACACCGGGATCACCGTTGGTTGGAAATTCATCAATTACCCGAATTGGATTGGGCGGATGCCGACCGACCTGTGGTCACTCAATTAGAAAGCCTCTTTGGATAGATTTAAAACTGATCCCTGACCTTCGGTTTTGATGGGTGTACCATATTCAAATTTTGTAAACTATCGGACCCTATTTTTCCAATATTTTTCTTACCTTCCAACAGACTTTTCCTTTGATCAGTCTGATTTTTACTACCAAAACCTTTACCGATATGGAACCATACAAAAACTTTAAGGCTCCTTCCGGAGACCGCCCTCAATTTACAGGCAAAAAACTGATCATGTTGGATCAGGAGGCAGGGCATAAAAACATTGAAGATGAAGCCAAGGGAGCTTCCCTGAGACTGGCTTTTTCGGGTGATTACAGGGCCCATGAAGGCGATTATCTCGATGCTTTTTCAGAAGGCGATGGCATTGTCTTCGAAAAATTCGGTGTGGCGGTGGTCAATGACACCCATGATGAAGCCATCGATTCCCTCGTGGGCGCCAAAAGGGCCTTTAAATACATGGAGCCAGAAAGGTATGTGTATGCGCTGCCTTCACCCGGGGATGCCGGACCCAGGTCCCTGCCCCTGGCCATTTGGAACTTTATCTGCCAGATTTTTGGATTCAAAAAGGATCGTCCTCCGGTAGTGGAAAAACCACCCCAACTCATTTACGAGGATGATCCAACCGCCTATTGGGGTATCCTTGCCATTCAGGCCCTGGCCTCTTCTTATACCGGCAAGGGGGTCCATCTCGCGATCCTTGATACCGGTATGTATTTGGAACACCCGGATTATTCGGAAAGGGATATTGTTTCCCAATCTTTTATTTCCGGAGAAGCAGTAGATGACAGGAACGGGCATGGTACCCATTGTGCCGGTATTGCCACCGGAGGGGAAAACAAAGCTTCAGGCATCCGGTATGGCGTGGCAAAAGATGCCCGACTCTTTGCCGGAAAAGTACTATCCAATGCAGGTTCAGGCAGCGACAGCGGTATTCTGGCAGGTTTGGAATGGGCTCTTAACAATGAATGCAAAATTATATCCATGTCATTGGGGGCTTCTGTGGGACCCAATGATAACTATTCCAGAATTTATAATGACATTGCCAAAAAGGCCTTGGATATGGGGACCCTCATCATCGCTGCGGCCGGGAATGACAGCCGAAGGAGTCAGGGAGATATCAAGCCTGTTAACCATCCTGCCAATTGTCCCAATATTATGGCGGTAGGCGCTGTGGACAACCGGTCCAGAGTGGCCAATTTCTCCTGTGGGGGAATCAATTCTGATGGCGGGGAAGTCGATATTGCCGCTCCCGGAGTGGATATATACAGCACTTGGAAAATGCCCCAACAATATGCCATCATCAGTGGCACCAGTATGGCGACCCCCTTTGTGGCAGGGGTTGCTGCCAAATTATGGGAAGCGGATCCCAATGCCTCTGCCAAAGCTATTTGGAAGCAATTGACCGATACCGCCCTGAACCTGGATTTGCCGGAAAGGGACGCAGGTGCAGGTTTGTTACAGTCCCCTAAATAATATGGCCATGAAAAATCAACCCAGAAATTTTATTGCCGCTGTAGAAGATGACCAGATTGCCTGTATCGAAGAAGTGGTACAACGGCTAAGGGATAAAGGCTGCGAAATCAGCCAGGTATTGGTCTTTTCCGGCATTATCTCAGGATGCAGCTCCGGCAGGGAGGCCGATCTCCAGGAACTGAAAATCCAGGGCATCAAATACATTGAAGAAGACAGGAAGGTGGGGATTTGATGATGGGGTGATCTGGTGATCTGGTGATGCTGGGCTTCGGCTCCGCTCAGCCCACCGGGAAGTGTAAGTCTGGGATGCTTGCGGTGCCTGAGCCTGTCGAAGGCAGCACGCGGCAGTCTGTTCGGGTCCGGGGACGTCTGGTTTTATTGCTGATTCTGCGGTGCCTGAGCGGAGTCGAAGGCCCGCTGTTCGGTATTTGCAATGCCGAACCCAGATTGTCTGATGGTATGATGATTTTATGGTAAGATGGTGGGATGTGCTGATAGTTCGATGTGCTGATGGGTTCCCGTGTAAAAAATGAATTAATCCTATCAACCTATCGACCGATAGACCTATCCACGCCAATACCCATTTCAAACCAGTTAAACAATTAAACAAATAAACGATTAACCCATTCAACCCATGCAAACTATTTACACCATCGGATAATCAAATCATCTTACCATCCACCTATCACCCATTAAACACCGGCCCATCCTGATGTTTTTTGAGCTCCACAATCTTACCCGGAAGTTTGAAGCCCGCACTTTCCAAGGCCTGGAGCACCGAAAGAATGGCACTGGAACGCACCTTGAGATCTGGTTGTATCGGATTGTAGGTATCTACCCAATAGGTAATTTTTACGGTCAGGCTGCTGGGTGCCAGGTCATCAATAAACACCGTGGGACTTTTATCTTCACTTAGTATGCCGGGGATGGTAGTGAGGGTGGACCGGATCAGTTTGATGGCTTTCTGGTAATCGGAACCGTAATCCAGTCCCACTATAAATTCATAACTTAAAAATCCATCCATGGTGAAATTGATCAGGGGGCTTTTAATGATGGAGGCATTGGGTATAAACACATCTTTGCCGTCCCCTGTTTTGATCTGAGTATCCCGGAGGTTCAGGGCCAACACCTTCCCATGGATGCCGTTGATTTCCACGAAATCCCCTATCCGAAAAGGACGCTTAAAGGCAAGCATGATGCCTGCCAGAAAATTTTCTCCGATATCTTTCAGGGCAAAACCGATGATAAAGGCGGTAATACCGGCTCCTGCCAGCATCCCGCTGACCAGGCCGGTCAATCCCATAAACCGGAACACCAGGGTAATACCAAATACCATGATAATTCCCCGTATGCCTGCGGCAATAAAATCTGCCCATAAGGGATCCTTGGTGCTTTTATTGATCCGGTTGCTGACCAGTTTTTTGATCCATTTGGAGAGGTAAAAAAAGGCCAGGAAGATCAGCAATCCAAAAATCAGGGAGACCGCCAACCGCTCTGCATCGGCCAGGTCTTCCATAAGGATGTTCTTGAGTTTTAAGTAAGCTTCCTGAAGGTTCATTAAAAAAAGCTGGTTTTAAGGATGAAAAGTAAATAAAAAATTTTGAATAGCAATGGGGTTAAGACCTTGAAGCCTATGTGGAAACTGAAAAACCTGATCAGATTGGCCAGGAATAAGATTATGCATGGAAGGACCGAGCGTAAAGAAATGATTCGCCGCGGCGAATCATTTTAGCGAGGGGCCAGGCTGCAGGGGAGGCAAAAAATGTGGAAGGTCCTGACTGAGTCAGGATAAGAGCCCAATTCTGATTATTACCATCACTCCTCCCTCGGGAGGCAAGTTGTCACGCCTAAAAAGAAAATGTCATGATTTGATGCTTTCTTATTATCTTATAAAAACGCAAGCTGCAATTTAGTGATGCAAGGTTGTTACGAGTCTCTCGGCCGGGAAGGTTATGCCTACGGTAGATAAACCTACTGCAGGCAGGTAAATGTAAGTTACCTCCCGGAAGGGAGGCGCCATACTTCCGCTTGGGTAGTACAGGCTGTGAGCTTATGGCCGACGGCCGTCTCGATTGGGGTTAGTTTTTTCTCTTTTCATACAATTCATCAAGCCAATTCTGACCATTCTTTGCAACGTTCCGCAGCTACACGGAGGCCGGGATTTATTCGAAGAACCTCCTACGAAGAACTGCTTTTCAAATTACTAATTTTTTCTCTCAAATAAGCACCGAAATCAGACTTGCCTCTTAGGTTGCTTTTATGGGCTGTTTTTATATATTTTTCAATATTACTAGCTTTTTCTTATCATCAATATTTTCTTCGATTAAATCGTTAATTGTTTCAATTGCGAGGTTCATTTTATCCAAATACTCTTTATCTAATACATTAAAATACGATGCAATAGTGTCCTCAACCTCACCTATCCCATCATTAATCATTTTGATAGAATTTTTAAATTCTAAGGATGTATTAACTCCTTTTATTAAATTCCGATAATGAACTAAAAGAGTAGAAATTTCTTGATGATAATCTTTGTATTCATATATTTTTAAGAGCGCATAATCTAATATTGATAAATCAAATTTCATTGGCAACTCGTTAATGGGAAAATTTTTATTTGTCACCGAAGCATCTAATAAAATTTTTAGAGTATTGCGTAAAAGATTTAGACGTTGTTTTTGAGCACCAAGTTCAGTATGAATTAGAGATAAAATTCCGTTGTAAATATCAGTATCTTTTAGTCTGATATTTTTTTTCGTAAGATATGATGCATATATAGAAGCAAGTATTGCAATCATAAAGGCACCTAGAGTGCCGACTATCTCTCCTTCATTTCTCTGCCAGAAATTAAAATCACCCATTTGATTTGTCGCTTTTGTGTAGTCTCGATTAATTATATATTAATTCATGTTTAGATGGCATTGTTGAATAGCCTATTACATATTTTTTATAACCAGATAGGCATCGGGGGATTTTGAGGATTTCGGAAACCTGGGCCAGGATGCCATCTTCCACGGTTTCCTTTTGCTCCAGCAGTGAGATTTCCTTTTGGGACCAGTCTGCCCCCAGCTCATAAGCCAAAGCTTCCTGTTTAATACCCAGCATTTCACGGAAACGCTTGATATTGCGTCCCTGGTGAATGGGTCTACCGTCGTGGTCTGTGATCAATCGAATTTAGGGAATTCCCGATAATGAAACAATAGGGGTGGAGGGGTCTTTAATGAAAAGCCAGTAATCTGCACTTTTTCCAAGCTAACCATTTAGAAGCGTGGTCATCATCCAATTGGTTGTTATGTTATAATTTATGGATTTTAATAAAAGATAGCAGCCTTTTAGGGAATGGTGTCGTGCGGATTTACGAGGAGATTTCCAATCTATTAATACCGTTTTTTTTACGGGCCCCAAACCTTTGAAAATCATAGTAACCTGCCTCCACTATACCATATTGTGTATTCGCCCTTTTTAATTTTTCCTAAGTTTTATTAATCAACTTCATTAAAGCAAACCCGGAAATTGCTTGTAACAATCCTGACGTAAAATATAGTGGTTGTAAAAAATCTTTGTATCCAATCCAGGCTACTTGTGATATTATCCAAACCAATAGAATTAGGCCGAATACTAACCCAAATTTTGCACGTTTGCTATCCTTCTTAAAAGTAATCCAAAGGCCCACTACATTTGCAAGCCCAATCATTAAGAAAAGTACAAGCCCAGGAATTAAATAGTTTTGAAATGGTGTTTTTTCCAGCCATTCCAATTTCAAACTAAGGCTATTACCGGAGGGATCATTGATGAGCATATATCCCCCTAGTAATCCGCTAAGACCGTTGAATGTTTGCAAAACACCCAATAAAGCATTTAGAGTATTTTTTCTAATCATATTGCATTTTGATTTAGAAATAGATCGTTCTTCCCAGGTAAGGGAATACCGTTTGAAATAAGGGTTTTTAACTTACAAACAAATCGTGATGTGGGTGCACCATCCACTATATTGTGGTCCGCACTCACTGTCAAGCAAATATGTTCTCTATTTTCTAGTTTTCCTTTAATAATAATAGGTCTCTCTACAATTCCTTTCAGATTTACCTTCTTTAATCTCCTGGGAAATTTCATTAATAGATTTTAGATTAGCAGTTCTAATTATTTTTGGTACTACTTCGTTATTCCCTTTTAATCTTCGCTCAATCGTGGCCATTCTAATTGAGGGGAATTTCTCAGATGATTAGTTATCTTTCATTTTCACTCAATAAAACCCGATTTCAATATACCGGAAAAATAGCATTTTAACAACGGTTGGTTTAGGATATGGGGCGGTAATGGCGGGGATGCCAGCCGGAAATTCTGGGAAACAGGCAGGTTAGATTCAGGCAGGTTAGATTATAAACCAAAATCATTTTTTGGCTGAACCTGGGGAAGGTATCTCGCCCCTTCCTTTTCCTTTCTGATGTTTGGGATTAAGATGGGCTTTACCCATCGTTGAGATATTTCGCACTGCTGGGGCTTGACAGGGTGAAGATACTATGGATTGAAAGTTTCCGCCTCACCCTTGTCCTCCCCTGAAAAGGCGCTACAGCCCAGCACAGGGTGTAGCCCTGTGCGGTTAAATTGTGCAAGATGATTAACGAAAAAAGCGTCCATGATTGTTGCAATTAAGGCTGACCGATATCTTCATTCCATAAAGCGGGATTTTTTTCTATAAAATCCCGCATCATTTCAATGCATTGAGCGTTGTTGACAACGACTACTTCCACACCATTTTGTTCCAATAATAGCTCTGATCCTTTGAAGGTTTGGTTTTCTCCAATTACTACTTTTGGAATACCGTAGAGTAAAATCGCGCCAGAGCACATGGGACAAGGGGACAATGTGGTATATAAAACAGATTGCCTGTAAACCGATGCTGCTTGTCTTCCTGCATTTTCCAGGGCATCCATTTCTCCATGTAGAACCACACTTTTTTGTTGAATCCGCTGATTATGACCCTTTCCAATAATTTTATCATGGTAAACTAAAACAGATCCTATAGGTATACCCCCCTCATGAAGCCCCATTTTAGCTTCATTAATTGCTTCTTCAAGAAATTTGTCCATATTTTTTGTTTAAGATTTTCGTGTTTCTTTTAAATTCAGCTGACGTATGATCCGTATGATCCGGCATTGCAAATGCCTCGTTTTTTCAAATAAAGGGATAGGAGGGGTGAATTTGCCAATTTCACCAACGGGGGATAGGAACCTATGCTTTCCTACTACTTCAAAAAGCAATCCATTATTCCGTGAACTGGGGCTGAATGTAAGGAAATTTTTTGGGGGTGCCTCTGCCTGAGCAATTTGGCTCCCGACGGGCTATTCATTAAAACACGTTTTTCATTCTTTCTTTGATGATTTAGTCAAGTCTCCTTTTGCCCATTTTTCTTGTAATTCGAGATATTTATCTCTTGGTTCGCAAGTCAGCCAATTTATATTATTCTCTTTACAAACCTTTGTATGAAAAATCAATCCAATAATTGGGTGTCCGAATATAAATATCAAACTCCAATGTCCGAGCCAATGAACTAAGGCAAAAGAGACACCCACATAAAAAATAAACTTACCCGTTATCTTCCATTTCGGTCGAACAAATCACCCACTATGGTAATACCCTGCAAACCAAATTATTATGGCTACAGCTAAATATATTATCTCGGTGTCTTTCATTCCTTTTTTCCTTTTAGACTTAAACCACCAAAGTATATCGTTTCTGTATTTTTGATTTTTTACCTGATTTTAGGACCAATACAATTTTTTATTTAAAATGCTTCATTTTCCGAAGTAGTTAATAAAATAACTGCTCTTAAAAAGGAGAAACAGAATAGCTAAGTAAGTCATAAATTCAACCCCCATTGCTAAATATTTCGATTTGCTTGTCATATAACCAAATGTTTCAATAATACAGACCAATGCCATAAGTCCGTAAACTTTAGCCATTATTTGTGGTGTTTTAATCCAATGTGTTAAATACCCATAAATGAAACCTACCGACGCAAAAAGAACAGAACCCCAATGAATAATCAATACCCAAAACGGAAAATCGGGATTGGTAAATGGTTTCCAAGGCACTTTATCAAAAACCATTTCTATGATGCCCCCTGCTGCCCAAAAGAACAAAATAAAGTGTAATGTCAACAATATGTAGCCAAGTACCTGCAAAGGGCGGTCATTTAAATTTTGGGGTATTAAGCCCTAATCCAGGTGCTACTACCGAAAGTAGAAAGGTAATTATAGAATTTCTCATGGCTAATTATTAAATGATCATAGGTTGGTGCCAATTCCTTTAATTTTTTCAAATGCCTATCTCCCAATGCCTGTGTCCAGATCTTTAGGCACACGGAGTTAAATATTGCCTTCCAACGGATAAACTGAATAAAAAACCAACTCTTTAGGATGCCGTAAGATTTTTTTTTTGGAATTCCCCTTCCAGCCCTCATAAAAAATTCCCAAACTGAATAACCAGATTACAATATACCGGAAAAATACCATTTTATCAATTGTAGATTTAGGATTTCGGGCAGTATAGGCTGGACGTACCCCTTTCCGACTACTAATAAATGATCCCATCCTGCCAAGATGATCCGGCATTGCAAATGCCTTGTTTTTTTTAAATCAGAAGATAGGAGTGATGTAATTGCCAAATACATCCGGCGGGGGAAGCTTATTTTTTGATGGTCATTCCTGCACTTAGTTTTCTTTCCGAAGTAGTGATAACCAATATCCCCTGGTAGGCCATCAGATTGGTTACCGCAAATTTGAAAGCGCCCTGATTGGTTGCAAGGTAGATATTGCCATCTGATTCGCTTATTCCGTTTACCTGCATGGCATGCTGTCCGTAGGCTAATTCCCATTTATTGGATGATTCATTAAAAGCATATAATCCATAGTTGGTTCCCACATATAGTTGACCATTTATTTCCGTCATTTTTCTGACGGTTAAATTGCCGAGTCCGGTATTTTTAGTAGTCCAGGATTTTCCATAATTATTGGAGAAGAAAACCCCGCCATATTGAGTCCCTACGTAAATATCATTTTTATAAAATGTCAGCGCACCGATATTGCCGTTAACCATTTCTTGGTCTGCAGGAATTTTTACCCAAACACTGTCTTTGAAATTAAAAAGATACACCCCATTCTCTTTTGTAGCCAGGCCAAGAAGGTTCAATGAAGCAGATACACCACCTAGTCCAATACTTACTGTTGGTGGAAGGCCCCTACTGGCATTTTTCCAAGTTATTCCGTTATCGGCAGAAAAATAAACTATCCCATCCTCAGTCTTTGATAGCCCGTTGATCGCTGATAAGTCTAAATTATCCACTTTTGGTTTTGTTTCAACACGCTGCTTATTGGGGCCATTACAGCAATAGAGAAGCATCAAAAAAAGAGTGGGAATAATTTGCCTTAATTGCTCCATTTTATACATTTTACATCGTGTATTGAGTGTTGGTTGACCTAATGTATTTTAAACGCAATCTATTCAAAAAAAATATTGATTTAAATTTAGATGTCGTGTTAGCGGTTAAAATTCAGGTGGAAAAAGCCGGATTTTTCAAGCACCCACCCAGTTTATGCATGGTAGCGTGTCCAATCTAAAGTTTAATGCAAGAGCAGATATTGCCGGCCTTATTCCATTTGAAATGGCTGGAAGTACCCGATTTTCGATAGGATAAATCCATCCTGCCAAGCTGATCCGGCAATACAAATGCCTCGTTTTTTTAAATAAAAGAAAAGGAGGGATGTAATTGCAAATTACACCCATCGGGGTTCCTTTACTATGGCCGACGGAGCGTAAAAATCAGAAGTATCTTTGGAATTGAGCAAGATATCGCAGATTGTTCCATTAGGACTCAGAATGCCACTGAAAACAATGTTCGGGTCAATAACTATATTCACTTAATGAAACAGCTCTTATTTTTCTCCCACCAGCAGGATTTTATTTTTCTGGCAAGATCATCTATTTGCGCGTTGTTTCGGAAATCATTATTCATTCAATCTCCATAAGTGATAGGTCCAAATCAAGTCATACCCCAACCAGATGACATAGGGCAGCAATATGCAGGCTGCCGGCCGTTCAATTTTCCATAGTTCATAGAAGAGAGTGATGACTAAAATGGTAAATGGTATTAGACTTAAAAACCCAGGAAAGTGCTTTTTGAAAAAATCAATTAAAAATTTTTTTTTTAATTTTTTACCTCCTAATTTAAACATTGGTATCTGTTTAATGTAACCTCCACATTTCAGATTTTCAGCATTTCCTGCCGTACATTGGTGAAATCGAAATGGCAGGAATTCAGGAGGATATTTATTTAGCCAGACCCTTCTAATCGATTTCCTTTATTTTTTGAGAAGCAGGAAAATTATCAAAGCAATAAATTATGGGACTGACTGATAAAAAGGAAAAAAAAATTCAAAAACCAGGTCAACATGGCTTAATGGACACCTGGAAGTATGGGAAAATTTCAGGAAATACCCGGAATAATCCTAATCTGCGAAAAGGGGAGGAAACGGAAAATGACCAACAGTTATGGATGGAATTCAGACAGGGAAACGAGAATTCTTTTGTTCAAATATATAACAAATACATCCTGTCCCTGTATCATTATGGAGAAAGGATTACTTCGGACAGGGAATTAATTGAAGATAGTATTCATGATGTTTTTGTAGATCTCTGGAAACAGAGGGAGCGTATTGGCCAGGCCTATTCAACTAAATTTTATTTATTTAAAGCACTTAAAAGGAAAATAATTTATAATTTAACACTGAAAAGAAGGATTATTACCAATAAGCTTAAAAAAGAGGCCCATGATATTGAAATGGTGTTTTCGCATGAATTTCATCTTATCATCCATGAAGCTTCGGAACAAAGAAAAGCGTCACTGATAAAAGCAATCGATTTTTTGTCAAAAAGACAAAAAGAGGCGATAACTCTAAAATTTTACGATAATTTTTCCTTTCAAGAAGTGGCGGACCTTCTTTCAATTAATGTAAAGTCCGCTTATACATTGATTTATAGAGCCATTGACATTCTGAAATTACACATGGGAAAAATTTATTTTTTACTGTTTTGGCTTGAATAACCTCTAAAGCCCCCATCCGCATACTAATTTTTTAAAATAAAATAAATTCTTGAAAATTTTTGAGGTAATTATAGAAAAACGCTCCCCTTTATAATCAAACAGCTTAAATCCAATCAATTTAAACCAATGTCTATTTATGGGTTCAAAAAACCATTCTGTCACTGATCTATTATGTGAAGAAAAATTTATAACCTGGGTAAATAACCCTAATCCCGAACTTGATGCTTACTGGAAAAGCTGGCAAAATGAAAATGCAGAAAATGCTTCCAAAGTTGACGAGGCAAGACTTATCCTGCTTTCAATAGATTTTAAAAAAAGCAGCCAGGAGGAAATCAATTCCCAAAAGATTTTCGAAAGGATTAAAAATACCATAGGGGAAAAGCCGGAATCTCGGCCGAAAGAAAAAAAAATAATTGCCCTTCAGCCTTATGGTGACAGAATTTCCCCTCATTTTATTTTTCAAAATTGGAAAAAAATTGCGGCCATTTCCATCGGCATTTTAATGATTTATGCTTTATTTAATATTATTTGGGCTGAAAAATCCATAAAATACGTCACTGACTTTGGGGAAACCAAAAGTATTATTTTACCGGATTCCTCTATTGTAAATTTGAACGGTAACTCACAAATCCGCTATCCCTCCAAGATGGAAATTATGGATATCCGGGAGATCTGGTTAGAAGGGGAGGCATTTTTTTCTATAAAACATACTGCAGACCATCAAAAATTTTTGGTTCACATTTCTGATGATTTCCATGTTGAAGTTTTGGGAACGGAATTTAACATTTCCAATAGGGAAGGGAAAACCAGGGTAGTCTTATCATCAGGAAAAATCAAATTGAATCTTGAAAAGGAAACCCAATCAGAAAATATTTACATGGAGCCTGGGGACCTGGTAGAATATTCCCCGGACCAAAAGGTATTCATTAAAAAAGGTCTGGATACCGATAAATATACCTCCTGGAGAAATGACAGGCTGATTTTCGATGACACCTCTTTAAAGGAGATAAAACATATTTTAGAATCCACCTATGGTTTAAATGTAGAGGTAGCTGATGAAGCTATTTTGGCCAAAAAACTTTATGGGTCTGCCCCTAGCGATAACATGGAAATGTTGCTGAAAGGATTGGCGAAAAGTCTGGACAATAAAATTACCCTGAAAGGCAATACAGTGATAATTGAATAAACCCCAATCTACTGACTACTTATGTAAAACCACCTAACATTTAAAATTTATGGATATTTTAAAAAATTCTGCCTGCTTACTTTTGCTTCTTTTACTTTCATCAGTTGAAGCCTGGTCTCAGGAATTAGCGCTGAGTAAGGAAAATCACGTGATTTCTTCCCAAAAACCAAGTTCCTCAAAAAGCCTGAAAACAGCGATTAAGGAGCTTGAATTCCATTACAAGGTATCTATAATTTGCAACAGTGATTTATTGGATGCTAAAATCCAAGATGCCACCCCAGTAAAACATGAAAGCATTGAAAACGAACTTTTGGAAATCTTTGCCAATACCGATCTTACTTACCGCAAAATGGGGGAAAGTTTTTATGTCATTACCAACAAAAAAATTGAACCCATTGCCCTTCCCCAGAGAAAAGAAAGGCAAAAAAAGAGGGAGGTAACTCCATTGGCGTTAAAAAGAATAAAATTGGACCATTCAATCAGTGGTATCGTATCTTCTGCAGACGGAGAATTTTTACCCGGTGTTAATGTCCTGCTTAAGGGGACCAATATTGGAAGCATTACCGATATGGAAGGTAATTACAGTTTAAATATACCTGAAGCCAACGGGATTTTAGTATTTTCCTTTATAGGCTTTACTTCTCAGGAAGTCCCCATTAGCGGCAGATCGGTCATCAATATTGTTTTGGAAGACGAATCCCAGGCCCTAGGGGAAGTGGTGGTTACGGCCTTTGGTTTGGAAAGAAAAAGAGAGTCGCTGGTATATTCTGTTACTGAGGTAAAGGGCGAGGAATTTACCCAATCCCGTGAAATCAATATAGCGAACTCGCTCATTGGCAAAATTGCCGGGGTTAATGCTACAAGTATGGCTAGCGGCCCGGGAAGTTCCAGTAGAGTGGTGATCCGGGGAAATGGTTCCTTAAGCGGTAACAACCAACCGCTATATGTAATCAACGGAATGCCGATCTCTAATAGCCCAAGTACAATTCTGGACCAGGCAAACGGTGCCACTACAGATCTTGGAGACGGGATTTCAAGTATAAATCCTGACGATATAGAATCAATCAGTGTATTAAAAGGAGGGGCAGCAGCTGCCCTTTATGGCAGTCAGGCCGCTAACGGTGTCATTCTTATTACCACCAAACAGGGTACAAGACAGAAAAATGGAGTAGGCATAGAATTAAATTCCAATTTCACTGTCGGTACCATAAATATATTCCCGGATTATCAGTATGAATATGGGCAGGGAAGTTTGGGGATCAGACCTAGAAATCAGGGCGAAGCCATAAGTACTGGACGCTTGTCCTTTGGGGAAAAAATGGATGGCCAGCCATATGTTCAATTTGATGGGGTTGAGAGGCCCTACTCCCCCGTTTATGTTAAGGACAATATCCAAAATTTTTATAGGCAAAGCACGAATTTGGTCAATACCATTTCCCTTTCTGGGGGCAATGAAGGAGTGATTTACAGATTTTCCCTGTCAGATCTTCGTTCTCAGGCTATTGTGGAAGGTTCAGGCTATAACCGTCAAACTGCCAACCTGAACCTCAAAGCATTTTTGAGTGAAAAACTAAGTTTTGATACACAGATCCAATATAACTATGAAAATGGCATTAACAGGCCAGGTGTAGGTTATGTAGGTACCAATTCGGCCTGGGGGGTGTATTTGTTGGCCAATACGGTGGACGTTCGGGATCTTGCCCCTGGATATGATCCAGAAACCGGTCAGGAGGTGGAATGGCAACATGTCAATCAGGCTACGAATCCTTATTTTGCCAGAGACAAAATGGGCAACAGTGATACGAGAAACCGCATTATAGCCCAGGCAAGCCTTACTTATGACCTTTTGCCCAACCTGTTTATCAAAGGGGATTTTATGAGGGATTTTAACAGTTGGAATGGTGAAGATTTTTATCCCATTGGAACTGCTTTCCGGCCACTGGGTACTTATAGGGCATTGAAAGAGGAACAGGCACGTACCAATGCCCGTCTGATCGCCAATTATTACACCTCTTTTGGGGAAAATCTCAATTTTGCAGCCATGATAGGAGCCAATCTTGAAAGGGATGAAAATGCAACCAATTCCATGATTGGTTCCGAGTTTATCATTCCGGATTGGATCAGCCATACCAATTTAGCTATCCTGGTAGCAGATAAAGGTCTTTTTAGATCTGGAACCAATTCTGTATTTGCTTCTACAGATCTTAATTTTAAAGAAACGGTTTACCTTAGTTTGACAGCCCGGCAGGATTGGTTTTCCACCCTGAATCCAGGAAATAACAATATCTTCTATCCCTCTGCAGGTGGAAGTGTCATATTATCCAATCTTTGGGATTTGCCTGAAGCAATCAGTTTTGCCAAACTCCGGGGTTCTTGGGCGGAAGTCGGAAGTGCAACAGTTGGACCTTATGCCATCAATCAGCTCTATGGATTTCGACAAGGTGGCCACATGGGGGTGCCAGTTCAAACCTCGTCCAGCGCAATCTCAAATGCGGATCTAAGGCCCCTTACCTCTACCACATCTGAAATAGGAATTGATGCCCAGTTTTATGAAAACCGGATTGGAGTTGACCTTACTCTTTACCAACGCATTAACAGAGATGACATCGTCTCCACAGGTATCGCTCCTTCTTCCGGTGCCACTTCTACTTTATTAAATGTTGGAAAGATTCAAAATAAAGGCATTGAACTGTTATTAACAGGTGTTCCGATCAGAACGTCAAACTTTACCTGGAATGTTAGTTATAATATGGGGTATAACCAAAATAGGGTAATGACCCTGGCACCTGGCCAGGCTACAGGTGCCAGTAGCCTGTTGGGAAAAGATTCCAGTACCCGTTTTGGCAGAAGCTATTCTTATACGGAAGACGGCATCAAAATTTACAATAGTGTGAGCCGGTACGCACAATTGGGACCTGTTCAGCCTTTGGGAATCGGAGTTCCTCCACTTACCATGGGTTTTGAAAACACATTTTCCTATAAGAGTTTCTCTTTTAATGTTCTGATTGATGGCAAATTCGGAAACCATTTCTTTTCCCAGAACAAGCAGTACATGTGGAGGTTTGGCTTGCTAAAAGAGACCTTACCGGGAAGGGATGAAGGACTTACCTATTCCGGTGTGGACCAAAACGGTGATGAGTTTACCCAAACCTGGCCTGGCAATTTTATGTCAACCTATTATAATAATGATGGGCAATATGCTGAGAATTTTATGATTGATGGCAGCTTTGTGAAGCTTAGGGCAATGGTCATCAATTATAATATTCCAGTAAGTAAATTGGGTTTTATACAATTGAATGGTGCTTCCATTTCAGTGGTTGCCCGTAATCTGGCAATACTTTACCGGAATTCTGATCACTTTGATCCCGAACAGGGATTTGATCCGAACAGCAATAACCAGAATTTTGCCGGTGTCATGCTTCCCAGAACCAGAGAAATAGGGTTTAATCTAAAGGTTAATTTTTAAAACCATCCGGGAATAAATTCATCCTATCCAATCACTAAAACTGATAAAAACCATGGAAAATATATTAAACACAAATAAAATTTTATGGGTTGCATTAATGGTCATTATGGCTTCCTGTAACGATTTGACAGACCTCTCAGAATTAAATAAAAACCCTAATGCCTATGAAGAGGTTGTTCCGAAATATCTGTTTACCAATTCCCAACTGGTAGGCTGTGCATTTAATTTTTCAGAGGTCGGTGATGGCCAACATTATATCCTTGCCCAAGCCATGCAGCAATTTGCTACACACAGTGAGGTACGGGGGACAGGGGATAAATATTTCAATGAAAGTATGGCCAGAAACCACTGGGCAGTTTATAATACGGCACTTCATGACAATGAAAGGGTTATCCGGAGCGTGGAAGAAGATCCTTCACTTGTTAATTTGCTTTCGGCCGCCAGAATTTGGAAGGTTTACCTTTTCCATATCGTAACGGATGTTCATGGAGATGTTCCATATTTGGAGGCTTTAAAAGTTCTGGATGGTAATATCAAGCCACAATACGATCAACAGGAAGTCATTTACATGGATATGTTAAAGGAGTTGGAAGAAGCGGCACTTGGCTTTAATCCCTCCTTTCCTACCTTTGAAAACTCAGATCTGTTTTATGAAGGAAATATCGATCAATGGAAGAAATTTTCTTATTCTTTAATGCTTCGGTTGGCAATGAGATTGACAGAAGCCCGTCCGGATTTGGCAGAGACATGGGTAAGAAAAGCCATTGCCGGAGATTTAATTTTGCAAGATGAGGACATTGCCAAGGTGGAATTTGTAGATGGTCAGATAGAACATAGCAGAAACCCAAAAGCCGCGAGGTTACTGATCCAGGATTACCAGGACCCCCAGGCCAATAAGAGCAATACCCAGGGTGGAAAATATGCGGAGACCTTTATAAACCATCTAAAAAACACCCTGGATCCAAGACTTAATGCGATTGCTGTAGTCTGGTATGATGCTCCAGATGGCAATGGTTTTCTATATGATACCGCAACCGCAGTTCAAAAGGGTTTGAAGAATGGGGCATTTTTTGGAGAACCGGATGATTTTTTTACCTACTCTGAGCCCCATCCAAATACCGTCTTGAACTATGCCAGTCCTATATTAACCATGACCAATGCTGAAGTATACTTACTTTTGGCTGAAGCTGGAATTAGGGGTTGGTATACCGGAAATGTGCAGGAAGCCTATAATAATGCTGTTAGGGCAGGCATGAGACAGTGGTCATTATTCGGGGAAGAAGGATTCATATCCAGTGATAAAATTGAATCGTATTTAATTAGAAATCCATTTAAAACCCAAGGAACTTTTGAGGAGCAACTGGAGCAGATCAGCACCCAGAAATGGGTTTCCTTAATGCTGGATAATTATGAAATATTTGCCAATTGGAGAAGAACAGGTTATCCCACATTAATACCGACCAATTATCCTGGAAACATCACTGGAGGCACGATACCAAGAAGGTTGATCATTCCGGATTCGGAAATAACCTTAAATGAAGAAAATTTTTATGAGGCTTATGAAAGACAGGGAGTAGGTAACCTGCTTACCAGTACAGTATGGTGGGATCCGGAATTTGGCCGCCGATAATAATACATCACTTTTATTTTAATCTAATTTAAAATATGATCAATTCAATTGTAATGATAAGTCGGAGAAAAATATTAAAACAGCTAACTGCTTTGCCCATCATAGGTGGATTAATGGGTAGCCGATGGGGCATTCCTGTGGCCACGTCCGCTTCCAATGAAGTGAAAAAGAGAAATTTAATTGAGGAATTGGGTTTGAGGACCTTTATTAATGCTGCGGGCAACTACACTTCCATGACAGCATCCCTAATGCCGGATGAGGTCATGGAAATCATTAATTCATCTGCTAAAGAATATGTTCTTCTGGATGATGTACAGGATAAGGTAGGAGAAAAAATAGCAGAACTTTGCAGGGCAGAAGGAGCCATGGTCACCGCAGGTTGCTGGTCTGCCCTGGTCTTGGGTACTGCTGGGGTACTCACCGGAAAGGATTCCAAAAAAGCCGCCCAACTTCCCTTTTTGGAAGGGACGGGAATGAAGACTGAGGTGATCCTCCAAAAAAGCCATGCCAATGGTTACCAACATGCCCTTACCAATACTGGTGTAAAGCTGGTTATTATAGAAAGCGTGGAGGAGTTGGAGAGGGCAATCAGTGATAAAACCGCCATGATGTGGTTTCTAAATAGGGAAGCCCCCTATGGGCAGATCCAACATGAGGAATGGATCTCCATTGCAAAAAAACACCAAATTCCCACTATGAACGATATTGCCGCTGATGTACCACCTGTAGAAAATCTTTGGAAATACAATGATATGGGTTTTGACCTAGTGGCCATTTCGGGGGGCAAAGCTTTATGTGGTCCACAAAGCGCTGGAATATTGATGGAAAAAAAACACCTGATTGAGGCAGCACGTCTAAGTGCCCCTCCTCGGGGAGGAAATATTGGAAGAGGACAAAAAGTAAATAAAGAGGAAATTTTAGGCATGGATGTGGCCTTGGAAAGCTACCTACAAAGGGATCATGCAAAGGAATGGAAAATGTGGGAAGCCCGAATTGCCGTGATAGACGATGCCATCCTTTCTATTCCCGGGGTAAAAACGGAAATTGTAATTCCGGAAATCGCCAATCACAATCCATCTCTGAAAATTTCTTGGGACGAAAGTAAAATTAAGCTTACAGGGAAGGAATTTGGTGAGCAGTTACGGTCAGGCTCCCCATCTATTGAAACCATCTCCTGGGAGGATGATAAAAGTATCAGATTAACGGTATTTATGCTAACCAAAGGTCAGGACAAAACAGTGGCAAAAAGGGTAAAAGAGGTGCTGCAGTTGGCTGTTGTATAATCCCATTAATGCCCTATTGATTACATTTCCCTATCAAAACTACACAATCCAAATAAAATGATTTTCAACAATAAACAATTCTTCCCCAGTTTCGTCAATTGGCTATTTTCCCTTTTTCCGTACTCACTAGGTGGGGTATTATTAATGGGCCTGTTTCTGTTTACTTCTTCAGCACTTGTACCTAAACACACGGAACCTGCAAAGGACCCGATTTTGAACGAAATCCGGATTCTGAGAAACCAACCTGTAAAGATGAGGGATGGCGTAATACTGAGGGCCGATATTTATTTGCCCAAAAAACCTGGAAAATATCCTGTTATCCTTACCAGGACCTGCTATGGGGTGCAAAGGGAGGGAGTTCACCATGAAAGAATGATCAAATTTGCCCAAAGAGGGTACGTGGGCATCGTCCAGGATGTGAGGGGAAGATATGAAAGTGATGGTAAATGGGAGCCCTTTAGGGATGAGGCGGAGGACGGTCATGATACGGTGGAATGGGCAGCTTCACTGGAATTTTCAAACGGTAAGGTTGCCCTGCAAGGGGGCAGTTACCTTGGACATAATCAGTGGGCCGCTGCCAGTCAGACACCACCAAACCTGGTGGCATTTTTTCCCTCTGTGGCCTCGACCAATATATACGCCAACTGGTTAACCATGGGAGGTGCTTTCAGACTAAGTTTTAACTATGGATGGGGTGTGGTTAGAATGCCAAATAGAATTATGCTGCCGCAGTTTTGGCATACAGCAGCGTATACCCCAGAAGAATTAAAATATGAAAACCTTCTTTTTCACCTTCCCTTAAAGGATGGCGACCTTAAAAGTGCAGGTTATGCCGTACAGCATTATAGAGATTGGATAGAACATGAGAGTTACGATGACTATTGGAAAGCCATAAGTGATGAGGAGCGGTTTGAAAAAATTCTTGCACCGGCCTATAATACAGGAGGCTGGTTTGATGTTTTTCTGATGGGAACGATCAATGGTTACATAGGTTTGAAAAACAAGGGAGGCTCAGCTGCTGCCAGAAATGGTACCAAATTGTTAATTGGTCCCTGGGGACATGGTCCTTCCACCTCTTTTGGGGATATGGATTTTGGACCGGAGGCCTATGTGGATCTTTTTGAAGAAGAACTCAAATACTATGACCATTATCTAAAGGGTGTAAATAACGGATTGGAGGAAGAAAAACCCGTAAAAATTTTCTATATGGGTGAAAACAAATGGAGATCGGAAAATGACTGGCCAATCCCGGAAACCAATTATAAAGCACTTTACCTTCAAGCAGAATCTTCTGCCAATTCCCTTAGAGGTGGTGGAATGTTAACATTTGAAAAACCTGGCAAGGAGGGAAAGGATACTTATGTATATGATCCCAACCATCCAGTACCTACCTATGGCGGAAACAACTGCTGTGGTACCCCCACTATAGCAGGACCAAAAGACCAAAGGATATTGGAAAGAAGGAATGATGTATTGGTATATACAGGGGATTTCCTCTCAGAATCCATAACCATAGCAGGCCCGGTGAAAATGAAACTTCATGCATCAACAGATGGGCTGGATACAGACTGGATGGTAAAATTAGTGGATGTTTTTCCAGATGGAAAAGCCATTCCCATTTCAGAGGGAATTCTCCGGGCAAAATTTAATGATGGATTGGATAAAATCAACCTTCTGACCCCTAACCAGGTTTATGAGTTTGAAATAGAAATGACCGGTACTGCCAATGTTTTTCTCCCGGGACACAGGATTCGAATTGACATCACCTCCAGCAATTTTCCTCAGTTTGACAGAAATCCGAATACCGGCAAACCATTGGGAAGCAGCGATGAAATACGTACCGCACTACAGACCATCTACCATGGAGGTCCGCGCCCAAGTCATATTATTCTGCCCACAGTTCCAGGTTTATAAAAAATTCCATGAAAAAAAGCATTTACGCTTTGGGCAAATGATGTAGTTTTAAAAATGAAAGTTTATCCCACAGGTCTGTAATCATTGCCACATCCGCTTTATTGAAAGCTAAAATCCATTGTTTCAATACTTCTTTGGGGTTGTGGAAGATGTGCGGTTGTTGTGTCTCGGTCCACGGGTTGAACCCGGGGTTATTACTGTTGAAGCCCTCCAGGCTTCGGTTTTGTTATTGTGAAAAGAATGGTATGTATGGAAAAATGCATCAGGCTTACCTGATTGATCGGGATCGCCTTGGATACAGGCCTGGAAGGCCGACACAACAACCGTGGGTGCCAACCCACGGATAAGGAAGAGCCGCCTGATTTACCCAACCCTGGTAAGGGTTGAACTGTACGTGGGTGGTGTGTAATTGCCATACGCCCTGCTTATCCCTGTTTCTATCTTTCAGGTTGGTTGAAGATACAGAGAAGGTGGTATGGTTTCAGTTACTTTCTGCAAATTTTTTAAAATCCTTCAAATATTTCATGGACTGTTTCTTAAAAGCACCGGGCATAAAATAGGCAATAATCTTCATAAAACCTTTAAATTGAAATTCGTTTTCGGTGACGTATTTTTTTTGAATGATTATGGAATAACAAAAATGTCTTCATGATAAATCTGGGGCAATATCCTGTTGCAGTCTCCCACAACTCCGGTCACATTTACCTTTCCATTCGGTAATTTCTGGTTGTGAAATTGCGCAGAGGGGTGGGTATGAACAACTCCTTGGAATTTCCCATCTGAAATTTGGCGGGCATTTTCAAAAGTGACTGTCAGATTTAAGTTTTTACAGCATTCCTTTTGAAAAGCCGGAAGACAGGTATAGGGGAGAAAAATTATGGATGGATAGCAGGGGAAATATTTATGTGATTCTCCGGAGAAATAAGCTATTGTATTATGATCAGGAAAAGGGTGTTTTTTCAGAAAAGAACCTGCCTATTCAAATCCCCGTTGACTATCATCCCAACACCCTATTCGAAGATACCCAGACAGGATATTTTTGGATCGGTTGTGAAGAAGGCTTGGCAGTATTTGATTTTTATGCAGGAAAAACCTACCACAAGGGTAATAACCCCTTACATCTTCCATTTTTGGATGATCCTAATTTGGTACAGGTAGCTGATTATTTTATCGATAAAAGCAGAAACCATTGGCTGGTTTTTTGGAATCCTCATCAAAGGTTTGGTTCTTTTAATGAAAGATCAGAAAATTATTCCCCTGGTGCTATGACTTTGGAGACCATCACTTTGGATCCGATTTGCTAAATGCCTATAATGTAGAATCTGGCGAAAACAGGGTATTGTCTTATGCAGATGGTTTGATCAGTAACAATATCCTCAATATGCAGGTAGACGGTGATGGTTTTCTATGGATATTTACACCAAACGGAATCTGCCGGTACCATTATTTTCAAAACAAATTTACCCAATATGGTCAAAAGGAAAGCTTTCGGTTCCTGGGCTTAGAGGGGAAAGGAGGGGCGGTAACCTCTGATGGAAGAATTATATTCACGGGCTACCAGTCCTTGACCGCCTTTAGCCCGTCTCATTTCAATGCCTCCATCAAACCTGACCGGCCCACCCTTACCAATATTAAGTTATTTGACCATCTTTTGTTTGTAGATTCCTTAAACACGGAGGAAAAAAGGACTTTTTCACATGATCAAAATGCCTTCACTTTTTACTTCAGTACCTTAAGCTTCATCCATCAGGAAAAGCTAAAATATTATTATAAACTATCGGGAATTGACGCAGATTGGCAGCCAGGTAGCCCATCCAATATGGCGGTTTATTCTCTTTTGCCTCCAGGCGCTTATACACTCACCTACAGAAGTGAGAATGAAGAAGGCCTTTCCTCGTCCATAGGATCTTTTGATTTTCAAATCAAGCCTCCTTTTCATGGGACCTGGTGGTTCAGATTAATTATGGCAGCTTTGGTGATAGCCATCGTGGGGATCATGTACAGGCTGCATATTAACCGCATTCTTGCGGTAATGAAGATAAGAAACAGGGTCGCCAGGGACCTTCATGATGATATGGGATCTACTTTAAGTACCATTAATATATTGAGCTCAATGGCCAAAACAAAATTGCATACAGAACCGGTGAAGGCGAGTGAATTTATATCAAAAATTTCAGATAATAGTCAAAGGATGATGGAAGCTATGGATGATATCGTTTGGAGCATAAAACCACAAAATGATAATATGGAGAGGGTGATCGCCAGGATGAGGGAATTTTCCACCAATGCCCTGGAGGCTAAAAACATCGAGTTTTGTTTTGACCTGGATCCAGGAGTGGAAAAAGTGAAATTAAACATGGGAGCCAAACTCAACATCATTTCTGAAATCGGAAATGGAACCGAAGTATTATTGTCGGTGAGGGTTTAAATATTAAATGTTACCTTTTGGATAGGGTCCTTTTGAGGTACATTTCACCTATATATGTGATTGAATGTCGCTCTCTCCTCAATTAATTTTGTATAAAAAATTTATAAAAATGGTAAAAGTGTTGATATATGAGGATAACCCTCAACTTCGTGAAGGTTTGACCATGCTGATAGATGGAACCGAAGGCTTTCAGGTAATGGGGGCATTCAAAAACTGTAATAATATCACTTATGAAGTGGGGGCCTACAAACCCAATGTGATATTAATGGATATTGATATGCCTGGAATAAATGGGCTGGAAGGATTGAAAATTGTCCGGAAACAAAATACCGAGGTAAGTATCCTCATGTTAACCGTTTTTGATGATAATAAAAATATTTTTGAAGCTTTACAGAATGGTGCAAATGGTTACATTCTTAAAAAAACGCCACCTGCAAAATTATTGGAATATTTACTGGAAGCATCTACGGGTGGGGCACCGATGACTGCCACTGTAGCCGCTCAAGTGCTAAAAATGTTTTCCTTGATTAATATCCCTGCCAATAACGATTATCATCTGTCGGGGAGGGAAAAACAGGTATTACAATTTTTGGTGAAAGGGTATTCCTATAAGATGATCGCTGCAGAGATGTTTATCGCCATGGACACCGTTCGAAGCCATATTAAAAAAATATATGAAAAACTTCATGTCAATTCTAAATCCGAAGCGGTAGCAAAAGCATTCCGAGACAGAATTGTTTAATTCAAAAATGATGATCCGTTCCCAAACCCTTTAAATAATAGGTCCAGAATTTTATTTTTAATTTATTTTTTTCAAAAACCGGTAGTAAAGAAAAGGCCATCAAAAAAGACCATTTTGTGTGAGGATGAAGACAGAAATGTCTTTTACCTGATTAATTACCACCTGTTTATGTGATTTTATGTAAATCCCAACTTGGCGAAATTTGTATTGTCCAATCCGGGCTATTTTTAATCAATATTATTTAAGATATGAAGACGGAAAAAAAATTATCCGATAGTGAATTAATTCAGGGATGCCTGAAACAAGATCCCCATTTTCAAAAAGAGGTATATAAAAGATTTTCAGGAAATATGTATACATTATGCCTCCGGTATGTGAGAGAAATGGCTACTGCGGAGGATATATTAATTGTGGGTTTTATGAAAGTATTTGATCGCATACACCAATTTAATGGAACAGGAAGTTTTGGAGGTTGGATCAGGAGGATCATGGTCAACGAATGTCTGATGTACCTGGAAAAGGAAAAGAACCTTTATCGTGAGATAGGTATTGATGGCATTATTCCCCCTTCAGCCCATTCACTTCCTTCGGATGATTTGGCAGTAGAGGATCTGATGAAATTGGTGGATAGCCTACCATCTGGATACCGGACGGTTTTTAAGTTGTATGCCATTGAAGGTTATTCTCATCAGGAAATCGCCAAGAAACTGGCGATAAGTGAAAACACCTCTAAATCCCAATTGAGCCGAGCAAGAAGTCATCTTCAAAAAATGATTCATCCACCAGCCTATAGGAAGGAGAATGGCTTACTTCCTGTATAATGTTGGGTCACCTTATTCACATTTGATTCTGAAAGCTGCAGTTTCTGAAGAGGCTGCAGCTTTAAATTTTTGACAAATCCTTAATTGAAGATCTGGACCATGAAAAAAGTGATTTTTAATTTAGCCATTTCCGCACTATTAGGAGGGCTTTTGACTTCATGTTACACACAGTCCTATACGGTAGGTCAAGGTCCCAAAACGGGAATTGAAGTAAAAGACCGTAGCCACTACCTGGTATATGGGCTGGCACCGGTAAAAACCGCAGATCCTGTTAAACTGGCAGGGGATGCCCAGGATTATCAGGTGACCATCCAACATTCATTTGTGGATGGACTGATCAATGCCCTTACTTTTGGAATTTATTCTCCTACCACCACCACTGTGGTCAAGTAAAAAAGGGGCTTAGCCCCTTTTTTTTAATTTTCCAGCTTTGAAAAAGGAAAGAAGCTTTACTTTTTGATAGCATTGCTCAGGTTATCATTCATCCTCCTCCTCTTCGGACCATTCAGCCTCATATTCGTCCTTCACAATGTCTTCTTCACCGATCCAATAGGAAGAGGTTAAAAGCTCATAATTTCCGCTGCCTTTACTTTTTAAATCCCATACAATACCCTCTGCCTCCTCAAAAGGAGCATCACTTTCCAATTTTTCCCCAAATAATCTTTTGATTAGGTTCCTGTCGGAAAAGGCAGGGGAGAGTAATTTCAGCACCATTTCTTTTGTAATGGGCATTTGATTGGCCTCGTCAATAGGTTGGATGGCCATTTCAATGATGCTGGCCTTTGTATTGGGAAATTTTCCATTGAAAGCCTTGTATAAAAGCTGATTGATATGGTAAAGGGTGGCCTGTAGTTCTATTTTCGGATATTCTTCCGCAATTTTGTCGATCAACATATCGTGGGAAATTTGTTGAATTTGCCCTTCATTTAATTGTTCTGACAATTTATAATCCAGAATAATGGCTGCAGCTTCAGAGGGTTCAAAATCCGTAATGGCCATCATCAGCAACTCCCTTAAATTCTCTTTTTTAGCGTCCTTGGCACCAGGGAAATCCATTTTCTCCAGCAGGATGATATAATCGGCCTCTGTCCAATAGCTGGGTATTTCGTCTACGGAGCTAAGATCCTTGATTTTTATTTTAAACTTCATATTTAATTCTTTTTTTTACAAGGTACCTGAATCATGGCAGAATTCTAATCATTGTTCCTCCTGTAGTTTACAAGGGTAGTAGAAAAACTGTTATCGATTCCAAGGCCCTTCAGTATATTTTTTAGACTTCGGTGGTGAAGCCCTATAGCAATCGCATCCCAACTCAATTTGGTCAATATTTTTAATAAAAAAGAAAAACCATTAAGCATTATGAAAAGATAGCCTCCATAATGCGAAAAATACCTTGAATAAACAAACAGCCATTCGGCTGCTTGTTTAATGATTATACCAGTTTTTCCTTTTCAGCCTGGCGTAACGCTTTTGCTGCTGCCACCATTTCCACCAATGCTTTTTTGGTTTCATCCCATTGGCGTGTTTTAAGTCCACAATCAGGATTTACCCATAATTGTCTGGCTGGAATAACAACCTTGGCTTTTTCCAAAAGGTTTACCATTTCTTTTCTTGAGGGCACCCTTGGAGAATGAATATCATACACGCCTGGGCCGATATCATTTGGGTATTGGAAGTCGGCAAAGGCATCCAACAATTCCATTTGTGAACGGGAACATTCAATCGTGATTACATCTGCATCCATGTCTGCAATATGCTGAATGATGTCGTTAAACTCTGAATAACACATGTGGGTATGGATCTGGGTTTCATCTTGCACGCCAGACGCTGAAATTCTAAAGGCCCTAACCGCCCACTTTAAATATTCCTGCCAATCAACTTTCCTTAATGGCAAGCCTTCACGAAGGGCGGGTTCATCAATCTGAATGATTTTGATACCTGCTTTTTCCAAGTCATTTACCTCATCACGAATCGCCAGCGCTATTTGTGTGCAGGTTTGTGAGCGGGACTGGTCGTTGCGGACAAATGACCATTGCAATATGGTAACCGGTCCGGTCAACATCCCTTTTACAGGCTTCTTGGTCAAGGATTGGGCATAGGCCGACCAGGCTACGGTCATGGTATGGGGACGGTGTACATCGCCAAAAATGATGGGCGGTTTCACACAGCGGCTGCCATAGCTTTGCACCCAACCGTATTTGGTAAAGGCAAAACCGTTTAACTGCTCACCGAAATATTCCACCATGTCGTTGCGTTCAAATTCTCCGTGAACCAATACATCAATGCCAATTTCTTCCTGCCAGCGAATGGCTTTTTTCGTTTCCTCCTTTACAAATTTGTCATATTGTGCCGCTGTGATGGCTGCCTTTTTCAAGTTTGCTCTCCATGCCCGGACTTCGGCGGTCTGCGGAAAGGATCCGATGGTGGTGGTGGGGAACAAGGGCAGGTTAAGGGATTTGTGCTGTTTAATTTTTCGAAGGGAAAAACTATTCTGACGTTTGGCATCGGCTTCAGTAAGCCCGGCTACCCGTTGCTTTACTTTATCATTGTGGATCAATTTGGATACTTTACGGCTTTCAATGGCAAGCTGATTGGCATTTAGCTTTTCCAAAGCGGTTTGTTTTCTTTTCTGGGCTGAGGTTTGGGAAGGCAGGTCATTGGGGTTTGCCAATTGTTGAAGCGTGACCACTTCATCCAGCTTTTGCCGGGAAAAAGCAAGCCATTGTTTTATTTCATGATCGAGTTCGGTTTCAAAATCCAAATCGCAGGGAGCATGAATCAAGGAGCAGGATGGTGCAATAAATATACGGTCACTACCGATTCTAGCAATGGCTTTGTTAATGAGGGTCAATGATTGTTGAAAATCATTTTTCCAAATATTTCGGCCGTCAACTACTCCCAATGAAAGGGTAACTTTTTCCGGTAGGGCATTCAGAACCTCCTCCAACTGTTCAGGGCAGCGTATCAAATCAATATGCAAAGCACAAACTGGCAAAGATGCCGCTAAGGACAGGTTATCTCTCAGTCCTTCGAAATAGGTAGTTACTATGGTTTTGAGGGCAGGAAATGCTTTCTTGATTTCGTCATACACGTATTGAAAGGCCGCCTTTGCCTGGTCGCTTAGATCCATTGCTAAAAAGGGTTCGTCAAACTGCACCCAGGTTACATTTTGGGCTTCCAACTCTTTCAAAATATCCAGATAAATGGGCATCAGGTTTTTGATTAAATCCAGTCGGTCAAATCCCCTTTCCTTCTCTTTACCCAACAATAAATAAGAAACGGGACCGATAATAACAGGCTTGGTTGTTATTCCTGCATTTTGGGCCTCCCTAAACTCGTCGATGATTTTGGTAGAGAATAATTTGAATTGTTGATCCTTGTGAAATTCCGGAACGATGTAGTGGTAGTTGGTATCAAACCATTTGGTCATTTCCATGGCTGTAATGTCAATACCATCTCGTTGAAAACCCCTGGCCATGGCAAAATAAAGGTCAAGTTCCGTCTTGGATTGGTTCAATATGACTTCATGATAACGAGCTGGGATGGCACCCACAGTTAAAGACAGGTCCAACACCTGGTCATAAAATGAAAAGTCATTAGAGGGAATTAAATCAATTCCTGCCTCTTTTTGCAGCTGCCAGTTGTGCTGGCGGATGGCACTTCCCACCCTTTGCAGTTCATTGACGGAAATTTTGCCTGACCAATATTGCTCGCAGGCTTTTTTGAGTGCTCTTTTGCTACCAATTCGCGGGTAGCCGAGGTTGTGTGTTTGCATGTACTTTTAACTTTTTTTTATGAATAAACAATGAGTTAAAAGTTCTTTTGCTGAACTTCACAATGTCCGTTAAAAAAGTAATTGAAGCAAAGAAAATGCATACAGAAACGGCAAGGCCTAAAGATCCCAAGGAAGGACATTGATCCTTTTGTAGGTACGCATCTGTCTGACATTAAGCTTCAATTCGCGAAAACATTGTCAATTCTGTCTGAGGACAGGTCGGAACAGGCAGGTCTCCTGACTTGTAACAGTTTTTACCGCCCTTCCCATTCTTTGGTAAGAACAGTGGACATAGCTAGGGTAAAAACCTTGGGTGTTACTTAACAGTTGCGCGACAGTTCGTGATTTTCACACGATTCCCTATTAATACACAGCTAAGTATAACCTTTTCCGGTTGATGAAGAAATAAAGTAAAGAACTTATTTTGGGGGTAAAGATAACAATATTTTTGGTGAGAATGGTCCCTCATTTCAATATCCTGCTGATAATGCAGGCAGGGCAGGTGGTTTATTTAATTTATTTCTGATTTATTTTTTCAATTCAATAGTTGATTCGATAAGTCATAAATTGCAAACCGTTTTCGTATGCTGTTGTGTCCAATAGTTGAAGATGGTGGTTTTTGGTGGACTTGCCAAAAAGCTTTATTCCTCGGCCTAATATCAGAGGATTTAGTTTCAGTTTAAGTCTATCAATTTTTTGATGGTCTAAAAGCCAACCTGCAAATTCTCCGCCACCACATAGGTAGATGTCGGTCCCTTCATGGTTTTGAATGGCTTCTATTTCCTGAAGGTCTATTTTCTTTACCTGAATTTTAGGATCCGGATTTTCAAGTTGGAATTGGTCAGCGAAAATATAATGTTTCATATGAGGATAAGCCAGTTGTCCTGGTTGAAGCCCATACTTATAACCAAATTCATAGGTTTTCCTTCCCATAATGACAGTGTCAAAATGGGTCAGGTCTGACAAATACTGATCCACACCATTCCCAGTCCCAACAAATCCACTTACATCCTCATTCATACCTGATATAAATCCGTCCAAAGAACTGGCAACGTAATAAACAATTTTTCTCATTTGATAAAACACTTATCAATTATTCCTGGTGGAAAAATCTAATTATTTAATTTTGTTTCTCATCAATTCAGTCAGGCTGGCTGTAAAAGGAAATGCAGAAGCCCTTCCCGATAAAGCGTTTGTTAGTTTCCTAAAATCCCATTTCGCATTTTCAAATTCGGGGTCTGTAACTGGCTCAATTTCTAAAACAAGATAATAATCATGCATTTCAGTTACAGACTTAGGGTATTTTTTTCTTTTCATATCCTCTTTAGAATATATCTTTGGGCCTTTACCTACAATTCTCCAAAAATCTCCCGAAAAAGTATCACCCTTTGTATGTAGGAGCAAATATTTTGAACTTACAGTTTCTTTATCCAAAACAAGTGAGCGTGATATTGACCCCATTCTAAAATTATAAAGCCTGTTTCTTTTTATCCATTCATGTTGATTTGATGAATTGTAAAATCCAACCAAAACAAATGTATCATCTGGAAGTAAGTCCCTGTTGTTGTTAAAAGCTTCAGGTAACGGGTCTTCAATCCTATTTTTTGAATCCGGAAGATTTTTGTAGATATCATAATGCCTAAAAGCAATTTTTTCTCTTTGGGAAGTCCTGTTAATAAAATGGGCAATGATTTCCAGAATAAAGGCTTTCAATGCGCCAATACCACTGTCTGTTTTAGAAGGACGTACCGGAAATGCGCCAAGGCCCGGAATAATTTCGTGAAAACCTTTATGGTTGATGGCTTTATCTCCCGGATATAATACATAGGCTCCCCCCGTTCTTCTGATGGCATCCTTGTAGGCATGCATTTTCAGAAGGTCTGCGTTTTTGTATATACCTTTGCGGTTTTCTGTCTTTTCTTTATCAAGCTCATCCTCTAAATTTTGATTGGGAAAGTCCCAAAGGTTGGCAACTTTGTATTTTGCATCGAAGTGAACATGAACAATCAGCTCCTGCTTTTCAGCTTGATCTTCCGTAATTCCGAATGGCCAGAATGAGAGTGTATAATCAGGTCTTAATGAAGTGGTCCAGCTACCGGAGTCCGGAAAAGATTTTTTTCCGGAGAAAGAACGATTATAGTTAAATCTGATACTAAGTTTTCTGCTTCCGGAATCATAAATTCCAATCAAAGGGGTGGATTTGCCCTGTTTAATTTGAAGACTTAAACCATCGGTTGTAGGTTGAATTAAATCTGAAATATCCTTAGGGTCTATTTTAAAAATTTCCTGAAGTAATTCAAGCAATTTGAAAAAAAGCCAGTATTCATATAAGGTGGCAATATCCTTTTTGCCGGCACCATATACATCATTACCACCTTTCCATATCAGCTTAGCCGCAAGGTCAAACATGAGCCATACACGCAATACTTCCCGGTAACCTTCTTTTCTTTGCAGGACAGGGCTGTTCAATTTTAAGGTAGTTGGAACAGAGATGTCTTTAAAGACAGTATGGTGCAACTGACTTTCTAATTCATGGATCAGGATGTCTGACTCCTTACGCAATTTGATATGACCGTTTTTTATAGCTTTTTTGTTGATTTCAATGCAAAATTTTAGAAAGGATTCAAGGGCATGTTTCACAAATCGGTTTTCCGGTGTGTCAACCGAATCTGTTTTGCGTACCGAAGTTATTCTTTCCGGCAGGGTTTCAATGCCATAGCCTTTTAAAAAGTGGTTGTCCGGCAGTTTCGCACGATTTCCACCTTTAAGTATTTCTTTAATATTTGCGTTCGAAAACCTTCTTGTATTCCTGATATCCCTGCTTTCAGTTGTTGCTGCCCATTTGGTAACAGGCATAGTTACAATTCTATGAACGGCATCTGCAAATTCATCTGTGCCAATAACGGACTTGATAAAGGCAAACCGTTGGTAAAGCGTCTGACTGTCTTGAGTGTAATCAATCTCAAAATAATGCGAAACTGGCGAATTAGCCTGAAGCAGTAAATCGGTACATTTTTCTGTGATCAACTCCAGCATATCGCGATAATCATCCCTATAGCCGGATTTTATGGATTGTACTTCCAGCTCTATTTTGCTTCGTTCTTCTGATATACCTATTTCAATTACCGGTATTGAAAGTGTGCCTACAAAAATATTGGGTGCAATAGTTCCCAAGTTTGTCGCTCGAATGTGTTGCTGAATAATATTTTCACCAATATCACCAAGAATAAAGTCAGGGTCACTGAATTGATAATCATAATAACAGCCCTCAACTAGTTGAAATCTTGCTTCATTGTTTTCTTTGGCGTTTCCCTCTGCATCAAATAAAGAATCTGACCTGCGGGAATCAATCCAGAGTCGCAAGCCTTCCCTGACTGAATTCAAGTTGATTTCTATGTTTGATACTGATTTCATTTCTTATGCTTCTGCAAAACTTGCAAATCCATTGTCTATCGCACTCTTGTACATACGGGAGATTTTTTCAAGAGAAAGAGGATACACTACAATTGAACCCTTAAAATCAAAATCATCCTTTTGGAAAACATCCCTTAATAAATTCATTTCCTCTAAAAGGCAGAATGAACCTAGGGTTTCTAAAACCGGGCAGAGCTTTCTTCGGGATCCATGCAACTTTGGTAATAATTTTTGAATGATGGCAATGTCAATTTTCTCATTGGTGCTCAGGTTTTCATCCAATGCACTCAGCTGATGTATCAGGCGCAGAATTTCTGTAGCGCTGCGGTAGCCAAATTCAGCACCGGTTTTCTTTAACTCACCAAAAAATTGAACCAATGCACCGGTGATGGTTTCAATATCTTGTGTAGCAAAGGTTTTATTGGAGGCCATTTCCAAAAAGCTTTTGGCCATGCCGGCACCTTTGGCATTCAGTGCTTCCATGTTTATTTCTTTGATATTACCAAAGAAGTTCTTCATTTCTTCCTTTGTAACCCGAAACTCAATGGTATTGGCCCTGTCCAATACTTTCGGACTGAACATGTTGGTGGTTTCATCAATGTTTACTGTTCCTATGATAAACAGATTCAGAGGTAGACGAAGTTTAGCTGGAACACCATTGTCTACTGTCCCTTCAGCATAAAGTGGAATTTCTTCCTTTGACTCCATCACACTCAGGAAATCGGCAAAGTACCGCTCCACATGGCTTAGGTTCATTTCATCCAGGATCAAAAAGTGTGGCAAATCCGGTTGATTATTAGCCTTAATAATTAATCCCAGTACACCATTGTCGGGCTTTACATATTCCTCCGGTTTCAGGGCATTGGGATAGCCTAGCAAAGGTTCACGATTGGTCCAGTCGGCCCCCACTGGTATAATCCGATACTGACTGTCCTCCTGACAGATCCATTGTACAAAAGCCTGGGCCAATTTGGTTTTTCCTGAACCGGAAAGTCCGGTGAGAATAACAAAGGGTTTGGTAAGGAGTGAGGCGGTGAATCTTATAAGTAATTCGTTTTTAAATTTTAGACCTGATAAAAGGATATTTTCCCCAAAATATTCTATTTCAAATTTTGACATTCTCTCAATGTTTTGGTTTTTCGACCTCTGCTCTAAAAACTCTTTATATTTAGCTAAACTGGCAGAATAAAAAAATCTTTCTCCATAAGAAGGAGCTTTAGAATTATAAATGTAGGAGGATTTATCACGTTGTAAATTTTTAACCTCTGAATGTAGCTCTTTGATAAGATGAATATCATCAATTTCAAAAATGGATTTTTTACTAATTCTCCCTTTTTCATAAAATCTTTCAGACAACCATTCCAATGATGTAATATAAGACGGTCCAGCATTTGATTTTTCAGTTAAATTATTTAAAACCCAATTTTTAAAATCTTCTTTGTATAGCATTTAGATATAATTCAACGGCTAGAACTTAATATGGCGTTTTGGTTTTATATTTCGTAAATCACAAAAATAAATCCCTCATCTTTACAAATTCCTTTCCGGAATTTTATTTTTATTCCGATAAATTTCTAAAATTGATAAGTTCATGATCGGAATATACCAGAAAAATACCAGTTTAACAACGGTGATTTAGGATAAAGAGATGGTTAAGTATAACCTCTTAAATGCCAATCAAAGGCAGGAGTCAATGCAGGAATTTATTAGATTTTCTCTTCCCCCACATTCTAAAAGCCGTTAGTGGGCAGTTTGTATTATAATACTATTAATATGCTTAAAAATGAAAAAAGTAAAAAAAATTAGCTAATAGGTATTATAATCAATTCAAAATTGCTTTTGGGTAAGGACAACGCACCATAGAGCGGGTGTTGCCCCAAGTATGGAATTTTTGATTAAACGTTTTGCAAACCAGAATTTATGAGAAGGACCTTTCAAGTCCCAATCAGATAGGTATTGCCGGAGGTAAATTCGATACCCAAATTGGTTGATGAATATCCAATTGTGAAAAGCTTAAATTTAGGCTGGGAGATCAGAAAGGGGATTACAAATCCCAAATATCTGGGCCACGGGATTGCAAATCCCGCGGAGCAATATGTTTGGGTACACTATCCAATTATACCCTAAAATTTACATAAAAAGCTAGCGGATTACGTTCTATTCCTGCATTTGCAATTCGCTACTGAGCACCTCTACCTGTAAGGTGCCTCCTGCAGCACTGGTAATTTTCCATTCCTGAATTTGGGTCCCTCCCCAAAAGGGGGCAGAAAGGATAAGGATATCACCATTCCTTTGCCAAGTACCTTCATAATCAGCCGTGACGATAGGAGGGGTACCACAAAAACCGCTGTTGGCCCGGTGGATCAATTTTCCGTTGCTGAAAAAACGGTAGCCATAGGTGTTTTCCTGAAGTTGATTTACCTTTTGCATTGCAAGACCATTTTCTTGGTATTCCAGGTTGCTCCAGTTGCCCACAGGCACAGGACCGGAAGTGAGCGCCGAGAGATCCTCATTATCCATACAGGAAAAAAGCAGCAGGCCAAAGACAAAAGTAAGTACGGTTGTTTTCATGGATATTTTTATTTGGTTTTGATGTCTAGACGGAAGAAAGGAGAGGTGTGTTGAGGGAGGATGCAAAATTTTTAATTTTTAACTGGTCCGGTTTACTAACTTTTAGCATATTCCAGGGAATAGCATTTTTACCCATTAAGATTTTACCGCAGGAAAATAAGCCAAACCTATCCCGTTCCAAATTTGAAAACACAAAAAGAGGCTTCCAGTCCCAATAATTTTCCTAAAAACCTAATCCCTCTTCTCAATTAGGGATACCATCCACCTTTTGGATGAAAATGCATATCCTCGACGTAGGGTTTTGCAAAGAATTCTTTACCGACCATTTTGAGCATATCGCATGCTTTCCATTTTTGATTTAAAATTGAATGGATTCAATTTGTGTAGTTTTATTATGTGATATTTCCTTTTCATCCTAATTTATATTTTAATAGATTTATATGTTAATTTAAAAATTGTTATGGGGGATAAAATAGGAATATTTTCTTTTTTTGCTGGTGCAGGATTTTTAGACCTTGGTTTTGAGCAGACAAGCGGATTTGAAACGCTTTTCGTCAATGAATATCATCAACCTTTCATGGATATTTACATCGGGGCCAGAAAAAGTATGCGAATACCAGAACCTCTGCACGGACACCATGTAATGAATATTGAGGAATTCCTTCAGCCAAAAAAAATGAATGAACTCAAGGCTGAATTGGCTCAAAGTAAATTAAAATTTTCAGTTACTGGTTTTATCGGCGGACCACCTTGTCCGGATTTTTCAGTTGGAGGGAAAAATAAGGGTCAGGAAGGGGAAAATGGACGACTTTCGGGTACTTATATTAACCTTGTCTGCCAGACAAAGCCTGATTTTTTTCTTTTCGAAAATGTTAAAGGTTTATGGAGAACAAAAAAACACCGTCAGTTTTACGAATCTTTGAAGGAGAAGTTAATCCAAAGTGGCTTTATGCTAACTGAACGTTTGATTAATGCAATTGAATATGGTGCACCTCAGGATAGAGATAGGATCATTTTGATTGGGTTCCATAGGGATTTTCTCAAAAATAATAAGTATGAGGGTAATGGAACCTCCTTTCTTTGGAATTTTGATTGGAACTATGCAAGATTACATGATAAGAAGAATATTTTTTCTTTACCCTGGGGGAAAACACATCCATTTAATGAAAATGGAATTGTTCCTAAACCAAATGATGTTCCGTTAGAGTTGACAGTGGAACACTGGTTTAATAAAAATGGGGTTACCCAACACCCCAATTCCAATATGTACTTTAAGCCAAAGGCTGGATTAATAAAATTTCAGAATATACAAGAGGGTGACGACAAAAAAAAATCTTATAAGCGCCTACATAGGTGGAGGTTTAGCCCTACAGCTGCATACGGAAATAATGAAGTTCATTTACACCCCTATAAAGCCAGGAGGATTTCTGTTGCAGAAGCCTTGTCCCTACAATCGTTGCCAAAGGAATTTGTGATACCTCAAAATACCACACTTACCAATGCCTTTAAGTCTATCGGTAATGGTGTGCCTTTTTTGGCTGGTAAAGGGTTAGCTGTTACCATTCTTAATTTTGTAAGTAGTTTAATCCCAGATTTCAAACCTATGTTAAATGGAGAAGTTAACGGCTCAAAACCTGGTAGCATTTATCAACCAGCTACCGAAGCAAAACAGTTATCAGTACTTGAATCCGAAGAACAAAGGGCTTATTCAAATTGATCATGTTGAACTTCCTGAAGGTCCGATAAAAATTAGGCGATGCGATCCTTCTAAGGGTGAGTCATTTGAAGGCAGACCCTCCGTATCCATTTCCAGTCAAATGATTTGGAGACTTGCAAATTCTCTTAAACCGGGTCAGCCAATAAATATGGACCGGATTTTCGGGGCTAGTTATAATACCCGTTCTGTATTAGAAACGCTTCTTGCACATACCCCTCAATTTTTTTACTGTTATCCTGGCAGAATTGAAAGTATCAATTCTAAAACCAAGGTGAAGGTAGGTCATAAACATCTTCTTTGGAATCCAAATGATCCTCATCCCCTTGGATCAACCATCAAAGTGGATACCGATGTTGTAATTTCAGAGATACCCGCATTGGAAGTTTACTACGAAGCCTTAATATTGCCTGATAACTCAAAAAACCAGCAGTTAAATATAGACATACAGCGAAGACATGCCCAAATACAGATTGCCCTGTATTTTATTGGAAAACAGCTTGGTTACAGAACCTGGGTAGCACAAAACGATAAAGGTATTTTATACCAGAACAAACGCCTGGGAGAATATGAAGGTATAATATCAAGACTTGAGGATGAGATTTTGATTAAATCTCATAGTGATGCAATTAAGGCCGCGTTACTTATAGACTGCATTTGGTTCAAAAATAGTAGATTAATGCCAGCAGTTATGGAAGTTGAGCATTCCACAGGGGTCACAAGCGGCTTGACCAGAATGAAAAATTTTAAAGAAAGATTTCCTCCATTTCTCACAAGGTATGTTGTGGTTGCTGCTGATGATGACCGGAAAAAAGTAGTTCAAGAGGCCAATAAACCACAGTTTAAAGATTTAAATGTTAGGTTTTTTCCCTATTCTGCAGTAGAAGAGTTATATGCTTTATGCCAAAATAGGAAATTAAAAGGTATCACAGAAGAGTTTTTAGATTGTTATATGGAAGAAGTATTATTTGAATAATTAAATCAAAGCGAATTTTCCTCTCATTTCTCCGCTCCAAAAGCCGTAGCCCACATTTCAAATACTCATGAATTTTGCTCCTATTTTTTTATTCAATAAACTGGTAACTTACTTGTAAATTGGCACATAGCGGGCCTCCAACTCCCTAAAACTCCAAAACCCAATTCGCAGTTATACAGCTCAAAAGATAACCTCATCCATCACCCTTTTCACACAAGCCCCCAATTCCTTTTTTACCTCAAAATCCCAAAACCTGAGCACTGTCCAGCCTTGGGACCAATAGTATTGGTTGATCTCCCGGTCCCTTTGCCGGTTGCGTTCGATTTTGGGGAGCCAGAAGCCCCGGTTGGATTTGATGCTTTCCTTTTTGTTTTCCCAATCATGTCCATGCCAAAATGCCCCGTCGACAAAGACCAGCAGCTTGTACTTGAGAAAGCTGATGTCCGGCTTACCGGGAAGCTTCCGGCTGTTGCTGCGGTGCCGCAGCCCCGCATGCCAAAGTGCTTTTTTGAGGAGCTTTTCAGGTTGGGTGTGCTTGCCCTTTATCCGGGACATGTTGAAAGACCGCTTCTTACTCGTATAAAAGCCATTATCCTCATGGAATCGGGGTACTTTTATTTTCGGTTCGGAATAGGGCTTCATTGGCAAATTTTTTTAATGCCGGAGAGGATACTTTATAACCACCCTTTTTTTAAAATGGTTTCTCCTTGATCAACTCCACCATGCCATCCACCTTCCATGTTAGGTAATCCGCATAAGAATACCTGCCATAAACTGTAAAGGGTTCCTTCTGTTGATTTTTTGGTGCTTTGGTGGCCATGGTGATACAATATAAGTATTTTTATTTTGCCAGGGCCAATACCCATCCGGAAGGACTTTCAATCATAGAAAAATTCTTCAAATGCATATCATTGTTGCCGGTAAGAAAGCAGAATAGGACTAATTCAAAGTAGAAAACCTTATCCAGCATGGTGTTTTCGGAATAGCTGCCGAGCGCCTTCCCTACCTTCTCCATGGAGCTTTTATACTTGTCAAAGGCCTCCGTGATCTGAAACATATCGATCATATGAATCTTACCTCCACCTTCGGTCCGGTCAACACGTTTGGCTATATAGGAGAGTTCTCCGGAGGCCAATCGGATCAACGAGGAAGGTACCACCCGAATTCCGAACGATTCAGCCATTCGCATGGTCAAATGTTCGTTTTCAGGCATTTTGGGAAAACGATCAGAGGGCGGTTTGAAAATATATTGTCCTCCTAATGCCCCGACTACGGTCAACCTGGTATCAGGATTTTCCCTCGTTTTCTTTACCAATGACAAAGATAATTTTGGCTGTACACCCGGTACGGAAACACTGCGTTCCACCACATTCCTCGCCAGTTCATCCATTTGATCCAGCGAATATTCTATTGCAGGCGGTGTCGATACGCCAAAAAATTCCATTGAACAGGTTGAATGAAGGTCCAGTGCTTCTTCAACAGGCTCATAACAATACAGGCATCTATTCACCATCTGCTTCTGTTATTGGTGCTACGCTCACGGCTCCTATGCAATTCCGACAACATGCCAGTAACAATCCCATCCGGTCACTCTTGTTGATCTTCCAATTTTCGGAGGCAATATCCAGTAACCATCCTTCGGGAATCAGCCCTTCAAAAAAGGGAAAGAGTCGCTTTTCTAGGTAAGGCTGATCGGTAACCGGCATAGTGAAGGTGATGAACTTATCAGGATAATCCTTCACATAGAGGTTGTCATATTGAAATACATACTCCCCTTCATTTGTTTCCGTGATTATGCCTGCCAGGTGATCCTTATAAAATACCTTTCCCTGCCTCATTCAATAAGATCTTTACATTTAACAGGAGCCAGCTCATGCCCGAACATGCGAAGAACCAGGTTTACCTTGTCCATATTCAGATTGGTTTTGCCCTGTTCGATTTTCCGTACGACCGTTAGCGCAACACCTGACCGCGCTGCGAATTCTTCCTGAGTAAGATTGACTCCTTTTCTACGGTCCTTAACAAATTCTGCTAACTGTTTCATTATATGTTTTAACATATAATAATGCTTAAATATAAGAAATTATACGCAATTAAATATAGTTTTATATAAAATCAGTTATTTATATGCTTAAACATATAATACTGAATAATAATAAAGTGAGATGAAGGTGGTTATTGTGATTTCCCTCCCAAAGAAAAACCGAATTCCCCGCCTGGTCACACCTTATTTTTCAATTTTTACAAATTCTCTGAAATTACTTCTGTCAATTGAATGCGCTATTGCATTGTAGGTTTTAATAAACTTTTCCGGAAACCTTACTTTTTTCTTGGTCCATTTGAATTCATAGGCAAATACTTCACCAGCACTTTCCTCCACTAGATCAATTTCTTGTTGTTGTAAGGTTCTCCAGAAATACATTTTTGAGAAAGTGGCTTTGTATCCATTTTGTTTGAGTCTTTCCGAAATTAAAAAGTTCTCCCAAAGTGCCCCTTTATCAGTTCTTAATGCTAATGGATTAAAATTTCCGATAATCATGTTCCGTATTCCATTGTCCAAGAAATAAATTTTTCGGTTTTGCTTGATTTCATTCCTAAGATTTCTGCTGAAACTGTTTAATCTGAAAACGATGGATCCTTTTTCCAATATGTCAATGTAATTTTGAACAGTGATTTTATTCACGCCTACTGTTTGAGCTATTTCATTGTAGTTGACTTCACTACCCATTTGAAGCGCTAGTGCTTGTAATAGTTTCTCAAGAACTTCGGGTTTTCTAATGTCTGAAAATGCCAAAATGTCTCTGTAAAGGTAGCTATTGACAAGATTTTTAAGGATTTCCTTTTCATTTCCCTGGTTATTAATTACATCTGGGTAGAAGCCATATAATAATCTATTTTCAAGCTGTTGTTCTGATTTTAAAAATCCAATATTATTTTCGTATTCTTCCCACGATATGGGGAAAAGTTCGTACTCCCATTTTCTTCCGGTCAATGGTTCATTGAGTTCATTTCCCAAATCAAATGATGAAGAACCGCTCACAAGTAGTTGAACATGTTTAAATTGGTCAGTGATAATTTTTAACGTTAATCCAATCCCTGGTATCCTTTGTGCTTCGTCAAGGAAAACTAATTTATTATCGCCGATAAGGGTTCTTATCTGTTCTGTATTCGGGTTAGATAGTAAACTTCTTACGGTTGGGTCATCTCCATCTAGGAATAAATATTCAAATTCATCAAGAATACCCTTAAGCAAAGTGGTTTTTCCTACCTGCCTCGCACCAACAAGGACAATTGCCTTTCCTCTTGGAATCTTGTTTTTAATAGATGATTCTAACAGTCTTTTAAGCATTTTTTATTTCAAATATATGATAATTAGATAGTATAATGACTTAAAATCATAATAATTGGTCATTACGATAATCTTTTGGAGAATGTAAAATGAAATTTTCTGGTGGGGAGCGGTAAAAGTCCAGGGCATACTGGTCCACTTTTTCTGCCTGAACAAACACTTCTTCATAACCAGCAGCTTTGCAATGGGCCACCACAGCAGCCATTAATTGCCTGCGATCCCTTTTCTTTGGTGCTCTACTAATACGGCCAGGTCATAGACATGGGCAAGCCGTTTTTCGGAATAGTAATGCTCCAAAGTATAAACAGTCAGCCCCCCAAGACCTTGCCTTCCCGTTCTGCCACAAAAACCATAAATCCGGGGATTTGCAATATCCTTCTGAGGTGGTCCAGAGAGGGTAGCTGAAAATTTTCCATTTCGAATACCTTTTCAAATACCTGAATAAGGGCCTGAAATTGTTCAACTTCCAGGGGAGAAAGTTTTTTGATTTAGTTTTTAGCAATAAAAAGAGTAAGTTTATTGAAAACCTATACCATCATTTAAAGAGTTGTAGTTTTTCCAGTTTCCTAATCAACCCATTCTACCATAAAAACACCTAACATGAACTATAGAAAATTTGGAAACACCAATTTGACCGTCAGTGAAATCGGATTCGGGGCCTGGGCCATTGGTGGACCTGCCATGGCAGGGGATACCCCTATCGGCTGGGGGTTGGCCGATGATGCCACTTCCAAAAAGGCCCTGTTAAAGGCCCGCGAAAAGGGAATTAATTTTTATGATACGGCTGACTTCTATGGGCTGGGGCATTCAGAGGAGCTGATTGGGGAGGTCTTATCCGATGACCCGGAAATCATAATGGCCACTAAGGTAGGGCACCGGATCAAAACAGATGGCAGTATTTTCATGGACTACTCCAAAAAGCACATTATGGCCTCCTGTGAGGGGAGTCTGAAGCGGCTCAGAAGGGAAACCGTTGATTTTTACCAATTGCACACTGCCAAGGTGGCCGATTTGAAAAACGGGGGGTGCATTGAGGCTTTGGAACAATTAAAAAAAGAAGGAAAAATCCGGTATTGGGGGGTATCTCTGAATACGTTTGCACCCCATCCGGAAGCCACTTACCTGTTCGACGAAGGCCTGGGCCAGGGAATTCAGCTGGTGCTCAATATCTTAAACCAGGAAGCTTTGCCCATCGTAGAAGGGGCGGCCAGATCAGGATATGGGGTGATTGCCCGGATGCCCTTTCAATTTGGGCTGCTTACGGGTAAGTTTACCAAGGCCACCCGTTTTCCTGCGGATGACCACCGCAGGTTTAGGCTTCCACCTGACCTGTTGGGGGAATCTTTAGATGCCCTGGAATCTGTATGGCCACTGGCAGGAAAATACGGGATAAGCAATTCCCAATTGGCATTAAGCTTTATTCTTGGATTTAAGGGTGTTTCTACGGTGATTCCAGGCATCAGGACACCTGAGCAGGCCATTCAAAATACCCTGAAAACGGTAAAATTGACCCAAGAAGATCAAGCCTTTTTACAATCTCAATACTTACCCCATTTCAAGGCCTTGATAAAATAATAAATGGGCATTTCCGGCAATGGTACTGCTGCGTTCAGGTTCCTGTTTTTATCCACTATTTATTTCCTTTAAAAAGCTAGCTGAATGGGCACTGAGCTAATTATTCAAGAATCAGGGATCAACCCCGTCATCGGACATTCCGTTGTCCGATTTCGGACTATATATTTTTTATTATTGATTAAAAAACTTCCACGGCTAAATAATAAGCATCTTTTTAAACCTGGCATTCAAATGGAGTAGTTAAAATAAATCGAAGACCATCATTTAAGTTCTGACCATGAGTTCATTTACGACACTGGTGCTTTGGGCCATTCTTTTTGTACTTTGCTGGCCCATTGCCATTTTGTTGCTTGTCCTTTACCCTTTGATATGGCTGATCCTGCTGCCTTTTCGCCTGTTGGGCTTTGGGGTCACGCTTACCTTATCCATGATTTTCGCCTTGTTGATGTTGCCATTCACTTTATTGCGCTGACAGGGACTGTTTGGAGCAGATCAACAGTCCCAAATAGGTAATGGCGGCATTGACCAGCAAGATTTCAAAGCCGAATTGAAAACCATTGAACCAACTGGCCGCATTCCAATCGATCAGGAAGGACAGGGCAGGGCTGATCAGGCAGATGTAAGGCACCCATCGGTCCCGTATATCCAATTGATTGGTCAGGCCAAAAGCAAACAGCCCCAACAAGGGCCCATAGGTAAATCCGGCGGCTTTGAATACTGCACTGACGACGCTTCTGTCGTTCACCTCATTAAAAAGCACGATGGTAAGGAATACGATAAAGGTGAATCCTATATGAATCCATTTTCGATACCTGCCCTGATCAACTCCTTTTTTTGAGGGGAGGTCAATGATATCAATGCAAAAAGAGGTAGTCAGGGCGGTAAGGGCAGAATCTGCGCTGGAGAAAGCCGCTGCAGTAATGCCCAACAAGAAGACCACACCTGCCAGGGTACCAAAATGGTTCAGGGCAAGGGTGGGAAAAAGTTCGTCCGTAGCCCCGGGCAGAGCAAGCCCGTTTACCAAAGCATAATGGTAAAGCAATACCCCTAATGCCAGGAAGAGGAGGTTGGAAAGGAAAAAGGAAATGGAAAACCAGAAAATATTTTTCTGAGCATCCTTTTGGTTGCGGCAGGTCAGGTTTTTTTGCATCACATTCTGATCCAACCCATTCATGGCTATGGTAATGAATATGCCCCCAGCAAACATTTTAAAGAAGTTTTGACTGGAGTTGCTCTCCCAGACAAAGATTTTGGAAAGGTCACTTCCTTTGATGATGGCAAGCATTTCACCACTGCTTTTCCCCAGATGGTTGGCAATTACAACTATGGTAATGATCACTGCCAAAAGCAGGAAACCGGTTTGGAGGGTATCGGTCCAAACGATGGTTTTGATACCGCTTTTATATGTATACAACCAGATCAGCAACATAGTGGTGAACACAGAGACATAAAAGGGAATACCAAAGGCATCGAAAAAGGCAATCTGCAAAACCGTGGCTGCCAAAAATAAGCGGAAGGAGGCTCCGATGGTTTGTGAAATCAAAAATATGGTAGATCCCGAAAGGTAGGTTTTGTGCCCAAATCTGGTTTTCAGGTATTCATAGATAGAGATCAGGTTTAACTTATAAAATAAAGGAATCAAAACCAGGGCGATGACCAAATAACCTACCATATTGCCCATGACAAACTGCAAATAAGCCCAATTCGTGGTCCCCACTTCACCCGGAACGGAGATAAAAGTAACCCCGGAAAGGGATGCCCCTACCATACCGAAAGCGACCAGAAACCATGGAGATTCCCTGTTTCCTGTGTAGAAGGTGAGGTTGTCTGATTTTAAAGAAGTAAGGTAGCTGATCAAAATCAAAAGCCCAAAATAGCCTGCGATGACACCAAAAACGAGTTGTGGACTCATGAGATCTTAATTTACCTTTTAAATGTGAAAATTTTGTCCCCGATGACCATCATTTTACTGAAATCCATTTAGGGGCAATGGGCAAAAATGGTATCTTTCCAAAAACTTTCAAAGAGTTGATCGATAAATGAAAATAAATATTGCGCCGCTATCAAAGGTAACCTTTACCAATTTATGAAAAATCCGTTTTATATTTCTTCCAGAGCCATCCTTTTTTTCATTTGTACCGCATACCTATTTTTGACCAGTCCTTTGGTTTTTTCACAAAATGAAGCTCCCCCTTATTTGGATGCCAGGTACCGGCATTGGGCGGATTCGGTCTATTCTACCCTGAGTATGGAGGAAAAGATCGCCCAGTTGATCATGATTCCTGCTTATTCCAATAAAGGGCAGGTACATAAGGATTCCATCAGGCAACTGGTCAAAAATTATGGGGTAGGAGGAATCATCTATTTTCAGGGAGGACCGGTAAGGCAGGCCAAAATGACCAACCAGTTACAGGAAGTTTCCAAAGTACCCCTGATGATTTCCCTGGACGGAGAATGGGGTTTAAGGATGCGTCTGGACAGTACGGTGCGGTTTCCCTATCAAATGGCCTTAGGGGGAATAGAAGATGAAAAATTATTGTATGAAATGGGGGAGGAAATTGCCTGGCAATTCAAGAGAACAGGTATTCATGTGAATTTTGCCCCGGTGGTGGATATCAATAACAATGCAAATAATCCAGTGATTGGTTTCCGTTCCTTTGGGGAGGATAAGGAAAACGTCACCAGAAAATCCATGGCCTATATGAAAGGCATGCAGGATCATGGGGTTTTGGCTTCTGCAAAACACTTTCCAGGACATGGTGATACGGATGTGGATTCCCATTATGGCTTGCCCGTACTTCATTTTTCTAAAAAGCGATTACAGGAAATGGAATTGTACCCATTTAGAAAATTGATGGAAGCGGGATTGGGAAGTGTAATGGTGGCCCATATGAATATTCCCGCGCTAGACCCTACGCCGAATTTGGCGGCTACCTTATCCCGCCCCATCGTAACCGGATTATTGAAAGAGGAAATGGGGTATGAGGGATTGGTTTTTACAGATGCCCTGAACATGCAGGCCGTGTCGAAATATTATCCCACTGGGGTTGTGGATGTAAAAGCCCTCATTGCTGGAAATGACATGTTGCTCAACACCATGGATGTACCCGCGGCCATTCGTGAGATAAAAGCGGCATTGGAAAGAAAAGAAATTACATCAGAGGCCATTGAGGAAAGGGTATTGAAAGTGTTGAAAGCCAAAGCCTGGATGGGCCTGGATAATTGGCAACCCATAGAAACGGAAAACCTGATTGCTGATCTCAACCGTCCTAAGGCCCAATACCTTAGTAGTAAGCTGACCGCCGCTTCTTTGACCCTGCTACGGAATGAAAATGAGTTGTTGCCAGTCAAAGGCCTTGAAAATATAAAAATCGCAACCCTTTCTATGGGTGCGGCAGACACAACAGATTTCCAGAAGGGCTTGTCCCGGTATGCGAAAATGGGCCATTTCTTTTTTCCAAAAGAAGGGGGTATTCAAGAAATTCAGGATTTAAGGCAAAAATTATCGGATTTCCAGTTGATCCTTGTGGGGATTCATGGATTAGGGATCCGTGCAGGAAGTAACCATTTCGGAATTACCCCTGAAATGAATGTATTGATTCGGGAGCTGATGGAAAGCCATTCTGTGGTGGTGAGTGTTTTTGGAAATGTTTACAGCCTGGATGAAATACAGGGACTGAATAAAGTTCAAGGGCTGATTGCTGCCTACCAGGAAACGCCATTGACTCAGGATTTGGTGTCCCAAATTATTTTTGGCGGTATCGGTGCTAAAGGGAGCCTACCAGTTCAGGTTTCATCTTATTTTAAGAAAGGGGAAGGCTTGAAAACAGAGGGCGGTTTTCGGATGGCTTATACGCAACCTGAAGCCATTGGTATTGCGACCGGGCATTTAGCAGGAATTGATTCCCTGGTGCATTTGGCTATCCGGGAGAAGGCCATTCCGGGAGCACAGGTTTTAGTGGCCAAAGATGGAAAAGTGTTTTACCATAAGGCCTTTGGTCACCATACCTACAATTCATTGAAGGCCGTGGAGTTGGAGGATTTGTACGATCTTGCCTCGATTACAAAAATCAGCACGTCCCTCGCTGCCTTCATGCATCTTAAAGGGAAGGGTCAGTTTGATGAAAGCGAAACATTGGGAACCTATTTTAAAATGGCCAGAGGAACCAATAAAGAAAATCTAAAATACACTGATATTCTTACCCACCAGGCCAGGTTACAGTCCTGGATTCCTTTTTGGAAATCCACTGTCAGAAAAAGCGGCAAATTTAAGTGGTATACCATGAAAAGTGATTCCTCAAGAAGGTTTCCGATTCGGGTGGCTCAAGACCTGTTCATCCACAGAAAATATGATCAAAAGATTTATAAAGAAATATTGGAATCGCCCTTGAATCCTGAACCTGGATATGTTTACAGTGATTTGTCCTTTATTCTGGCACCAAAGGTGGTAGAAGAGATCACCGGTGTCCCTTTTTTCCGGTATTTGGATAAAAATATTTATACCCCGATCGGCGCCAATAACCTGACCTTCAATCCTTATCAGCATTATCCAATGTCAGAAATTGTTCCATCCGAGCTGGATGAACTGTTTAGGAAACAACTTTTACAAGGTACCGTTCATGATGAGGGAGCTGCGATGTTGGGGGGTATCAGTGGACATGCAGGTTTGTTTGGTACGGCAAATGATTTAGCCAAACTGATGCACCTGTACCTTTATGATGGGCTTTATGCCGGGCAGCAACTTATTGCTCCGGGGGTAATATCCACCTACGCTAAATGCCAGTTTTGTGAAGAAGGCAATTACCGGGGGATGGGTTTTGACCGCCCCAATAAACCGGGCGACCCCAATGGAAATGCTGCAGCGAGTGCACCGGAGACCAGTTTTGGGCATTCCGGTTTTACCGGGACCTATACCTGGATTGACCCTGCTAACGGTTTGGTTTATGTTTTTCTTGCCAACCGGGTTTTTCCTACCAGGGAAAACAGAAAGTTGTATCAAATGAATATCCGTACAGATGTGATGGAGCAAGTCTATCAAGCTTTAAAAAATCCGTTAAAGGTAAAAGAATTAAATCCTGCCCAAAAAAAATAGGGAAGAGGAAATGTCCTAATCCTGCTTAAGTATTTCCATTTTTAGGGTTTTAATCTTTTCTAAGGTAAGGGGTTTGGTGATGTAATCTGTAACGATCCCATAGGCGTTGGCTTTATCTACCTCTTCCTGATTGATGGAGGAGGAAACCACATAAATTTTAATGCTTTCCGGTAATTCTACCTGGGAAATCATATCCAGAAATTGCCAGCCATTCATGATGGGCATGTTGATGTCCAAAAGAATCACATCTGGTAACGGCAGTTTTTCCTGAATACGATGCTGCAGGTCATTCCAGGCAAGCTCACCGTTAAGGAAATAGAAAGCTTCTTTGGTAAAGTCAGAAAACTCCATCAATTTTTTTGTACCAAAATTGTACAGGGGATCATCATCAATAATGTAGGTAATTCCAATTTTTTCCATAAAAATTAAAGAGGCTCATTTAAATAACAAAAGTATAATGATTTAATATTCATTTACCATTAAATGTAAATTAATTTTTTCAGGAATGGTTAACCATTGAAATAATTTTTATTGGATCCCAGTGGAAATCCACCAAAAAGGTCAATTTTAGACTTTCCAGACTATGATTATTAAAATCATATTTTTTTTCCGTATTTTACATGAATTAAAACAATAAACAATTAAATCAAGAGAACGATGAAAAAATTTTTTCCAATTACCATTGGTTTACTTATGATGATTTCATGGGGATGCCAGACAGAAAATACAGAACAAAATGCTGAAGAAAACCAACCTGAAATAGAAGTGACAAATTCAGAAAAACCCTTACTCCGACACGTGGTATTGTTTTCTTTTAAAGAGGAAAGCAGTGCTGAAGACATTAAAAGAGTGGAAGATGCCTTTATTGCCCTGCAGGACAAGATTCCACAAATTAAGGATTTTGAATGGGGTACCAACAACAGTCCGGAAGGGCTCAACAAAGGACTGACCCATTGTTTTTTGGTGACCTTTGAAAGCGAAGAGGACCGGGAAATTTACCTGCCTCATCCCGACCACAAAGCTTTTGTGGAGGTTTTGAGCCCCCATATGGCGGATGTGACGGTAGTAGATTACTGGGCTGAATAAATTCATAAATGCCCTACTGATTTTTCAGGAGGGCATTTCAAATTTATTTCCAATCCATGCCCAGGTCTTAGGTGAACACAGGAAAATATCAGTTGCCCAACCAAAAATAGATCAATAGGGTAACGATACATAGGGCCAAGGAAACTGGCTTGGCATATTTCCATTCTTTCATTTCCAACAACGGTTTCTGGGGAGGGGAAAGCTTTTTATTTCCAGGAAAATAATGGCTGACCGATAACATTACCAGCAGGTTGATGATAAATTCAATCGCCCAAATATGGATAAAATGGATGCCTGTATCCAAAACAAAGGCAGTAAGGAGGTAAAATGTCAAACCTGTAACCAAACCTACTTTGGCACCCACAGCAGATACTTTGGGAATGAAGAAACCGGCGATCAGGATCGAGGCAATTGGAATAAAGAAAATCCCGTTCAGCTCCTGCATCAATTGGTAAAGGCCTTCCGGAGCATTGCCCACCATAGGGGCAATCAAAATGGCCAGGATGGCCAATACCATGGAACTTAACCTTCCCACCCGCACCAATCTTTTGTCCGAACAATCTGGGTGAAGGAGTTTTTTATAAATATCCAAACTGAAAATGGTGGCGGCGGAGTTCAGTACACTGTTGAAAGTACTTAATATGGCTCCCAGTACAACAGCCGCAAAAAACCCCAATAATCCCAGGGGCATAATTCTGGTAAGTAAAACCGGGTAAATAAAATCCTGGTTATCATAATATTGGTCAGAATAATAGTAATAAGCGATAATGCCCGGCAAGACAATGATCAACGGGATTAAAATTTTAAACATGCCGGTAAGAAGCAAGCCCTTTTGGGCTTCTGCCATATTTTTGGCACCAAAGGCCCTCTGAATAATGGTTTGGTTCATTCCCCAGAAATACAATTGGTTAATCATTAATCCTGTGAAAATGGTACTGAAAGGAAGGACGGAATCGGCTTTTCCTATGACATTGAATTTCTCTGGAGCAAAATCATATACCTTTTGCATTCCATCGATTAAATTACCATTTCCGATGTCCCAGAGGGCAAAGACGGGGACCATCAAGCCGCCGATCATTAAACCGATGGCATTGATGGAATCCGAATAGGCTACCGCTTTCAATCCACCAAATATGGCATAGACAGAACCGATCACCCCTATGGTAATCACAGTCAGCCAAATACCTTCAGATAAGCTGACATTCAGTACCTCAGACACATTAAAAACGCTTTCCAGGTTGATCGCTCCGGTATAAAGTACTATGGGTAGCAATGTCACCACAAAGGAAACCATTAAAAGAAAAGCCACGATGGTTTTGGTGGCGCTGTCATATCGCCTTTCCAGGTACTGTGGGATGGTGGTAAGTCCCATTTTAAGGTATATGGGTAAAAAATACAAGGCAGCAATCACCAGTGCAATGGCACTGGTCACTTCCCAGGCTATGATAATCATGCCGTTTTTATATGCGGATCCATTCATTCCAATCAGGTGCTCGGTGGATATATTGGTCAGGATCATGGAACCGGCAATTACCCCACCGGTAAGTGAGCGGCCACCTAAAAAATAGCCATCTCTGGAACTGATGTCATCTTTGCGTAATTTATACCAGGAAAGAAAGGCAACAAAAAGTGTAAATCCAATAAAGGTGATGGCGGTCAGCATAATATAAATTTAAACCCGTATCATGGAATTGGTTTTAAAAAGCATGTTGAAATTTCAAGCCTATCAGTCCATCTGAAGGCTGAGGTACAGCAGGACGATGAGGAAATCGAAAATGACTGATTTGCTGTGGTTTCAGCAGGCACTAAATGTTGATGGCATATTTCGGGTAAGGTGGCTTCCCGAAATTACTTCCCGGGAAGCCACCTGTTTTGGGTAAATGAATAAATTCCTTAAAATTTCAGGGTAGAGGGGAGGTATTTAGCCACGAGGTCTTCATAGTACGGCCTTAATGCCTTGGCATCGGGTGGAACAGGAACTTTGGAATAAAGGTCATAGGGATTGAATTGATCCACCCATTTAAACATTTCTTTATCATGGTCATTCAACAAATGATCATAAGCGCCCTCCCTGTGTTGGGCATAAAACGAATGGTACCTGATCATATAAAGAGCCGGTTCCGGAAGATAATCCTTTACCATTTGGTACAGGTATTCGTCATGACCCCATGACATTTTCACATTATCCAAACCGGTGTTGGGTGCATAGACCCCGTATTTGGAATTGAACCGCTTATCGTGGGCATCGGGATTGGCATCAAAAAACTCCGAATAGACAATTTTGTCGGAGTGCTGACAGCCTACAGGAAAAGTATCTCCCACTACTGCCCATTGCGGTTCTCCAAAGAGGCACAGCACTTTGCCCATGTCATGAATGAATCCAGTTAATACAAACCAATCGGGATGGCCATCCGCTCTTATGGCCTCGGACGTCTGAATCAGGTGTTGCAGCTGGTCCAGACTGATATCAGGGTCTGAATCATCTACCAAAGTATTTAAATAATCCACCGCATCCCAGAAAGGCATTTCTTTTTTATCGAATTTCAGAAAATCTTCCTGCTTTTCCGAGACGAAATCATAGGTTTGAAACTCATGGTTGAGCCGGTAAAATTCCCTGACGGTATCCACCCTTTCGGAGTCATGGTAATTCCGGTAATCCTCCTTACTTTTGGCTTGTTTGGATTTGGGTTTTGGGTACCTGACTTTTAAATCATCTTCCCATTCTTCTATATTTCCCAAAGGTGTACTTTCCTTTTCTGTGAATTTATTTCTCATGATTCTGAATTTCCATTAATTAGTTAAAGTTAAAAAAACAAATCATATTTCCCATCATCTTAATAATTTTGGCCAAAAACCTTCTTTCATTTTAATCATCCAAATATTCTTTAAGTGATGTCCGAATGGACTGTAAAACCCTGGCGTTGGTTTCACTTTCCGAAACGATTTCAAGGATTTTGGGTTTCAAAGATGGATGGTAGAATTTTTCCAGGCTATTCCGTAGTGCATCGGCAGTATTAATTTGATCATATTCGAAACCCATCTCAGCAGCCAATTGGTTGGCCTCCAATTTTTGGAAAGTTTCAAAGTATTCCTTTGCCTCCGGCAATTGGGCGGGACCTTCAATGATCCTGAAAATGCCGCCTCCATGATTATTGAGCACAATAATTCTAAGATTTGGCATATTGTATTGGTGCCAAAAGGCATTTCTGTCATAGAAAAAGGCCATATCACCTGTAATAAGCGTTACGGGATCTTTGGTAGTAAAAGTACATCCCACTGCGGTACTGTTGGATCCGTCGATGCCGCTTGTGCCCCGGTTACAGATGATTTCCTGATCTTCCATGGGCATCCCAAGGAAATTGACATACCGCACGGCCATGCTGTTGGCGAGGTGAATCCTGGAATTTTCAGGAATAGTTGGCAACAGGATTTCCAACGCCCTGAACTCTCCAAAATTTGTCAATTTCATTAATTCCGGAAGCCTTTTCCTGATTTTGTTATTATTATGATGCCAGCTATTTTTAAATTGGAGAACCAAAGTATTTCCCTCCTTTATCAGGAGCTGCAGGAAATATTCTGGTTTTACCTGGATTATTTTGCTGAGACGCTGGTAAATGTCCGGAACATAGCCAAAGGCTTGCAGGTGCCAATGGGCTGCTTTTGACTTTCTTAAAAACAATTTTAAAGATTTGGAAATAATTGACTTACCAAAACTGATGATCAGGTCAGGTTCCAATTCTTCGGTTCTGGATGCCCCGTGGAGAAAGAAATCATGATGAATGATGGAATCACGGAAAGTCAGATTGGAAATAGTATCTGTCACCACCACCGCTTGGTTATTTTCCACCAACCCCACCAATAGGCTTTTAATCACTGGATCGGGTTTTTGCTGTCCGGGGACTATCAATATCTTCCTGAATGGGATCAATTGGTTTTTGATCTTTATCCAGGTCTCCTCTTTCAGAGAGGGGACACCGGGGATGACTTCCAAGGTGGCTTTGCCGGGAGTGAAATCAAAAGTTTCTTCCGCTCCCGGGTAAAAAGGTTCTCGGATGGGAATATTGATGTGCACCGGGCCCATAGGACCGGATTTGCTCAGGGCGATGGCTTCATGGCAGATGCGTTGGGCATGCCAGGCTTTGTCTGGGTGAAGGGAATCATCGGGAAATTGAAAACTTCCTTTCACATGTTTTCCATACATTTGGTCCTGTCGTATCGTTTGACCGTCCCATTGGTCGATCCACTCGGGGGGCCTGTCCGCGGTCACTACCAGAAGCGGTACCTGTTGGAAATAAGCTTCGGCTATGGCAGGACCATAATTTAATGTCGCCGATCCACTGGTGCAGACCAATACCACCGGCTTTTCCAATTGTTGGGCCATTCCCATAGCAATAAATCCTGCCGACCTTTCATCAGGAATGGTACGGCAATGGATATCGGGATGCCTGATAAAGGCCAATGAAATGGGTGCACACCGAGAACCAGGGGATAGGATGGCCTCCTTGATACCGTTTTTGGCACAGGTTATGGCCAAATCAATAAGATGTTGAAAGATCAAGGCCTTTTTTTAGAATGAATGAAATTTCCTATAATTTTACATTTCAACTCCGTTTCTTCCCATTCTTTTTCGGGCACGGAATCCTCCGTAATGCCTGCCCCGGCATATAACCAAGCCTTTCCCCCCTCTAGTTTTGCGCAGCGCAGGTTGACAAAAATATCGGTTTCTCCTCCCATATTTACAGGACCGATGAAACCTGAAAAATAGGAACGGTCAAAAGGTTCGTGGGCTTTGATAAAGGCCAATGCTGTCTCTTTGGGCATCCCACAAATGGCGGAGGTAGGGTGAAGTAAGTCAAGCATGACCGTTCCCAGTTGTGGGAAATTGGTAGCTTTCATGTCTACCAGAAACTCAGATTTGAGGTGTAACAATCCTCCTGCAATAGTAGTCTTGGGTCCGATCTCCTCGTATTCTCTAAGCCGGATTTTTTTAAAACAATTGACGATGTACCGGCTTACCAGGGCTTGCTCCTCTATTTCTTTTTGTGTCCAGGCCGCATTTTTTTGGGGGTTGTTTCCTTTCGCCTTTTGGGTGCCTGCAAGGGACATGGTGTAGAACTGATCGCCCTTTGTTTTGATTAAAGTTTCAGGACTTGACCCCAACCAAAATCCGGTACGGGGAGTATGAAAGAAATTCACAAAACCATTTGGATAGGCTTCACAAAGCTGGATGAAGGTTTGTGCGAGGTCGAAATTGGGGTCTAGTTGGGTTTTTTTCACTTTGGCAGGAACCACCTTATACATTTCTCCTGCTTTAACGGCTTGGATAGCCAACTTTACCATCTCCAAAAAAGCTTTTTTTTCCGATGATTTTTGATTTAACCCCCTGTCTTTCGCAAATATTTTCTCTTTGATTAGAGATTTGACCTGGTAAGAGGGGTAAGGACCTTCTGCTGTTTCCAATAAATCGTCCATAGCGATGGATTCCTGGTCCAATTCAAAGCTGAAATATTTTGCAGCTTTAATAAAAGTGCCCTTTCGATTTCCTGATTGACTAAAGGGGTGGATGATAAAACCTGGAGGCAGTGCATCCAGATCCGTGGAGCTTTCATTCCTGTGGGGCTGGTCATCGATGATGATTTCCACCAGTTTGTGTTTGGGTTTTTTCCATACCGCGATGGGAAGGTCTTCTTTTAAGGCTTGATATATGAGGTATTCTAAATAGTTTTTGATTTTTAGGGATGCTTTTTCCGTTGTTGTTTCCATATGACTTACCGATCAATAATAGCCAAAGTGATCCTGCTGATGCAGGAAAGTTTACCTTCTTCATTGTGGATTTTGATTTCCCAAACCTGAGTTGTTCTTCCTACATGTAGGGGCTTGGCCGTACCTTTTACCTTACCTTTGTACACAGCTCTGAGATGATTGGCATTGATTTCAAGACCGGCAGCTTGCTGATTCTCACTTTCTAAAGTCAGGAAGGCACCCACACTGGCCATACTTTCTGCCAATACCACATTGGCTCCTCCATGTAACAGCCCAAAGGGTTGTTTGGTTTTGGCATTTACAGGCATTTCGGCCTCAAGGAAATCTGCTCCGATTGCAGTAAATCTAATTTCCAGATGGTCTATCATGGAATCCTTTCCAAGCTGGTTTAAAAAATCCAGGCCAGGATTTTTTTTAAATATCATGATTTATGGAATAATTTTTTTTTCTTTGGTAATTGAAACCAAAAATAAAGAATCTTGGGCAGTAAAAAAATATATGTTGTCCGTCATGGGCAAACTGACTTTAATCTTAAAGGAGTGGTGCAGGGAAGCGGAATTGATGCACCCATTAATGATACCGGCAAAAAACAGGCTACAGCCTTTTATAAAAGGTTTAAACATGTTCCTTTCGACAGAATTTATTACTCCGGCCTTATCCGAACAAAACAAACTGTGGAACCTTTTCTCCATGATGATATAGCCCATGAAGGTCTTCCAGGACTGAACGAGATTTCATGGGGAAATTATGAAGGATTGCCCATGGAACGAAATGAAAATACCTACTACCACAACATGTTAAGGAAATGGTCAGAAGGTGAATTGGAGCATAAGATAGAGGGAGGTGAATCACCTCTTGAAGTAGCCTCAAGGCTGGAAGGTGCGATGGATTATATATTGGAAAATGGTGGTAATCACCTTTTAGTGTGCATGCACGGAAGGGCGATCCGAATTTTAATGAGTTCGGTGCTGCAATATAACCTTAGGTACATGGATGTATTCAGGCATGAAAACCTGTGTTGCTACGAGTTGGTTCAGGACGAACAAGGAACTTTAAGGCTGGATACCTACCATCCTTCACCACCATTCTGAGGGATTAAATCCTCAAAGGGTCAGTCTAATGGGATTATTTTTTTTATTCTTATTATAAGGGTGATTTTCCAAATCGGAAATCAGGGAGTTGAAGTTTTGCTGTGAAGCGTCCAGGTCAATTATCCGGAATGCGATTTCTTGTAAATTCACCATTTTGTCATCGCCTACAATCACTAGTGTTTCACCCATTTCACAGGTAGTCCAATGGGTAAAAGGCACCGTAATCATTAAGGCACTTTCAGAATTACCGGTATAGGAACGGGTTTCAAAATTATCAAGAAAATTCAACTCAATGTGTGCAGCACTTGTTTTGACCATTTTGAGTTCTTCTTTATCAAAGATGATCAAAAAGGTCTTTTCGTTTCTCTCTTTGGCATCGGATAAAAACGAAAGGCTGCTGACAATTAGAAACAGAAAAACTTTTTTCATAGGTTCGAAATATATACAATAATATTATACGGATCAACAAAAGTTTTGGATTCCTCCAAATAAAAAAAACCGGAAATTTTTCCGGTTTTTAGCAATAAAGTATTTTATAGGGTCAATTTTTAAGCTTTGCTTCTTTTTCTTTTAGGAGTTTGATCCTCCTCTATTTCATCTTCCACGCCTGCCAGAATCCTTCCGCAGTGTTCGCATACAATGATTTTTTTCCTCTCCCGGATTTCGGCCTGCCTTTGGGGAGGAACGATATTAAAACAACCCCCACAAGCCCCTCTTTTTACCAGAACCACCGCCAAACCGTTTTTAGCATTTTGCCGGATTTTATTGTAGGATTTTATCAATCTTTCATCTACCTTTTTACTTGCCTTTTCCCTATCGTTTTTAAGTTTCTTCTCATCGGATTCACTTTCAGAAACGATGGTATCCAACTCTCCTTTTTTCTGATCCAGGTCTTTTTGTCGGTCTTTCAGGATTTCGTTGAGCTCATCAATGTCCTTGCCTTTTTCTTCGATGCGAATCTGGGCTTCTGCAATCTTCTTTTTGGACACCTGGATTTCCAGGTCCTGCAATTCCAATTCCTTGGTGATGGCATCGTATTCCCGGTTGTTTCTGACATTCATCTGCTGATCCTGGTACTTTTTGATCAGCTTTTCAGATTCTTTGATGAAATCTTTATGTTTCTTGATTTCTTCCTCTTTGGAATTGATATCGGCATTGAATTTACTCAATCGGGTCTCATATCCTATAATTTCGTCCTCTAAATCCTGGACTTCTTCGGGGAGGGCCCCTCTTACTTTAAAAATGGAATCTAAACGGGAATCAATATTTTGAAGGTTAAGAATGGCTTCTAGTTTCTGTGCAACTGGACTTTCCATGTACTAAAGGTAACTTATAGGATTTGTAACTATATTTGTCAAATAGAGTGCAATATTACTAAATTTTTGTGACAATATATCTATTAAAAGTTCTTTTGTATAAATTTCACTTTCGTAGTGTCCAATATCGGTGATGACAAGCTGGCTTTCGGCATCAAAAAACTCATGGTATTTGACGTCCGCAGTTATAAAAATGTCAGCCCCAGCCATTTTGGCCTGGGGTAGTAAAAATATGCCCGCCCCACCACAAAGAGCCACCTTCCTTATTTTTTTACCCAATAGCCCGGTATGCCGGATCACCTTTAAACCCATGGTGCTTTTGAGGTGAAGCAGAAATTCCATTTCGTCCATGGTATTGGGAATTGTCCCGATCATTCCCGCACCTACCTCCTGGTTTTCATTTTCAAGTTCCTGCAGGTAATAGGCGACTTCTTCATACGGATGAGCCATTTTCAAGGCACGAATAACTTTGTTTTTCAGGTAAGAAGGAAACATGATTTCTATCCGGTTTTCATTCACTTTTTCTTCTTCCCCCTGCTTGCCCAGGTAGGGGTTGGCCCCTTTTGTTGGTAGAAATGTACCCTCTCCCATAACTTTGAAATTGCAATGTGCATAATTCCCGATGATACCAGCCCCTGCCTCATACAATGCATTTAACACAATTTCAGTATCAGGTAAGGGGATAAAAGTTACCAGTTTGGTTAACAACCCTTTTTTTGGCGCCAAAATCTTGACATTGTCCAGCCCAATTTTTACCGCTATTTTTTTATTGACCCCAGTATGTACATGATCCAGGTTGGTGTGTATGGCATAAAGTGCAATCCCGTATTGAATGGCCAGGATCACGGTTCTTTCAACATAATTTTTGCCGGTAAGCCCTTTTAACCCTTTGAAAATAATGGGATGGTGGGAAATGATCAGGTTACAGTTTTTTTCCCTTGCTTCGAGAACCACTTCTTCTGTCACATCCAAGGAACAAAGTATACCGGTAACCTCCTCATTGAGTTGCCCTACAATCAGCCCGGAATTATCATAACTCTCCTGGTAACTGGGGGGTGCGATGGATTCAAGATGAGAAATGATTTCCTTAATCAAATAAACCATATATTTGTCTTTCATTTGCATCCCAAATTTACAAAAAATTCGCCAATGCATTTATCTGATATGCTGTTGACTCCCTTTGCCATTTTATATGATGGGATTACTGCATTCAGAAACAAAATGTTTGATGCGGGTTTAAAAAAAAGTATTGGTTTTGATATTCCAACCGTTGTGGTAGGGAACTTGGCAGTAGGGGGTACAGGTAAGACCCCCATGATAGAATTTTTAATCAGGAAATTAATGAATAATTACCAGATTGCCGTGTTAAGCAGGGGGTATGGTAGAAAAACCAAAGGGTTTTTAATGGCTAATGACCATTCAGGTCCTGAGGATATTGGAGATGAACCTTATCAGGTATATGATAAATTCGGTGCTCATATTAAGGTAGCAGTGGGAGAGGAAAGGGTACTGGCTATCCCCATGATTTTAGCCAATGCACCTGAAACAGAGGTGATTTTATTGGATGATGCCTATCAGCACCGTTATCTCAAAGCAGATTTAAATATTTTATTGACCGCCTATGCTCAGCCTTTTTATAAAGATAAATTATTGCCGTCAGGGCGATTAAGGGAAAGTAAAAAAAATGCCGATAGGGCCGGTCTGGTGGTAGTCACCAAATGTCCAAAACATACTTCAGAAAGCACAAAATCGCAGATGGGGCAGCAGGTCTCCCTATATACGAAACCTGGTATTCCAATTATTTTTGCCGGCCTGAAATATGGACAGCCCTATCCCATGAACGGGAAGGATAAAAACATGTCAGAATCCCTTATTTTAGTTACTGGAATTGTCAGCCATCAGCCCATTTTGGAAGAATTGGCCGGCAGGTTCCGTATTTTGAAAGTATTTAATTTTCCCGATCATCATGCCTATACCCACAATGATATCTTAAAGATTCAGTTATTCTATAAAAAATACCGCAAAGATCAGCCATCGATTTTGACCACGGAGAAAGATGCCGTAAAATTGAAGGATGAAAAATTCCATGGTGTATTAGAGGGTCTTCCCCTTTTTGTGCTGCCCGTGGAAATGAGCTTGGTGGAAAGAGATGAGGCATTGCTCCTCAATATGATAGAAGATAAAATCAAATCAAAAACATTTGGAAGTGGGAATTAAATATTTCAAGGTTTTCCTATTATTGTTTTTTGTGATGGCCGGATTATCTGCTTTTGCCCAGCAGCCTTCCCAAAACCAAAATACCGAGGAGGAAGTAGATGTATCCGCAAGTAGGGGTTTATTGGATGATTCTACCAAGATGGTATATGGGCCCAGGACCTCCCTGTATTATTACGAAAAGTTTTTCAGGAACAACAGGGTGGAGAAAATGGAGTTGGACACCTCGCTTAATGGGTTTCACAATTATGAGGCAGTAGCCAACACCTGGTATAAATACCAGGATTTGGGGAATTTGGGCACCGCTGCAAAACCTGTTTTTTATGAACTCCCTCTACAGGTTGGCCGGACTTCGGGTTTTCATATATATGACATCTACCATAATTCTCCTGATAGCATCCGCTATTATGATTCAAAATCACCTTTTACCCGGTTAGAGGCTTTCTTTGGCGGAGGTAACCGGAACAAGCTTGACATTGGATTTGCCCGCAACATCACACCCAAATGGAATGTAGGTATCAATTACAACACCATTAGGGCCAGGAAAACCCTTAACCCAACACGAAGGGATGATCATAATGTAGTGAATGACTCTTACTCCATCCATACCAATTTCCAATCCAAAAATGAGAAATATTTTTTGATGGCTAATTTCACCAGGATGAAACACAGGGTCAATGAACAGGGAGGAATTATTCCCCCAGAAATTGACAGCACCTCCCTTTACTTTACTTATGAAGATTCAAAGGTCTGGCTCCGTAATTCCAAGGCAGTGGATTTAAGGCAAAATTACCACTTTTACCACCAATATGAAATTCTAAAGGGTTGGCAGGTTTACCATGTTTTCGATAAAGCAAAACAGGAAGTAACCTTCTTATCGAATATGCGGACCGGTGATGCTTTATTTTTTAATGAAAACCGATTTATTTCTTCGGATACCACCTGGGCCCATTACAAGGAGGATACCACCAATAACCACAACCATTTTTCTGAATGGAAAAATGAAGTGGGATTTAAGGGCGATATTGGACCGGTTTATTACAATGCCTTCCTGAAGTTCAGAACCGGAAGAATGGCAAGCAGGTTCTTTAATGAAAGTAATGCCTTTAATGAGGTGTATTTGGGTGGTGCTCTGAGAGGTGAGATCAATGAGAATTGGGTTTTTGAGGCAGAAGGGGAATACCTTATTCCTGATGGATACCGACTGCATGGCTTGTTTATTTCTCCGGTGCTGGATGTGAGTTATACCAAAGCCCTATATAAACCCACTTTGGCTCAGGAACGCTATCAGGGTAACCATTACCAATGGGAAAATGATTTTTCCAATACCGGGGTAGATCAAATCAAAGGAGTGATCAAAGCCGATTTTAAAAATTTCAGAATCAGGCCCCACCTGACGATTAACAGGATAAACAATTATATTTTTTACAATGAAGAGCAGGTACCGGAGCAGGTTTCCGCTGAAGCGTTTATGGTGATCCCGGGCTTGGATGCCCATCTGGTTTTTGCCAATAAATTTCACTGGCGGTCTGAGGTATTTTATACTCTGATCACGGGCGGAGCTGCTGATAAATTCAGGATTCCAGAGCTATTTGCCAATACAAGATTTTATTTTGATGGTCCATTATTCGACGAAAACGTGTATGTTCAGTTGGGCATTGAGGGCAGGTACAGAAGTGATAATTACGCAGAAGCTTACATGCCGGCCACCCAACAATTCCATCTTCAAAATGAATTCAATGTGTTTGCCTATCCGGTGGTGGATGCATTTCTGAATTTCAGGATCAACCGAACCAGGGTCCTTTTTCGTTACAATCACCTTAATGCCGGATACATGAAAAATGATGGATATTTTATTACCCCTGGGTATACCGGGCTGAAAGGCTTATTGGACTTGGGTATCAGCTGGTATTTCTTTGACTAGAAAAATTGAACATTGATGAGCATCGTGGCAAAAGCTTTTACCTGTAAGATTTTCGTTTACAATCAAAAAACAAATCGCAAATGACCTGGCAGGAAAGTACCAGAAATAAGATGCTGAATTTACAGTTGCCGACTGATCCACGTTGGGCAGATGTGGCAAGGATGAGTCTAAAGGACATCCTGGTAGATCACGCCTACTGTGAACAAAAAGCCGCCTCCTCCTGCATTTCATTGATCATAAAATTTCCTGAGTTGGACAGGTTGGTGGAGGTGCTTTCCCCGGTAGTGGCAGAAGAGTGGGAACATTTCGAAGCCGTAATGAAGCAGATCAGAAAAAGGGGTTTTTCTTTTGGCCATCCCAGAAAGGACGACTATGTGGTCCAGCTCCAGGGGTTTTTGAGAAAAGGGGGGAGCAGGAAAGATCAACTGACCGAGTACCTTCTGATGAACGCCTTGATCGAAGCCAGAAGCTGTGAGCGTTTTAAACTGTTGTGGAAAAGCCTGGAAGATGAGGAGTTAAAGCAGTTTTACTATGAGTTGATGATTTCGGAAGCAGGGCATTATGTGAATTTCATTGAGCTGGCCAAGCATTATGAAGCCGATGAAAAAGTGGATAAAAGATGGTCAGAATGGCTGGCTTTTGAGAGTGGGGTAATCAAAACACTGGAAATCAGAGGCGATCGAATGCATTAGCTGGAGGGAATTGCCCTCCATAGGTGGGGTCAGGTTGATATTTGGCAATTTTACAGTTTATTGCCATTAGATGTAAGCATAAAGGAAAGGTTAAAAATCCCCAAATTTTTTGTCCTGTTGTTTTAATTATCTAATATTATTCCAAGGATGTTCGTTATGTGTCCTATATTGTACGGTATATGAATTTGATCGAAAATATTCGGGAAGCTTTCAGGTCAGTAAAAGCCAATTTACTCAGGACGATCCTGACAGGTTTGATCATTGCCATTGGCATTACCTCTCTAGTAGGGATGCTCACCGCCATCGATGCCATGAAATCCCAGATTGAGGAAAGCTTATCCGGATTTGGCGCCAACAATCTTGACGTCAGAGCCAAATTCACTTCTGGAGGAAGGGCCACTAGCTCCGGACTGGCCCCAAAAAATTATCCCCCCATCTCCTTTAGGGAAGCCGATGATTTCAAAGACCGCTACAATGAGCGGGGTAGATCTACTGTGACCACATTTTTATCGGGTTCGGTGGAAGTAAAAAAAGGATCTAAAAAGACCAACCCCAACAGCAGGATCATTGGTGGTGACGAAAATTATTTTTTAATAAAGGGAATAGCCGTTGAAAAGGGAAGAAGTTTCAGTAATGTGGAAACCCAATATGGAAACAATGTATGTGTCATTGGTACGGAAATCCAGAATACCTTATTTGAACCGAATGAAGAACCAATTAACCAATACATCTCCTTTTTCGGAAGGCGTTATACCATTGTCGGTATCATGGAAAAACAAGGCGGGGTGGGAGGAAATTCCGGGGCGGATAGGGCCATAGTTATTCCCCTTCAAAATGCCAAAAGCCTGGATCGAAACGGCACCTTCCGGTATACCATAACGGTAGGCGGTTCCGATCCACTGAAATTGCAATACGAAATGGGCCAGGCTACTGGAATCATGCGGAGCATCAGGCAGGATGGAATCGGGATGGAGGATTCCTTTGAAGTGGTAAAATCCCAAACTTTGGGAGAAAGTTTGGAGGAAATTGCCGGATACCTAAGAATCGGAGGTTTTGGTATAGGCTTCATCACGCTATTGGGAGCGGCGATAGGATTGATGAACATTATGTTGGTATCCGTAACAGAGAGGACTAGAGAAATCGGCATTCGGAAAGCCCTGGGCGCCACGCCGCTGGTAATCAGGCAACAGTTTTTAATAGAAGCCATCGTGATATGCGTAATGGGTGGTATTTTGGGGGTATTGATGGGTATAGGGATAGGGAATATTGTGGGAAATACGGTCGGCCCTGGAGGCTTTCTCATTCCCTGGATCTGGATCATTGTGGCATTCGTAATCTGTGTAGTAGTTGGATTGTTTTCCGGGCTGCTGCCTGCCTACAAGGCCAGTAAATTGGATCCGATTGAATCATTAAGGTATGAATAACCGGCAATAAATGAAATTGAATCAATCTTTCGATGCCATTGTCATCGGTTCCGGCATCAGTGGGGGATGGGCAGCCAAGGAACTTTGTGAAAATGGGCTGAAAACCATGGTGCTGGAAAGAGGGAGAAATATAGATCATAAGGAAGATTATCCCACCATGCATACTCCCCCATGGGAATTTCCCCTTCGCGGCCAGATGCCTTTGAAGGTCAGGGAAGAAAATCCGATAGTTTCGCGTTGTTACGCTTTCAGAGATGATGCAGATCATTTTTTTGTTAAAGACAAGGAACACCCTTATGTTCAGGACAAACCATTTGACTGGATCAGAGGCTATCAGGTAGGGGGGAAATCTTTGCTTTGGGCAAGACAGGTCCAGCGATGGAGCAAGTATGATTTTGAGGGTCCCGGAAGAGATGGCTTTGCGGTGGATTGGCCCATTCGCTATGAGGACGTTGCGCCCTGGTACAGCCATGTTGAGCGCTTTATCGGAGTCAGTGGTAACTTTGATGGTCTGGAGACCTTGCCAGATGGGGAGTTTTTGCCTCCCTGGGAAATGAACAAGGTGGAAAAAATTATTCAGGAAAGGGTCAATGCAGCCTATGAAGACCGTTCTTTTGTGATCGGAAGGTGTGCGCACCTTACCCAACCTGCCCCACACCACATCGAGCAGGGTAGAGGAAAATGCATGGCCAGAAATTTGTGCCAGCGGGGGTGTCCCTTTGGCGCCTACTTTAGTTCCAATGCTTCTACCCTGCCCTCCGCACAAGCCACTGGAAACCTGACCTTACGGCCTCATGCGGTGGTAAATTCCATTATTTTCGATGATGAAAAAAACAAAGTTACCGGGGTGCGGATTATCGACGCAGAAAACCTGGAGGTCACAGAATATTTTGCCAAAGTAGTTTTTCTCAATGCATCTGCCCTCAATTCCAATATGATCCTTTTGAATTCAAAATCCGTGCGGTTTCCAAATGAACTGGGAAATGACAATGGTTTATTGGGGAAATTCATTGCCTTTCATAATTACAGGGGGAGCCTTTCTGCCAAAATGGAAGGACACCTGGACAGCTATTATTTCGGGAGGAGGCCCACCGCCATCATGATGCCCAATTTCAGGAATGTAAAAAAACAGGAGATGGATTTTCAAAGGGGTTACATGACTTTTTACTCTGCGGGAAGATCCGGTTGGGGAGGGGCAAGAAATGAACCGTTTGGCCCCCAATTTAAGGAAGCCAATTCCAGGGTGGGCGGCTGGAACGTGTACATGATGATGCAGGGTGAGACCCTACCCAAAGAGGTAAATAGGGTTTACCTGGATCCGGAAGAAAAAGACAAATGGGACATGCCCTTGCTCCGGATAGATGTGGGTTATGATGAAAATGATGAAAAATCCTTAATGGATTTTTTGGAACAGGGCTCAGAAATGTTGAAAAAAGCGGGCTGTACCGATATCAGGCAAAATGACAGTAAGCAGGCACCTGGCTTGGATATCCACGAAATGGGGGGGGGTGAGAATGGGATTGGATCCGGCAACTTCCCTTTTAGGCCGCTTTAATCAAATGCACCATTGTCCCAATGTGTATGTGACAGATGGTGCCTGCATGACATCTACGGGTACCCAAAACCCTTCCCTGACTTATATGGCATTGACCGCCAGGGCTGTGGACCATGCTGTCAATGCCCTTAAAAGAGGAGAAATCAGCTGATTTATTTTAAATATTAAGAAAAAGTCAACATGCTAAATTGTATAAAATTTTACCGGGCCTCTCTTTCCATCAATGCTGTTTGCTTTCTTTTATTTTACCTCCTGCCAATAATAGGCAGCGATGCGCAAATAACCAATAAGGGAAATCTTCCAAAGATCATTATTGATACAGACCTTCGGTCCGATGTGGATGATGCGGGAACCCTGGCCCTTGCCAATGCTTTGGCTGACAATGGAGAAGGTGAACTGATTGGTGTGATAGCAAGCCAAACCGGGCCTAATATTGTTGGTGCCATTAATGCCATCAATACCTGGTATGGCAGAGGTGAGGTACCTATAGGTTTGTCTCCAAAAGAAGACCTGCGCTTTGACGACCATTATGCTCCGGTGATAGGAAATCCTGAAAACTATTCCATTAGCCAGGAAAATTCCACTGCTCCGGAAAGCACCGCTCTTTACCGACGTCTGCTGAAAAATGCACCTGATAAAAGTGTTAAAATTATCGTGGTAGGTGGGCAAACTCCCTTACGCCTTTTATTGGATTCCAAAGCCGATCATGAGGGAGATGGAAGCATCAACCAAACCGGCGTAGAATTGGTCAAAGCCAAGGTGAGTGGGCTTTACCTTATGGCAGGGAATTTTGCCGATCTTAACCATAAGGAACACAATATCATGCTTGATATGGAAGCTTCACAACATATCGCGGAAAACTGGCCCACTACCATCAGCTATTCAGGTTTTGAAATCGGGCGACCAGTGATTGCAGGGGGCAGCTTATCCAATCCGGATCAGAATCCTGTTGCCAGGGCCTACCAGCTTTTTCCGGCAGGTGGTGTCGGCAATATCTCAGGGTCCTCCAGTTATGATCAGACCATTCTGTATTATGCCGTTAGGGGTACCCAAGCCGGAGATATTCAACTGTGGACGCTCAGTGAACCTGGCACCGTGAGCTTTCCGGAAGGGAAAACCGTTTTTAGGTCCCATCCCGAAGGGAAGCACCGCCATCTCATTGCAAAAGCCCCTTATGAGACAGTAGCTGAGGTAATTGAATCGTTAATGGTTCAGGCACCTAATAAATGATTGGGGACAAAAATTCCAGATTTATTGATCATACCCATAACAGGTTATGAAATGGGGCGCTGATTAGATTTTTTTGCATTTATCTCAAAAAAATCCGGGTTAGGCTTTTTTTTAAGAAAATATGGTACTAAATTTTACGCATAAGGTATTATCCAGGATGGTTAGAGAAGATTTTTGTTAATTTACTGGCTATTGTTCTGTTAGGTGAAGGGCCTGTTTTTTGGCCACCCATACCAATCAAGAAATCCTTTTCTCAACAAGCTCAAAAATTTGACCCAAAATCCCTTTTCCATTTATTAAAAAATTTTCAAAATCCAATAATATGAAAGCCAACAATTTTAAGTCATTGATTATCCTGTTGTCCATCTTCTGTCTGGGTTTAACCCTTTGCCATGCGCAAAATGCTGAAGAGCGGCTTAAGCAGCTTGGAATCGATCTCCCCCAGCCTGAAGCACCAACGGCTAACTTTGTACTGGCCGTAAAGGTAGGGAACCTGGTTTTTCTTTCTGGACATGGGCCAGTGATGCCGGACGGGGAGTTTATGACAGGAAAAGTGGGTAGTGAATTGACATTGGAACAGGGAAATGAGGCTGCCCGATTAACGGGCATTTCTTTATTATCCTCTCTTAAAGCAGAAATTGGTTCTTTAAATAGGGTCAAGAGAATTGTAAAAGTGTTGGGGATGGTCAATGCTGTCCCTGATTTTGATCAACACCCACAGGTAATGAACGGGTTTTCGGATTTTATGGTGGAGGTATTCGGGGAAAAGGGCAAGCATGCAAGGTCAGCTGTTGGCATGGGTTCCCTGCCTCACAACATCCCTGTTGAAATAGAAATGATTGTGGAACTGGTTGAATAAATTTTTAGCTCAAAATAGTCTTCTGCAAATTGTTTCAAACCGTAAGCTGCCTTGAAAGGGAAAATGACAAAAATTTTTAGAAGGATATTGGTATTAGCCGCTTTGTTGCTGTTGACGGCCTTCATTTTGGTCCTCATAGGAAAAATTGCCATGGCAGGCCCCTTTCTGATTTTTGCTTTGATTTCCCTCGCCATTGGTGTCAGGGGATTTTCTTTGACCAAAGGCTTGTCCTTTACCCTGCTGATCCTCTCAGTAGTATCCACTGCCTTGTATTATCCGGATAATTTCATTGAAATCAATGGCTTTGAATTGGCCCTTTTAATTACCCCATTGATACAGGTGATCATGTTTGGAATGGGGACTTCAATGGGTGTTAAAGATTTTATTGCCCTGGCCAAATCTCCAAAGGCGGTAATGGTAGGTGTCGTGGGTCAGTTTACACTCATGCCACTCCTAGGTTTTGCCTTGGCCAGTATCAGTGGTCTTTCTGCAGAAATATCGGCTGGAATGATTCTGCTGGGCTGCGCCCCTACCTCTGTGGCCTCTCCGGTGATGAGTTACCTGGCAAAGGCCAATATTGTGCTGAATATTACCATTGTATCTGTTACTACTTTAATTGCCCCGCTATTAATCCCTTTTTTGATGAAAATATTGGCGGGAGGCTTTATTGAAATTGATGTTTTTGGGATGATGTGGGACATTACCAAAATGGTTTTGATTCCTATAGGTGCCGGCCTGCTTTTCAATAAGTTTTTAAGCGGAAGGGCAAAATGGCTCGATGCAGCAATGCCCATGGTATCAATGGTAGGCATAGCCCTTATCGTCGGCATTATCATGGCCGTGGGGAGGGAAAGCCTGTTAAACATGGGTTTAATTCTTATCTTGATCGTTCTATTGCATAATTTATTGGGGTATGTGACAGGATTTTGGTTGGCCCGGATATTTGGATTAAACCACCAGGATAGCCGTACCATTGCCATTGCTACCGGCATGCAAAATGCCGGGCTGGTCTCAGGAATTGCCAAAGAAATGGGAAAAATTGCTACCGTAGGTTTGGCTTCCGCCGTATGCGGCCCCCTTATGGGCTTCACTTCTTCTGTGTTGGCTTCTTATTGGAATAGTAAGCCACTTGATAGTGCGGTCCCTGATTTAAACCTGCGGAAAAAAGAAACGGTGGACAGTGGTTAATGTATCAGACCTTTAATAAATTGTAGAAGAAATTGAAAAATATTCATCAAACATGCAAAACCTTAAAAAATTGGAAATTTCAATGCAACGTATCGGCCTTCTGCTAATCTGTACTCTGGTTTTGAACTTTATTCCACCCAGCTACTCACAGGTAGCCAAGGAGAATTTACGACCTGCCTCCATGGGGAAATTGGGGATGGTGGCTTCCGCAAATCCATTGGCAAGCTTGGCGGGTCAGAAAATACTGGCAAAAGGAGGCAATGCCATAGATGCGATTGTGGCTACAGCAGCTTCACTTAATGCCGTAGAGCCCTACATGTCCGGGACAGCCGGAGTGGGTTACATGCTCTTTTACTCCGCCAAGGAGAAAAAAGTAAAGTCCCTGGTATTTGGAGGGTGGGTTCCCCAGACCTTTAAGGCACAAGCCCTGGAGGAGATTTCCAAAGTGGCCGATGGTGCCGGACATGGGGCCATTGAAACGGTGGGACCTAAAATTGCAGCTGTACCTGGAAACCTGGCAGGTTGGAATAGGGCGTTAAAAGATTATGGTACGATGTCCCTGGCTGAGGTTTTTGAAACTGCTATCGATTACCTGGAAAACGGAGTGCCCATCACTGAATTTGATCAAGCCATGTGGGAAGGAACTTTGGAAAGGGTCGTCCCGCATGCTGAATCAGTAAAAATACTCTTGAAAGAGGGCAATGTCCCCTATAAAATGGGTGACTTTTTCACCAATAAGCCCTTGGCCCAAACCATGAGGAGAATCGCTGCCGAAGGGATTGACGTATTTTATAAGGGCGAAATTGCAGAGGAGATTGCCGCTGCATTCAAGAGAGATGGGGGATTTATCACCATGGAGGACCTGGCAAGGGTTCCGGAAAAAGTCCAATGGGTGGAACCTCTTTCCATTGATTACAGAGGATACACCGTTTATAATAATCCACCTCCGGGCATGGGGATTCAACAAATGCAGACACTCAAGATCATGGAAGGGTTTGATTTGAATAACATGGGGCATAATAGCGTGGATTACCTTGCCCATTTAATGGAAGCCATTTATTTAAGTAGGATAGATACCGATCAGTACATTGGTGATCCAGAATTCGTTGATGTTCCTGTGGATAGGCTTTTATCGGATGATTATATTTCTCAACAAAGGGATAAAGTCATTGCCAAGGTCAGGGAGCGGAAGGAAAGGATCAAGGAAGATCAATCCCATTTAAAAGTTCCGGTTGATTTGAAGCAGGCGATGGATCCCAAATACCAATATGCTACGACCAGTTTATCCGCAATGGACCAATGGGGCAATGCCGTTGTGATTATCCAGACGCATGGGGGAGGTTTTGGATCGGGATATATTGCTGGAAATACAGGTTTGATTTTTAACAGCGCATTGGATTGGATGACCAAAATACCGGGTCGTGCCAATAGTTTGGAACCAGGGAAAGCGGTAGGATGGTGCGTAGGAGGCATGCTTCAATTTCACAAGGAGGGCCAACCTGAACTGATCATAGGATCTCCCGGAAGTTTTGGCATACTGCAGTCCGTTCCGCAGGTTGCCATGAACGTGATCGACTTTGGAATGAATATACAAGACGCCATCAGTGCCCCAAGATTTAGATGGAAAGATGAATTGGGTTCCGTACCTGCAGACGAAATCATCATTGAAACCCGGGTTAAGAAAGAGGTTTTGGAGACATTAAAGGCCATGGGCTATGTATTGGATACCAGCCTGGGAGACTGGTCCATGACAGTAGGAGGTGCGCAAGGCATTACCTTTGACCCTAAAACCCAATGGATAATGGGGGGAGCAGATCCCAGGAGAAATGGGTATTCGGTGGGTTGGTGAAAACGGCTTTGGATATTTCCCTGATCTTTTCCTGTTTTCCCAAAGTATGATTTCAAAACACCTATGAAAAGGGTGGAGCACCAATTAGTATTTTATCATAACCCATTTACAATTATGGAATCAGAAAAATCAAATCCCCGCCGAAATTTTATTAAGAAGTCCGTTTTGGCTGCCTCTGCTTTTTCAGCTTCGGACTTGCTGTTCGGAGCCAATGCCAGTTTGTCTGCCATGACTATTGGAAAATTAAATGAAGGTAATTCCCCGGCACCAAAACGCATTGCCCTTATCGCTAATATTTATAGGAACAGCGCTCATGCGGATGTCATAGCAACCAAGATTTTTGCCGGTATTCCTACCGATGAGGGCATGGTAGCCCCTGAAATAAAGATTGTGTCGGTGTGGATCGACCAAATCGGTGATAATGATACCGGCATCCGTATCGCCAAAATGAACGGAGCCGAAGTTTATCCGACCATTGCTGAGGCACTAACTTTAGGCGGTGAAAAATTGGCGGTAGATGCGGTGCTATACATAGGGGAACATGGAGAATATCCCAATAGCCGTTTTGGGGTCAAAATGTATCCCCGGATGAATTATCTGGAACAGATTTTTAGGGTTTTTGATGCATCCAATAAGTCTGTACCCTTATTTACGGATAAGCATTTGGCGTACAGTTGGCTGGACAGTAAGTGGATTTATGATCGGGCACAGGAATTAAATGTGCCCATGATGGCAGGTTCTTCATTGCCCTATTGCTGGAGGGATAAACCCTTGGAACATCCATTGGGAATTTCTATCTCTGAAGCTGTAGCTATTGGTTATGCCTCTCTTGATGCATATGGCTTTCATGTAGCTGAAATCCTACAATGCATGGTGGAAAGGAGAGCTGGTGGTGAAACGGGTGTGGCAAGTGTGCATGGAATTAGGGGAGAGGATGTATGGAAGGCCATGGATGATGGAACCATTTCATTGAAGCTTGTCGAAGCTGGCTGTGATCAGATCAAAGGAAAGCTGGATGGGTCTATGAGGGAACTGACCAAAGATCCCCATGCTGTTATTATAAGGTATAATGATGGTACCAAGGGTGCAATTGTAATGTTGACCGGCTATGTAAACCAAGGTTGGGCCTATGCTGCAGAGGCAGGGGGCCGCACGGTGGCTACTGAATTTGTTTTGGACCACAGTATGAGTTATTCCCATTTCAGCTATTTGACCCTGAATATCCAAAAGTTTTTTGTAACAGGGGTTCCGCCAGCTCCCGTTGAACGAACCCTGCTCACCAGCGGGGGAATGGACATGGGAATCCGGTCACTTGCAGAAGGAAGCAAGAAAGAGACCCCATTTTTGAATATCCGGTATTCGGCTGAAGGTTACGAAGCCATTCGGCCAAAGGCACCCCGTCCCACAGGCCAAAGTGTAGGACCCTGGCCACCGAAAGGATATGAATTTATCATTCCTGATTCCTTCAAAAAGTAAAGGTTTTGATTATCCCACTATTAATCTATATTTAACAGGACAAAAAGAAATACTACCAAGATGGAGGAAAACCCGTTCATTCTTAATTTTTTAGATTATTTCTTCCTGGTTTTCCACACCTGTTTGATTTTGTTCAATATGCTGGGGTGGATATGGCCGCCATCAAGAATATTACATTTGGCATGTATTGTATTGACTTTTATTTCCTGGTTGTTATTGGGCATATGGTATGGTTGGGGATATTGTTTTTTGACCGATTGGCATTGGCAGGTATTGGCCGCCAAAGGCGAAACCGGCCTTCCCAACTCTTATATTTCCTATTTGTTGAACAGGTACTTTGGCATCTTACCTCCGGCCAATCTGGTGGACCAGGTTACTGCAATTGTTGCTGTTTTGGCCTTGCTGTTATCTCTAAAGGTGAATTTTTGGAATAAAAACAGAAAATGAATTGGTTTCATTCCAGTCAATCAATCAACCTAATTGGCCCCATTTCAATACTTTTTGACCTTTGGATAGGATTTTATTGGTTATTGGTGGGCAAAATTCATTTATTTGCTCCCTTTGGTTTTATATTAATGCTTAACTTGAAGGAAACGCGCCTATTCAATGGACAATAACTGTACAATATTGGTGGTGGGAAGTTCAAACACGGATATGGTGGTTTTGACTGAACACTTCCCCATACCGGGAGAAACCATTTTAGGAGGTAGTTTTTTTATGAATCCTGGAGGAAAAGGGGCCAACCAAGCAGTGGCGGCAGCCCGTCTTGGTGGCAAAGTGGCATTTATAGGCAAAGTGGGAAATGATATATTTGGCAGGGAAACCAGGGAAAATTTATCCAGGGAAGGCATTGATGTGAGCGGTTTATCCATTGATCCCGACCACCCCTCCGGTGTGGCTCAGATCATGGTGGATAAAAATGGTGAAAACTGTATTGTGGTGGCTGGAGGTGCGAACAATTTCTTAATGCCAACTGATGTGGAAAAAAACCAGCCTTTATTGCGCCAGGCCACTGTGGTGTTGATGCAAATGGAGGTTCCCATGGAAACGATCCTACATGTGGCTGATTCGGGAAAAAAAGGGAAGAAAAAAATCATTTTGAATCCAGCCCCGGCCCAATCTCTTTCAGATACGCTATATGCTTCACTATATGCCATCACCCCAAATGAATCCGAAGCGGCCCAGCTAACAGGAGTGCAGGTAAAAGATGAAAAATCAGCGGCTCTTGCCGCCGGATTTTTTCATAGGAAAGGGGTACCGGTAGTGGTGATCACTTTAGGTGCCTCAGGGGCTTATTTATCCAGTGATTCCTTTAATGGAATCATACCTACCCCTAGGGTAAAGGCAGTGGATACTACCGCTGCAGGGGATACTTTTAATGGTGCCCTGGCGGTGGGCATCTCAATGGATATGGATTTGGTAGAGGCTGTCAAATTCGCCAATAAAGCCGCTGCTATTTCTGTTACCAGAGCTGGTGCACAATCATCTGTCCCTCATCTTTCAGAAACCGAAACTTTCAATTAAATTCAATAAATAATTTGAACATGACTGGAAAAAATTTTAAGCAGTGGGTATTGGGTATTTTAATCATAGGCCTTTACATGGTGAGTCCAATGAGAAGTGTTTCCCAGGTCAATAAAACCAAGGTCCTTTTGGATACAGATGCCAATAATGAACTGGATGATCAGCATGCCATGGCCTACCTGTTCTTCAATGGGGATGTTTTTGATGTGGTAGGCGTCACGGTAAATGCCACCCGAAACGGTGGAGATATCCAGGAGCAAATGGAGGAGGCAAAACGGGTGATGACACTTTGTAGAGTGGAGGGAATCATCCCTCTTAAAAAGGGAGCCAACGGATCATTTGAGGAGATCGTACCGCATATCGGAAAGGAGGATTTTGATGGTGCGGAAGCGGTGGACTTTATTATTGAACAAGTCCATCAGGCAGGCCAGGAAAAACTGGTTTTATTGCCAGTAGGAAAATTGACCAATATTGCACTTGCCTTGGAAAAAGACCCAAGCATTGCCGAAAAAGTAAGGATTGTTTGGCTGGGATCCAATTATCCGGAACCGGGAGAATATAACCAGGATAATGATGAAGCTGCGCTGAATTATATCCTCGAAAAAGTGGTGCCGTTTGAAATGGTGACTGTGAGGTATGGTCAACCATCGGGAACTGCAGCCGTCACGGCCAATCGGGAAGAAATCAAAACGCATATGCCCGGTATTGGACCCAAGGCCAAGCAGCAGGTAGAAGGAAGGCATGGAGGGAGTTTTGAATATTTCGGGGATTATTCCATCAACCTGTATGAGCATATCCATACCCATGATGATGCAGGCACCCGTGCCTTGTTTGACATGGCCGCAGTGGCCATTGTCAAAAACCCGGATTGGGCAGAGGAAAAAGAAATTCCAGCACCGGTTTTAAAGGAGGGGAAATGGGAAGAACAACCTGCAAATCCACGGAAAATAATCGTTTGGGAAAATTTCGACAAGGAAAAAATCATGAAAGACTTTTTTCACCGAATGAAAAATTATGTCTTAATCAAACCTTAATATCTTCAAGGAATGGTAATTATAGAAAATACCATTCCATTTTAACGCAATTTTCACGACCCCTTTCTTAAAAATTGGTAGGGTGTTAGGGCACATGCTAAAAAGCCGGCTGCAACGGGTATTATAATAAAAATTGGATTTACCGAAGAAAATTTTTATCATTATCTGATCTTTTCGAAGAAGTTAGCTAGACACTTCTGTGTTGCCAGTGACTAGCCCAATGCGTCGGATACGCTTAATGCTTTTTCAGAAATAAATGAGTGGTTGTTTGTCCTTAATATAAATATTCGAAGAGGAAAGACAATCAATAGGAATATTTTATAAGTTGAGCCATGAGACTCTCAATAACCATTCTTTCTGACATACAAGCCATCATTTCCCAAGCCAGGGAGAATGCCGTTCGCTCGGTTAATTTTGAACGGGTGGTGATGTATTGGCAAATTGGAGAGCGAATTTTTGAAGAGGAACAGCAGGGTAAAGAGAGAGCCGGTTACGGCATTGGCTTAATCAAGAATCTTTCAAAGCGGCTACGGCCGGAATATGGCAGCGGTTTTTCGGTGCGAAACCTTGAATTAATGAGATTGTTTTACCGCACATACCCAAAAACGCAGACACTGTCTGCGCAATTGAGCTGGAGCCATTATTCATTGCTTTTACCCTTTGAAAACGAAGACAAAAGAACCTTTTATCAAGCGGAATCAGAAAAGAATGATTGGTCGGTCAGGCAACTGGAACGTCAGATCAACAGCCAGCTTTACGAACGCCTGCTGCTAAGCAATGACAAAGAAAGCGTGCTGGCTGTAGCCAAAAAAGAAAAACATCCTGAAAAACCGGAAGAGATCATCAAAGACCCCATGGTATTGGAGTTCTTGGGCTTGAAGCGCGAGGCTTCTTATTACGAAAAAGACTTGGAGCAAGCCATCATCACCCACTTGCAGGATTTTTTATTGGTGAGAAACAACTTTTGGAAGAGCTAAAGAAGGAGATGAATAAATAATAATTGTGTCATTACTGATGACACAATTAGTTTACGGTGCGGATACACTGCATAAATAGTGTTCTTCTTTGCATCAAACAAACAGGAGCCATGAAAATAGTTGACCACTTCGAACATATCAATCTCACCAATGACCAACGAAATGCAATGGAAATGCTATATGCTTTTTTAGCTAGTGATGAGAGGGTGTTTATTCTCCAGGGGTATGCAGGAAGTGGTAAAACTACGCTCTTGAAAGGCTTGATTGATTATTTGAAGGAATTAAAAAAAGCATTTAATGTCATGGCTCCCACAGGCCGGGCGGCTAAAATACTAAGAGATAAAACCGGACAAGGCCAGACCATTCATAGGACTATATACAATTTTGAAGAGCTACTGACCATCCAGGACAAGGATAATAAAGATGATTATTCTTTTCACTATGTATTTCCCATCCGACAAATTGATGAAGATGATAAAGTGCTGATTATTGATGAAGCTTCAATGATCTAAAGCAGGGAAGCTAAAAACGAGCTTTTTACATTTGGTACTGACATCCTATTAAATGACCTCTTGACATACAGTAGCATTCCGCACTCAGCAAACAAAATCATTTTCGTAGGTGATCCCGCTCAGCTTCCACCGGTGGGCGATAATATATCAAAGGCCTTAATGCCTGAGTATTTGAAGAACCTCGGTATAAAAACGCAAAGTGTTATCCTTTAAAGAGGTAGTACGTCAAAAGGAAAATACCATCCTTCAAAATGCAACTAAGATAAGGTCATTAATTGGAGTTGAAGCCAGAAGCGAACTAACCTTGGATTATGATGAAAGCTGTTTCGTAAAATTTAAATTAATGATCATCTTATTTATTTTTGACTGGACATAAATGTCACATTTAGGAAGATAAAACCGACAGACAGGCTTCCTGACATTTTCGACAGGCTGCGGCACATTCCTGGCAGTGATCATGGTCATGTTTTTCGCATTCATCGGCACAAGTACCACATACCCTTTCACAATACTTCAACAAGTCATCAATGGGACCGAAAGATATGGCAGCTATTTTTGCTGTAGATGAACAAATTTCGGCACAAATCCAGTCTGTTCGGATACAATCCACCATCATTTTCAATGAATCCTGATCCAAACAGGCATCAGCGCAATGGTTACAGGCAGCGGCACATTCATTTAATACACGGATCAATTCTGCATTTTTCATTTTTACTTTTTTTTAGTTAAAAATTGATTGATGGCTTTGATTTTACAAAAAATATGCCTGTTTGGGATTCGATATTTTTAGGGAAAGGAAATTTAATCAACAATCTTTAATATCCCCATTCCTCATAAGCCAAAAGCGCAATTTTATTAAATAACTTCATCGATTTCGGTGATTAAATAGAAAAAACAGCTCTTAAGGCACATAATTGTAAGTAGATTGTAAGCCCAAGGGAATTCCCAATGCCCAATAGACCAATAAAAACAGGGTCCAGATGACCAAAAGATAAATGGTGTAAGGCAACATAATGGAAACCAGGGTTCCGATACCTGTATTTTTCACATATTTTTGGCAAAAGATGACTACCAAGGGGAAATAAGGCATTAATGGGGTAATGATATTGGAAACCGAATCTCCAACGCGATAAGCTGCTTGGGTGAGGTCTGGTGAAATGCCCAATTGCATCAGCATGGGAACAAATATGGGACTGATCAATGCCCATTTTGCCGAAGCGGAACCTACCAGTAAATTGACAAATGAAGTCAATAAAATTATGCCCACGATGGTAACCTGTCCGGGAAGTTGTAGGCTTTGAAGGAAACCGGACCCTTTTAAGGCCGTCATGGCTCCAATATTTGATTTTCCGAAGGCATCGATGAAGAGGGCACAGAAAAAGGCCATCACAATATAGTGGGCCATACTTCCCATAGATTTGCTCATGGATTGGATCACGTCTTTCATGGCTTTGTAGTTGCCGCTGACAAATCCGAAAATGATTCCAGGAATCCAGAAAACCAAAAATATCAAGGGGACGATAGACCTCATCAATGGGGCAGTAAAGGAAGTGATTTCTCCATTGGGAGCCCTTAGGGCTGAGTCTTCAGGGTAGGCCCAAAAAAACAGGCCCACCAACCCCAGCACCATAACGAGGGAAGCGATTTTAAAGCCTTTTTTTTCTTCTGGCTGAAGTGCTTCCATTTTGGGGATATCCACCAGGTCTTTGTCCACCGGTACATTTCTGATCAAACGGGGTTCTACCACTTTATCGGTAAGGTACCAGCCGACGGCAATCACGACAATGCTGGAAAGCCCTGTGAAGAAGATATTGTTCAGGGGATTTAACAGAATATCAGGATCAATGATCTGGGCAGCAGATTGGGTGAAACTTTGCAGCAGGGGATCGATGGCAGAGGGAATAAAGTTGGCACTGAATCCACCTGAAACCCCTGCGAAAGTGGCTGCAATTCCAGCTAGGGGATGCCTTCCGGCTGCATAAAAGATAATGCCTCCAATGGGGATGACCAGCACATAACCGGCATCTGCTGCAGTATGGCTGACAATGGCTACTAATATTAAAATGGGAGTAAGCAGGCTTTCCGGTGTAAACCCCAGCAGGTATTTCAGTCCGGCATTGATGTACCCGGAATACTCTGCTACCCCTACTCCCAGCATGGCCAGCAAGACCACCCCCAGGGGAGGGAAATTGATGAATACGCTGATCATCCTGGAAAGGAAATCCGCCATTTGTGTTCCTGTGAGGAGATTTTGTATGTACAGCTTTTCCCCGGTTCTGGGATCAGCTTCTCCAAAATCAATGGGAGACAGGATGGCTGAAAGCACCCAGGTCAATACCATTAGAATCAAAAAAAGAATGGCTGGATCAGGTAATTTGTTGCCTGCTTTTTCGATGAAATTAAGGAACCTGTCCAGGGTGGAGGTTTCTTTACCGGTGTTTTCCATTCAATTTTGGTTTGGGTGAAAACCAAAAATAAGAAGGGAATGCGGATTAATGGGAATTATGCTCAAAATAACCTGGGAATTGGAGGGAATACACCAACAAATTGAACTGGACAATGGTCTCGAACTTAATTTCTACATGGATGGGGAATTTTTGAAAATTGATTGATCTAAAAAAATAAAGGTATTTCTAATCCCGGGATGTGGTCTGGAAATCATTTTCCAGGGATTATCCCGGGTTTTATTTCATTGCTTTCCCTCACAAATCCCTTTTAGTTTTTCCATCGCTTGGGGCCAGGTTTTCTGAAAATAATCTTTATGGCTTTCTTCGGTATCCACGGTAACGATTATTTCTGTGCCATCCTTGGTCTCCTGAAAAGTATAATTTTCCAAGGCTCCCTTCCAGGCTGCCACCTCCGGACCATCGGTAATTTCTTTTCCATTCTCTACTACACCCATATGTTCAATCGAAATAAAACGGTTGGGGATATGTTCTTTGATAAGGCTGATCATTCCCGATGGTTTGCCCTTTTCATCCAGGGTTAAAAATAAAATTTTTTCCCCTTTTCTCCAACTTCCTTCATAGTAGGAGCCCTCTGAGAAAACCGAAGTCCAGTCCCGGTAATGCTGTGCATCCAACATGGTTTTCAAGACCTGCTCTACCGGTGCCTGAATGGTAATGGAAAAAAACAATGGTTTCAATGGGTAGAGGGATTCGGTATATTTTTTAAAGTTTTCCAGGATGGCCTGCCATCCTTCCCGCTGAATCTCAGGGGAAAAAGTGTTTTCAGCATCAAAATTTTCCTTCACCAAGGTGCCACCCGGAAGACTTTCGAAGGTAATGGTCGCCTCCCTTCCATCCTCCATGACATAGCGAATACGCTCATAAAGTTCCACTTCCAGGTAAATTCCATTAAAATCAAAACCCTGGCTGCCATCTTTGGCTTCCATCCGGGAATTAAATTTTCCGCCCACTTTCAGGTCATTCGTTGCATTTGGGGTATGCTAGTTTTGATAGTTACCCAGATTCCGGATGGCCGATCCCAGCACTTTTGGGAAGGCCTTTCAACCAACATAAGCTTCAAAAAGTTGTTCGAAAGTTTCTTCAAGATTATCTGTTATCCCGGGATGTGGCCGGGAGGTCTGGATGATGGAGCTTCTGACAGCTGTAAGCCAACGGAATCTTTCTGAAATATTACGGCAGGCAATGGGGCCTCCCTCTTTTTTCCCTTCACAGATTTTAGCAAATGCATCCAGATGGATCTGTATCAATTCTATTTCTGCGGAGGGATCCAAGGCGATTAACTTTTTTCGGTCCATCTGTAGGTCGCATTTTAAAAAATTCATTTTGATGGAACACAAGATGACACCCACATTGATGAATTCCTCCCTTTCCACCCTTGGAACTACCCTGATGATGGCAAATTCATACAAGTGTTTGTCTGGCATGTTGTGCTTCTTTTACAAATAAAAGCATCCAGCCAAACGATGGCAGAGGCCAATGGGCACGCAATGGTTGTGGCCACTGGATCGAAAGTGATGGCAGCGGAAAGAAAATGTAAACCCAAATTCAGGCCCTGACTGCTTTTCAACAAATCCTGAATTTCTTCATCCCCTTCACTCCCGGGCTATAGGTTTTTCGTTTCTTGACCATTCGCTCCAGGAGCCCACATACAATTGGGGTATCTCCATCCCGGCATGGGCAAGTGCCAATAGGGTATGGCAGGCTGTTACACCTGATCCACAGTGGACGATAGCTTGACCAGGTGGCGTATTTCCCAATGCCTGCTGGTATTTTTTTTTCAGTGATTCAGGTGATAGAAAGAACCCTTTTTTGTCCAGATTGCCTGCAAAGGGTATATTGACCGCACCCGGAATATGTCCGGCTACCAGGTCGATGGGTTCCATTTTTCCCACATACCGCTCAGCTTCCCTTACATCTACCACGAGTTGTTCCTTATTTTTCGCTGCTTTTTCAACCTCGTCCATTGTTGCAAGGGGTAGCGACCAGGCTTCGGCAGGGTAGGGGTCTTTTTCCTCCATGTTTTCAATAGTGGAACTCATGGGATATCCGGCTTTAATGGCTGCGTCCATTCCTCCGTCCAATACTTGTATCTTTTTATGGCCCAGTGCTTTTAGCATCCACCAAAAACGGGCTGCAGACATGGCCCCGCTTTTGTCATCATAGACCACCACATGGCTTTCACGGTCAATACCAAGCTTACCCAGCACCTTGGCAAATGCCTGAATTTCCGGCAAAGGGTGGCGGCCACCATCGGCCGCATTCTCTCCCACATGAGACATTTGGCTGTTGAGCTCTACATATAAGGCGCCCTTGAGGTGGTTTTCCTCATATTTATCCTGACCAAACCGGGCATCGATCAGGATCAGGTAATTGTCCTTTTTTAAAGCCATTAATTCTTCGGGAGAGATAAGTGGTGGGTAAACCTTCATCTTTTTGGTCATGCTTTGAGGCGTTGAATGGAGCAGTCATCCAAAGTTAAATGCTATATCCTTAATAATGGGTACGCTATGAAATATTATCGTTCTATTTTAAAAAAAAATGATCCACCTAGATAGGCTGATAATGCGGTTATATTTTTGACAGATTCTCTTTTACCCGAAGGGCGACTATTTCTTTTATGATTTCTTTTGGAAGGTCCTGATCCAGGGGGAATCGTATGGTTCCTTTGGAATATTTGTATTTTTCGAGGCGTTGCTCAAAATTTAGGATACCGGAAGGGGCAGGATAAAAACCGATATGGTTTTTAAAGGCAGCAAAATGAACCAGATTCCCTTTAAGTTTATAAGTGGGAATTTTATAACTGATGCATTCTTCGGTCTCTGGAGGTACTGCGTCTTTGATGATAGTCCTCATTTCTGTCAAAATCTTTTGAATTTCAAGCGGGAAGGATTGAATATAATCGGCTACGTTCTCCATTTTATTTTAGGGCTTGATTAAATAATCAAAACCCCCCTTCGATGTTCCATTTGAAACTAATATATTGGTTTTTTATCAACTTGGCAACCAGAATGGGTTCCTCTCCCTCAATTTCCGGAAAGGACCATAACAATTCCTTATTCTCCTCCATTCTTCGGGATCCATGATCCGGATCAACGTGTAATTATCCGCATCAAGATACCCAATTTTATTGTTTTTAGGAATGGAATTTCCAACAAAATGGAGGGTGTTTTGCGAAAATCAAAAAGGAGATAGTGAATCGAAACTTTTAACAAAAGAAAAACCCGGAGATTAAATCCGGGTGGACGCTAATTTGCGTTTTATTTTGGAAGCATCAGGTATTCATGGCGCCGTTTACCTGTAAAGTCTGTCCAGAGATGTAGGTGCTCATGTCCGATCCCAGAAAAACACAGGCATCTGCCACCTCTTCAGGTTGTCCGCCTCGTTTCATGGGAATACCATCCCGCCATCCCTGAACGGTTTTTTCATCCAATACTGCTGTCATCTCTGTTTCTATAAAGCCTGGTGCGACAGCATTGCACCGGATATTTCGGGATCCCAGTTCCAAAGCCACGGATTTGGTGAATCCAATGATCCCTGCTTTGGAAGCCGCATAATTGGCTTGCCCAGCATTGCCTTTAAGGCCCACCACAGAGGTGATATTGATGATGGAACCTGCCCTGGCTTTCATCATGGTTCGGGTAGCTGCTTTCACCGTGTTGAAACAGGATTTAAGGTTGGTATTGATGACCTCATCCCAGTTTTCTTCACTCATTCTCATAAGGAGGTTGTCCCGCGTGATGCCCGCATTATTGACCAGTATGTCCAGTCCCCCCAATTCTTTGACCACATCCTGAATTAGCTGATCTGCCGCTTTAAAATCAGAAGCATCAGACCTGAAGCCTTTGGCCTTGACATTAAATTTTGCCAATTCCTCTTCAAGTTGTTGCCCTTTTTCCACATTGGATAAATAAGTGAACGCCACATCCGCCCCTTCCTGGGCAAAACGAATGGCAATGGCCCTTCCTATTCCTTTAGAAGCCCCTGTAACCAGGGCTTTTTTACCTGTAAGTAATCCCATTTTCAAAATATTTGATTGTTTTTTATTTTCAAAAATAGGGATTTATTTCCTGAATTATAATTTTGACAGCTCTTATTGGCCAAGACAACAATTCATAAAACCACTATTAAATTTTAAAAGGTTAAGGTTTAGCCGCTTTTCAAAATTCCAATCCAAATTTTTTTCTGAACATTATTATTATAAATTTGCATAGCAAAAAAGGAATTATAAAAATATTAATATGTCTTCAACAAAATATGATGTCATTGTTCTGGGCAGTGGTCCTGGGGGCTATGTTGCAGCCATCCGTGCGTCTCAATTAGGACTTAAGGTAGCCATAGTGGAAGCAGAGGAATTGGGTGGTATCTGCCTGAATTGGGGCTGTATTCCTACCAAAGCTTTGATCAAAAGTGCCCAGGTTTTTGAATATATAAATCATGCTGAGGATTATGGGATAACGGTTAAAGATCCTAAAGTCAATTTTTCGGAAGTGATCAAAAGGAGCAGGGAGATAGCCA
>JBBDSA010000080.1:70002-71199 GCA_040905165.1 Cyclobacteriaceae bacterium | reverse complement strand
AACAATAACCAGATTAAACCAGGCCAAACTTTGATAATAGGTTAAATCAAAATTAAACTAATTTTTTAATTTAATTTTTTCTCTTCTCAAAATTGCCTAAATTGGGTGGGTTAATAACCAATAAAAAAATGATTTTGAAAAAATTCTTGTTTTTCTTGTCCGCAGTGGCGTTTTCAATCTTTATAGCAGGCTGTGATGAAGAATCCAGCAGTGGCTCAAGCAACAAGCCAAAGGCAAGGGGTTCATTAGGAGAAATTTTATTGGTTATAGATTCTGCCAAATATGCTGGTCCGGTGGGTACGGCAATAAAAAATGTTTTTGAGGAAAACATAGAGGGGATCATTAGGGAAGAATCGAGGTTTTACATGAGGAAAGTGGATCCAAGGAAACTGACGCGGATTCTAAAAATGGCCAATAATATGGTGTATGTCACCACTTTTGATGACAACCGGCCAGGCAGCAGGGCCATCAATAGCCAGTTCACCCCTGAGTCCAAGGAATTAGCCAACGAAGATTCTTCATTGTTCATGTTGAGAAACAAGGATGAATTTGCCATAGGACAGGAAGTGCTCTACCTTTTTGGAAACACCGAAGAGGAACTTATTAAAAATCTAAAAGAAAACAAATCCAAATTACAGGAACTGTTTGAAAGCAGGGAGAGGGAAAGACTGGGAAGAGCCCTTCTAAATAGAAAAAACAGTGCTGCCATTGTTAAATCGCAGGAAAAATTCAATGTTAAATTGAATCTGCCTGCATCCTATCAATTGGCTAAGGAAGCTGACCAATTTCTTTGGTACCGACAACCTACACTTAGGAGTGATAAGCCTGATATCAGTCTGTTTTTTTATCAAATGGACTACACCGATGAAAGCCAGTTATTTCCGGAAAACATCATAAAACTCAGGAATTCAATTGCCAAAGAACATATTTTTGGAGATCCGGAAAAAAAAGAATCCTATCTGGTTACGGAGACCCTTGAACCCCCGGTTTTTAATAATATCCAAGTGAACGGTAATTACGCCGTAGAAATGAGAGGTGCATGGAAAACCAATAACCTTTCCATGGGAGGGTCATTTCTTTCCTATACCGCTGTGGATGAGAAAAATGGTAAAATTTTATACATGGAGGGTTTTGTTTATTTTCCCAATGAAGCCCATAGAGCTGCACTGAGGGAGATCGAAACCATTTTAAGGGCCG
>JBBDSA010000080.1:0-69902 GCA_040905165.1 Cyclobacteriaceae bacterium | reverse complement strand
CCCAATGAAGCCCATAGAGCTGCACTGAGGGAGATCGAAACCATTTTAAGGGCCGTCGATTTTTCGGTGGAGACCACGGAAAATTAATCTATTCACATCCAAAGCCAGTCTGCATATATGAAGATAAGAAAAGAGGATGCACTGCACTACCACCAATTCCGTAAGCCGGGCAAAATTGAAGTCATCCCTACCAAACCATTGTCCAGCCAACTGGACCTGGCACTGGCCTATTCCCCGGGAGTAGCAGAACCATGCAAGGAAATCCAATTGGATCCTGAAAAAGCGTATCAATATACGGCAAAGGGAAATCTTGTTGCGGTCATTTCCAATGGTACAGCCGTGCTGGGTTTGGGAAACATCGGACCGGATGCTTCCAAGCCTGTCATGGAAGGAAAAGGGGTTCTTTTTAAGAAATTTGCCGGCATAGATGTTTTTGATCTGGAAATAGATGAGAATGACCCGGATCAGCTTATTCAGATCATCAGGTCATTGGAACCGACTTTTGGAGGCATTAACCTGGAAGATATCAAAGCCCCGGAATGTTTCATTATTGAGAAAAGGCTCAAAGAATTGATGAATATTCCGGTAATGCATGACGACCAACATGGAACAGCGATCATTTCCGGAGCTGCATTGCTGAATGCACTGGAGATGATCGGGAAGAAAATTGAGGATATTAAATTGGTCGTAAGCGGTGCAGGAGCGGCAGCTATTTCATGTACCCGCTTTTATGTGGGATTGGGGGTCCAAATCAAAAATGTCATCATGTGTGATATTGAAGGTGTTATTCGAAGAGACCGGCCTGACCTGGACGAAATCAGAATGATGTTTGCCACTGATAAAGATATTCATCATGTCTCCGAAGCCATGAAGGGGGCGGATGTATTTTTGGGTCTTTCAGCTGGCAATATCATCAGCCAGGAAAACATCAGATCAATGGCAGACAATCCTATCGTTTTTGCATTGGCCAACCCGGATCCTGAAATCGGATATGTCGAAGCTACCGCTGCCAGAAAGGACATCATCATGGCTACAGGAAGATCTGATTTCCCCAACCAGGTCAACAATGTCATCGGGTTTCCCTATATTTTTAGGGGGGCCTTGGATGTTAGGGCCACAGGAATCAACGAAACCATGAAATTGGCAGCCGCATATGCCATAGCCAATTTGGCTAAGGAACCTGTCCCGGATATTGTCAATAAGGCTTATGGGGAATCTAAACTGGCCTTTGGCAAACATTACCTGATTCCAAAACCGCTGGATTCCAGACTGATCACCACCATAGCCCCTGCAGTGGCCAGGGCCGCAATGGAATCAGGCGTCGCCAAAACTTTTATTCAGGATTGGGGAGCTTACGAACTGGATCTTCAGGAAAGGATAGGTATTGACCAAAGATTAATGTCAAGGGTAATCGCCCGGGCAAAGAAAGATCCGAAGCGGGTTGTTTTTGCTGAGGCAGACAATAAAAAAATCCTTAAGGCAGCACAATTGATAAGAGATGAAAAAATCGGTATCCCTATTTTGTTGGGCAATAGATCAAAAATCAAGCGGTTGATGCAGGAAAATTCCCTGGATTTGGATGAAGTCTCCATAATCGATCCAAGTGAGGAAAAGCAAAAAATTAAAATTTTCGGAGAAAAACTGTATGATAAGCGCAAACGAAGGGGACTGACCCTCTATGAGGCGAAGAAATTGATGCGTGACAGGAATTACTTTGGAGCAATGATGGTGGAAATGGGGGATGCGGATGCCCTGATTTCCGGGCTCACCAAGGATTATCCAAGAACCATTTTGCCCTCACTACACATTATCGGTGTCAAAAAAGGGGTGGATAAAGTTGCCGGAATGTACATCATGAATTCCGATAAGGGCCCATTATTCTTTGCTGACACTACGGTAAATGAAAATCCCTCGGCGGATGAACTGGTGGAAATCATCGGACTCACCGCAAATGGGGTCCGGTTTTTTGATATCGAACCAAAAATAGCCATCCTATCTTATTCCAATTTTGGCTCTGCAAGAGGAGAGGTTCCCTCTAAAACTGCTTTGGCCACAATGAAAGCAAAAGCAAGATTTCCTGACTTGATTATAGAAGGGGAAATGCAGGCAAATGTAGCACTGGATGAAAACATCCAAAAAGAAAATTATCCTTTCAGCGCCCTGATCAATAACAAGGCAAATACCCTGATATTTCCGGACCTGGCCTCCGGAAATATTGCTTATAAATTGGTGGCAGAAATTGGTAATTCAGAAGCCATTGGCCCCATTCTCATGGGCATGAATAAATCAGTACATGTCCTTCAACTCGGCAGTTCCATCCGTGAAATAGTCAATATGATTGCTATAGCAGTGGTAGATGCCCAAAGTATCCAATCACAATGATTGCCTACCTGAAAGGAAAGTTAACTTATAAAGATCCTACCTTTGTTATCATCGATATTAATGGAATAGGATACCAGGTGAAAATTTCTTTAAACACCTATTCGGCGATCAAAGACGAAGAAAATATTTTACTCCATACTTATTTACACATTAAAGAAGATGCCCATACCCTTTATGGTTTTAAGGAAGAAAAGGAAAAACAGTCTTTTTTGGATTTAATATCCATCACCGGGGTGGGTCCCAATACCGGATTGATGATCCTTTCTTCCTTAAATCCAAAGGAGCTTGAATCCGCCATTACCCAGGGTGACCACGCTACCATACAGAGTGTGAAAGGAATCGGGGCGAAAACCGCCCAAAGGATAGTTTTAGAACTGAAAGATAAAATAAAAAAGGAAGGATGGTCCGGAGAAGACGAAACGCCACCAGGCTTTATACAAAACAGCAATAAATTAAAGCAGGAAGCGTTACAAGCCTTGATCACATTAGGCTTTACAAAGGCTCAGGCAGAAAAAAATATTTCCTCTGTTATTAAAAAAACCGGCTCGGAAATTTCATTGGAAGCATTAATTAAAGCATCTTTAAAATCATCTTAATAAGGACCAAATTTGACCTTCTCATTCTCAAATATTTTTTGGAGGATAGTGTCAGTTCACCATAAAATCATCCTGTTTTCAGGCATGTTCTTCATGTTGCTTATAATTTTTATGACTTCCGTGCATGCTTTTCAGGAAACGGCTTCTTCGGCAGCAGATTCGGTTCCAAATCGCCTCGATTCGCTTACAAAAAGAAAATCTTTGCCCTCCTACCTGCTTTGGGATGACCTCAAAACCCGGCCTTTATATCCCAATCAAAATCCATTTTTGAAAAAAACTTCTCCATTCCTTCCCGATCCTTCCTCCGGGCAAAGAATAGAGGTGGAGGTAGATACAGCCTTACGTTATCAGATCTATGATAACCTGGATTCAGGTTCCGTCGCACCAGGTTATAGTCTGGATTTTGATGATTATTCCAAAATGCAGGAACTCAGGATCAGACAGGAATATTGGAGAAACAGGTCCAGGGGATTGGATGGAGAAAGTGCTGTTGGGGGCCGTGCCCTAATTCCCCCCATTACTATGAGCCCGACTTTTGACCGTATTTTTGGAGGCAGCGAAATCAACATTGTACCCACAGGAAATGTTAACCTGGATTTTGGGGGGCTGTTCAGGCGGATTGACAATCCTTCCATCCCCATCAGGCAACAAAGAAATGGGGGGTTCAATTTTAATCAACAGATTCAAATGAGCGTCAATGGGATGCTGGGTGAGAAAGTCAGGATCGGTGCGAATTTTGACAGTAATAATTCCTTTGATTTTGAAAATCAGCTAAAAGTAGAATATGCGGGTTTTGAAGAAGATATACTAAAAAGTATAGAAATTGGTAATGTCAGTATGCCTATTCAAAACAGTCTCATCCAGGGCGCACAAAATCTTTTCGGGGTAAAAACCCAAATGCAGTTCGGTAAACTGTTTATGACTACTGTCGCTTCTACCCAAAGAGGGCGAAGAGATGAGTTAGTTATTGAAGGTGGAAATCAGGGAAGGCCATTTGAAATCAGGGCTTCGGAATATGATGAAAACCGACATTTTTTTCTTGGCCATTTTTTTAGAAATAATTACGAAAACTGGCTTAGAGGCCTTCCTCAGGTGTTATCCGGGGTGCAGATTACCAGGGTTGAGGTATACATTATGAACCGGGCCAACAATACCGAGACGCTTCGGAATTTTGCAGCATTTCTGGATTTAGGCGAGGGACAGGAAATCTATCGACCTGACAACCCCAATATAGGACCAGGCAACCCGCAGGCTCCTGCAGCCAACAATGCCAATGAACTCTATAACGCTCTGAGCGGTAATCCGGCATTTAGGAATTTTGAAACTGCTGCATCCGCAATTAGTGAAGATTTGGGATTGGATAGAAGTACTGATTTTGAGCAGGTAAACGGAGCCAGAAAACTAAATGAAAATGAATATTCATTTCACAGGGAATTGGGCTATTTCAGCCTTTTCAGAAAACTCCAAAATGATGAGGTCATCGCCGTTTCTTATGAATACACCTATAATGGGCAAAGTTACAAAGTAGGAGAACTATCTGAGGATTATCAGAACAGGTCAGAAAACGAAGTCATTTTTTTAAAAATGCTCAGGCCCTCCCGGATCAATACCCAGATACCTTCCTGGGACCTGATGATGAAAAACATCTATAACCTAAATGCCAATCAGATTCAAAAAGAAGGTTTCCAGCTTCAGGTCATCTATAGGGACGACAGGACAGGCCTGGACAACCCAAGTCTTTTGGAAGGAGAGAATGTAAAAGATATTCCCCTTATCCGCTTATTAAAACTTGACAAGCTCAATCCTCAAAATGACCCCCAACCTGATGGCAATTTTGATTATGTGCAGGGGCTAACCATAAGCCCCCAACAGGGCTTGGTGATTTTTCCTGTACTTGAGCCATTTGGAGAAACTTTGGAAGAATACTTCCTCCCTTCGGAAGTCAACCTCGTTGATAAATATGTTTATGATACTTTGTATAACACCACCCAGGCAGATGCGGAGCTGGTAACCCGACTCAATAAGTATTTTATAAAGGGAAGTTTCACCTCCGGTTCTGCCTCTGAAATTATGCTTCCCGGATTAAATATTTCTGAAGGATCTGTGTTGGTTACCGCCGGAAACATCCCACTTACAGAAGGGGTGGATTATACCATTGACTATAATACCGGCAGGCTGGTCATCATCAATGAAGGTATTCTGCAGTCAGGAAAAAAAATCAGCATCAGCTTTGAAAAGGCTGATCTGGTATCATTTCAAACAAGAAGTCTTTTAGGTACCCGCCTGGACTATATGTTCAATGAAAATTTTAACCTTGGAGGTACTTTTTTATACCTTAATGAAAGGCCAAATATTTCAAGAATCAGCACCGGCAGCGAAACCCTAAGAAATAGTCTTTGGGGTATGGATGTGAATTACAGTGACGAATCGCTTTTTTTAACAAAATTGGCCGATGCCCTCCCCTTTACCGAAACCAAAGAAGCCTCCCTAGTTCAGTTCAGTGGAGAATTTGCCCACCTTATCCCAGGTACCTCTAACCAGGTAGATGGTGAAGGGGCCTCTTATATCGATGATTTTGAGACCGCTATTATTCCTTTTAACCTGGGATCTTCTCCCCAAAATTGGAAACTTGGCGCCACCCCGGCCACTGATGACAACCGATTTGATCTGAGCCAGCTAACAGAAGACCGGTTAGGCAATGCCTACAAAAGAGCCAAATTAGCCTGGTACAATATTGACAATGTTTTTTACAGACCATCTGGAAGAGGTGTTCCCGAGAATATTACCAATGATGACCGAAGAAATCACTATGTAAGAAGGGTATTGCCCCAGGAAATCTTCCCTGGAAGAAACAGGGATGTATTGATTACCCCAGAACCACTTTTCGAAATGGCATTTTTCCCACATGAAAGGGGAATGTACAATTTCAATACCTCCTTGGATCCCAATGGTTTATTACCCAATCCCCGAGAAAATTTCGGAGCCATCACCAGGGCCATCACCTCTGAAGTCGATTTTGACAGGACCAATATCGAATACATAGAATTTTGGATGATGGACCCCTTTATCGAGGGGCCCAATGGACGGGTGTTGGACGGAAGATTTAATGAAAACAATACTACAGGAGGAAAATTGGTTTTCAACCTCGGTGAAATATCTGAAGATGTTGTAGTGGATAGCCGGCATGCCTTCGAAAATGGACTTCCGGTAGATGGCGGTGAAGACCGTACTTCTGTCAATGAATGGGGAAGGGTAACCAACCAACAATTTTTGACACCAGCCTTTGATAATTCACCGGAAGCCAGGGAGAACCAGGACATAGGTTTGAATGGATTGAGCAGTGAAGAAGAAACAGTATTTTATCAGGAAAGATTTTTGAACCGACTCAATGTTTCCCCACAGGCAATGGAATCCATCATGGCCGATCCTGCGGCAGACGATTTTCAATATTACCTTGATCCCGGCTTCGATCAGAATAATATTAAAATACTTGAACGGTACAAACGTTTCAATGGAATGGAAGGTAATACCCCCATTACTTCAAATACCAATCTACCCTATTCTCCTTCCGGATCCAATATCCCGGATAATGAGGACCTAAACAATGACAATACCCTCAATGAAGTAGAAAGTTATTACGAATATGAAGTAAACCTTCAGCCAGAAGGCATGGAAGTGGGAGAAAACAACATTGTGGACCAGGTCCGCCATATTGAAAACGGTGAAGAGGTAAACTGGTACCTATTTAGAATCCCTGTCAGACAACCGGACAAAGCTTACGGGGGAATATCCGGTTACAAATCCATTCGGTTCATCAGGACCTACCTTACTGATTTTCAGCAACCTGTGGTCATCAGAATGGGGCATTTTAGACTGGTAGGAAGCCAATGGAGAATATTTCAGGAATCACTTTTTGAAAGAGGCTTTTCTGAAATTCCTGAACCGGACAACTCCAATTTCACGGTGGGTGTAATCAATATCGAAGAAAACGGTCAGGGAAGTGAAAACCAAAGTCCTTATGTATTACCACCCGGAATTTTCAGGGACCGTGACAACACCTCTACTGTTGAAAGGCAACTCAACGAGCAATCCCTCAGGTTATGCGTAGACAACCTCCAAAGCAGGGATTCAAGGGCTGTATTTAAAAATGTAGACCAGGACCTGGTACAATATGGCCGGTTAAAAATGTTTTTACATGCCGAAAGCCAGGATGCACAGAATGGTGAGCTGAGTGCCTTTCTTAGGTTGGGAACAGACTATACTGACAATTATTATGAAATTGAGTTGCCCCTGGCAATCACTCCGCCCGGGACCAGGGACAATCGTCAGATTTGGCCATTGGAAAATGAGATAGACATAGGAATAGATGAATTGGTGGGTGTAAAAGCGGAAAGAGACAACAACCAAAGGCCTCAAAACCTCCCCTATTCCATTCAGGTCAGACAATACAAAGTGACGGTAGTGGGAAGACCGGAATTGAATTTTGTCCAGGGAATGATGATTGGGATCAAGAATCCCGGAAATACCGGTGGTGCAAGTAAATCTGTTTGTGTATGGGCCAATGAACTGCGGGCGACAGATTTCAATAAATCTTCAGGTTGGGCTGCTAACGCCCGGTTGAATGCCCAAATTGCAGATGTTGCAGTGATATCCTCATCCATACGGCACAATAGTTTTGGTTTTGGAGGACTGGAAACCAGGCTTTCAGAAAGGGCAAGAGAATCTACCACCCAATATGATATTTCCGCTAATGTCAATGTGGACAAGATTCTGCCCCAAGGTTTGGGTATCAGCATCCCCTTATATGTAAGTTTGGAAAACTCCACGACAAAACCAGAATTTGACCCTTTGAACCCGGATGTGCCTTTCGAATTGGCCCTTCAGAAATTTCGAACCGATGGGGAAAAGGTGGCCTACCAAAACCTGGTCCTTGATCAATCGAAACGTAAAAATTTCAGCTTGAATAATATAAGAAAAATCAGAAATCCGGAAAAAGAAACCAACCGGATCTATGACTTGGAGAATTTTTCCTTATCCTATGCCTTTGGATCGGTGATACAAAGTAATATACAAATGGAACGCTATGAATTCGAAACCTACAGGGGAAGTATAGCCTACAATTTCCAACCCAATCCAATGATTGTCGAGCCTTTTAAAAACATGGGATTCCTGGCAGGTGATCACCTTCAATTGCTTCGCGATTTTAACATAAACTTTTCTCCATCCCTGGTTTCTGCCAGGGTGGATGTAGACAGAAGGTTTATGCGTACCCAAAACCGGAATGACCAACTTTCCACCGCAGGGGTGGATCCACTTTTTCAAAAAAGTTTTTTCATCAACCGTTTCTACAGTTTAAATTGGGACCTGACAGAAAACCTTTCATTTGACCTAAATTCCAGTGTAAATGCAGTAGTGGATGAACCGGAAGGGGACCTGGATACCGAAGGAAAATTAGATTCCCTCAGGAACAATATCCGAAGGTTGGGAAGGACCACCAATTATAATCATCAGGCTGTGGTCAACTACAGTTTACCTCTTGACAAATCACCCCTTACAGATTGGATTAAGGCCGATGTCAGGTATGAGGGCACTTATGCCTGGATGACAGGATCCCTTGGACAAAGAGATACCCTGGGTAATGTCATTCAAAATACAAGGGATCGCTCCGTAACCGGAAAATTGGACCTTATCCAGCTTTATAACAAAAATAAACGATTAAATGCCCTCAATGCTCCAAAAAGGCCTACCATTCCCGGAAGACAGCCTGCAGCATCTGAGGAAGAAGAAAGCGATGAACCTTTAACAGAAGGATTTAGTGCCGATTTATTGAAATTCCTCATGATGGTAAAAGAAGTGAATTTCAGGTACCAGATTACACAAGGCACCTTTCTGCCCGGTTACTTGGAAAATACCGGATTGTTTGGCATGGATAGAAGTTTTATGAATCCGGGATTGGGTTTTCTTTTGGGGAGCCAAAACAGTAATATCCGAAATGACCTGGCCAATAGGGGTGTTATGGCTTCAAGTACAGCGCTAACCCAGACTTTCCGGCAAAGTGAGGTCAGAAACCTCCAGATGTCCTCATTAGTAGAACCAATCAAAGATTTCCGTATCACTCTGGATATCCGAAAAAGGGAAAACGGAGATTACAGTGAGATTTTCCGAAGATCAAGCCCAGGAAGCGAAAATTACACCTCAATTAATCCAAATAGGGCTGGTGCTTACAGTATCAGTTATAATGTAATTAAAACAGTGTTTGCCAAAGACGATGCTCAGAACAATTCTCCCTTGTTTTCAGACTTTGAAAATTACCGGGGGATTATCCAATCCAGGCTAGAAACTGAAAATCCTGGAGGGGCCTATAATATTAATGGGCAAAATGTATTGGTGCCGGCGTTTCTGGCTGCCTATTCGGGTCAAGCAGCTGAATCGGTTTCATTAAATCCATTCCCGAAATTTCCCCTACCCAATTGGCGGTTGGAATACCGGGGTCTGGCCAGATTACCTGCATTAAGCGACTATTTCTCTTCCATTAACCTCACACATAATTATGCTTCTGCTTATGAGGTGAGCAATTTCTCCAACTCCCTGCTCTATCAGGAGGGATTGGAATTATACAATACGCTCCAACAATTGCCACTTGCCAGTCTTACTGATGAATTTGGTTCCTATATTCCAATACTTATACTGAACCAGGTAGTCATTTGGGAGCGTTTTGCTCCATTAATTGGAGTAGATTTACTGACCAAGGACAGGATGAACATCAGCTTTGAATATAACACAGAACGTAATATCGGATTGAATTTTTCAAATGCACAAGTGACAGAACAAAACAGCCAGGATTTCAGGTTTGACTTAGGATATACGAAAGCAGGAGTCAGAGTCCCCTTCAAAATTCAGGGTAGGCAGCAAATATTGAACAATGACCTTACCATCCGGATTTCTACACGAATTGTGGACACCAAAACCATTCAGCGAAAGATTGAAGAAATAAATACTTTAACTAATGGCAACCTCAATATTCAGGTCCGACCCAGTATCGGATATGTGGTAAACCAAAAGCTCAATGTCCAATTTTATTTTGATCGGACCATCAATGACCCTAAGGTTTCTACAGCCTTCCGAAGAAGTTCAACAGCTTTTGGGGGTCAATTGACATTTAATTTAAGTCAATGATTTTATCCTTAAGGGAAACATTGTATTTTTGAAAACCAATAGAGAAACTATGAATTATCCCAATGATTTAAAATACACCAAAGACCATGAATGGGTCAAAATTGAAGGTGATATTGCCACAGTTGGCATAACTGATTTTGCCCAAAAAGAATTGGGTGATATTGTGTTTATAGAGGTTGAAACTGTCGGAGAAAATTTGAAGGAGGGAGAAGTTTTCGGGACCGTTGAAGCCGTTAAAACTGTATCAGACCTATTTATGCCTCTGTCAGGGGAAGTGATGGAAATCAACCCGGAACTGGAAGCATCCCCTGAATTGGTAAATGATGAACCCTATGGTTCAGGCTGGATGATAAAAATCAAATTGGATGGGGAATCTTCCACTTCATTGTTATCCGCTGAAGATTATAAGGCATTATTAGGCAAATAATATTTGGATTTGAACCGAAGACTTATCCCAGCAATCGCCTGGACTTTAGGGATTATTTATGCCTTATATTCGCCAGAAAGTAATGTTCCGAAAATGCCCCGTTTTCGCGGCTTCGATAAAATCATACATTTCTGCTTGTTTTTTGGCCTTGCATTTTTATGGTGCCGCGTCATCAATGCTTATACCAATGAAAATGATGGGAAGAAAAGTAAATTTTTTACTAATTATTTAGTTTTATGGATTTTTTTGGCTATATTTACAGAGTTCCTTCAACAATTGGTGCCAGGCCGATCATTTGATTACCTGGATATTATGGCCAATATTGCAGGCGGAACTATTGGTACAATTGTTTTTGTTTATCTAAATAAGAAAGGTAGCATTCTTGTATAAATAGAAATAATTTGTTATGATTGTTACTTGTTAATAAAAAAGAATCCACACATTAAAAAGGAGTTATAAAATGGAAGACAAAAAAACACCTAAAGCCGATTTGTCCAAAAAAACAGGTATGTTCCTGAATCTTGGATTGATGGTCAGTGTTGGTCTGGTCCTTTTTGCCTTTGAATACAAATCATTTGATGATGGTTTGCTTAAAGACTTGGGATCAATCAATGATGAATTTGAAGAATTATTGGATATCCCAATTACCGAGCAACCGCCACCACCTCCACCTCCAATAGAACAGCCTGAGATTAAGGAAATCCCTGATGAGGTGGAAATTGAAGAAAAAATTGAAGTAAATTTTGATGTTGACGTTCAGGAAGAGACTGTCATCAAAGAGGTTGTCATTGAGGATGCACCGGTAGTTGAAAAAGCAGATGAAATTTTTGACGTAGTTGAAAACATGCCCACGCCTCCCGGAGGAATGGAAGGTTGGAATAAATACCTTTCTAAAAACCTCAAATACCCTACGCAGGCAAGACGAATGGGTATTGAGGGTACCGTTTACGTTGTTTTCGTGGTCAATACAGATGGATCCATCCAGGATGTGGATATCCTTAGGGGTATCGGTGGAGGATGTGATGAAGAAGCCTTGAGAGTGGTAAAAAATGCACCTGCATGGGAACCTGGAAGACAGAGAGGCCGACCTGTAAGGGTAAAAATGAGGCTTCCGATACGTTTTAAATTAAGTTAAGATTTAACATTTTTATATAAAAAAATGCCATCGGTATAAAATCGATGGCATTTTTTTGCTTTATAGTCACTATTCTATATTTTGCTTCTCAAATCTGAATCATAAGAAAGTATGTCCAGGAATGTATTTGGAGCATCTCTTGAGCCCTTTTGTGTCTCCCCTGCTACTGGTTTCTTTCGGGATGATTATTGCAGAATTGGTTAAATTTGCCGCCAAAATCGAAAAATGAACTTATAAAATATTTAAGGACTGTTCTTTAATTTTTTCCAATTCATCTTTCATTTTGATCACCAGGTGTTGCATGGCCGCATCATTGGCTTTGGATCCAATGGTATTGATTTCTCTACCAATCTCCTGGCTAATAAATCCCATTTTTTTTCCCTGCGAAGTTCCCAATAACAGCACCTCAATGAATAATTTTAAATGGGTATCCAACCTTACAATTTCTTCAGAAATATCGAGTTTTTCAAAATAATAGATCAGCTCCTGCTCAAAACGGTTTTCGTCAAAGCTTTGCTCCTGCACCCATTCCGCAAAATGATTCCGGATCTTTTCTTTGAGTTTATGCTTACGGGCGGGAACCAGCACCTTAATTTCTTCTAATCCCTCCTCTAAGATGGCTGCATTTTCTTTGAATCTGTTAAAAAGAACCTGGCCCTCTTTCATTCTAAAATCATCGCAATCATTCAGTGCCTGTATTAACACATTTTTAACCACTTCCCAATCTTCCCCACTTTCTGGTTTTTCTGTATTGGTCAGGCATACATTGGGGGATTGCAATGCCAGTTTAAAAATATCAGTGGTGGCCAATTCCCCCACTTCTTTGGCCAATTGGGTATATTTCCTGTAGTATTTTTGAAAAAGATCTTCCTGAATTAGAAGGGGGAGATCACTTTCCTTTTTGGAAATGAATTCAATCAAAATGTTTACCTTTCCTCTTTCCAATATTCCTGCCACCATGGTCCGGATTTCATTTTCTTTTTCAGAAAATTGCCTTGGTGCTTTGAAATTAAGGTCAATAAATTTGGAATTCAGGGTCTTTACCTCTACTTGTACCGAATAATTTTCGTCTTCAAAATTTGCCAGGCCATAGCCTGTCATCGATTTAATCATATAAAATTTTGTTAGGCATTAAAAATTGTAGCCCAAGGTTACATAAAATCTTGTTTTTTCCTCTGAATAATTTCGGATCGGTTTAGCTGCGTCAAATTTAACGTAATAATTGAGCAAAACTGTCCTGACCCCGGCACCATAGCTTTGCAGCCATGGATTGTTAAAATTATTTAAGGTGATCACAAAAGGTGAACCTTCTGTATTGATGACCTCGGTATTCTGATCATTCACCCTTTCCCAGGGGGCCGAATTGGACCAGGAGGATCCGGCATCATAAAACCCGACCAATTGAAAATTGCGGATAAAATTGGAAGTGATATTACCCCTGGACAAATAGGAAAACAAGGGGATTCGGAGCTCGGCAGAAAAAGTAACGACATTGTTACCCCTGATTTCATCGTAATCGAATCCCCTTAAGTCTACAAACTCGGTAAAAAGAATGTTGGAATTTTCGATTCCCGACTCGTTTCTTACCGGGGACACCTCGGGTCTATTCGTGGGGGGTTGGTAAAATTGGTTGAACAGCCAATTCTGCATACCTCCAACCAGGTATTTCTGAGGATTTTGTCCAAAGAAACTCCCTATGTTAAGCCTGGTGGCCAGGGTAAGGTTTTTATGGATTTTTTGATAATTCCGTAAATCCATATAAACATTGCTGAATGACCGTGTTGCATGATTAAGCCCTTGATAATGCACCATCCCCATTTTACCTTTAAATCCCTGCTCCATATATAATCCCAATAGCCTGGTTTTGTCAACTACCAATTCCGCACGACCACCTGCATAGTTGACATCAAATCTATTTTGAACGCCGTCACTCCCCCTTAAAACCGAGTCCGGATTCAAATTAAAATACTGTGATTTGGCCACAAAAGGGGAAAGGCTGACCCTGGTGCTGACCGATAAAGGGTAGGCAAAACCCACTTCTGATTTAGTCAGAACGTATTTTTGAAAAGTCAGATCACCTTCAGTCCTTAAAATCGATCTCCTGTCAAACCTGCCACGGAAATCCGTCCTGTATTTTAAATATTCATATTCGAAATACAGATCGCTTCCAGACCGGAAATCCAAGGTGGTCATGATCCCACCTTTAATCGAATGATTATCCAACAAGTCAGTCATTCTACCATTCAGACTCATGCCAAATCCCCGAAGTGGATCCACGACAAAAGAGGTATTCAAACTCGAGGTAATAAATTGAGGAATATATTTATTTGGCCCCTGAATACGCTTAACCATACTTTGCTGGCGAAAAGCATCCAAAATATTACTTCTTCTATCCTGATTGTTGAGATCTTCACTTACCGGCCTGGAGGATTCCTGCCCAAATAGAGAAGGTATGGTATCAAATGTATAATTATCGGTATCCAAACCTCCCTGTCTTTCAAATCTTAACCGGTCCATATTGATGGCCCCTGTCATTTGGCCGGAGGGTACTGTATCCGAATCTTCCAGTTCTTCGGAGAAGTCTAGGGAATCATCTGAACTTACCTCCCCCAACATCAATTCTTCCAGATTAGGGGAACTAATTGTGGTATCTGCAGGAATTAGGGAATCATCCTGACCCAAAGTTGGGGTGTCCCTTCCTTCATCTTCTTGGTCTTCCTCCTCTCTTTGGATCCTGCGATTGGAAATTCTCTCGTTTAACAACTTCGCCTGTGCCAATTGAATCCTGGGCGTACTTGGAGTAAATTGATCCAGATTGGGGAAAGTCTCCAAAACTAGCTTGCTTTGAATGCCATCTCTGACAGCATAGGCCCATTTATTGGTATTCAAGTTATAGTCAAATGATTCCAGGCTTTTATTAAAAGCAGAAACCTGGCTCGAAACATTATTTCCCAAACCCAATCTCATCACATTCATGATACCACTTTGCTCACTTAAATGAAGTACTGTGGTATTGTTAAGCTTCCTAGGATGAAGGTTTACATGGTTTACATTCGTTAGCCTGGTATTCACGATACTATCCCCTACCTCCATTTTAAATAAATTATAATAATCCGGCAGGTTATTGACATCGATATTTCCTGTTAAAAGGCTATCTGGCAGGTCTATCCTATTTGAGGAATAAATAATGGTCGAGTCATTGACGAAAATCGGCGTCCTATTATCAAATATATCATTGGTTAATCGCCGGCCCTGTCCCCTCATGTTCAGGGTGTAAATATCTGTACGACCATTGTTGATGGCAGATAACACCATTGTTCTACCGTTGGAGGCAAAATCAAGGTCCAAAATCTGCGTTATATTTCGAAGGAAAATTTTATCCTGGCTACTGCCATCAATTGTCCTCATTCTAAGGATGGTCACCCCCCGTTTGAAGGTGCCTAAGACCAGGCTTAAGGTATCTCTCCAGGCAATGGTGGGCGTGGAATAATCAGCATCCTGATCATAGGAAGAATTCCCTCCTTTAAAAATCACCCTTTCCCTGTTGTTGGAAAGGCCCCTTATTTTCACTTTGAATTTTCCTTCCTTGTTGATAACATAGGCCAAATGTTTGCCATCAGGGCTGAATTTTATTCCTGTTATCGCTCCATATCGGTTTTTAGGGGTTTCAACAATAACATTTTCTTCTTTTATTTCTTTAAAATTCTGAAAAACCTGCTTGTTCAAATCCGTATAAAACGCCTGCCATTCGCCAATAAAATCCCTGAATCGTCTGCCCAATGTATTGGCGATGCTGTTTTCCTCATTCCTATTGATCCTGCTCAGGTTAAGTATACTTGAAATATACCGCCTCCCATATTTTTCTACAATGAAATTCCAGATAGATTGGCCAACCAAGGCCGCTTCCTCATCTTTTAATTTAAACAGTTTGGGATTTTCGTTGTCTTTTAGATAATGTCTCACGAAATCATCCATCTCCAAACTCCATTCATAGGCAAAATACATGGCTGCTCCATCGATGAACCAGTCGGGAAAATTATTTACAAGATTGGATTGAAAGGCATCTGAAATGCTGGATCCATAGAGCATTTCTTCAATAATGATTTTAGAGGTATTGTAAATTAAATCCATTTTGAAAGTCTCCCAAGAACCCGTATACGCCACCTCTGCCAACAATTTGCTGAAAAAAGTTTGACCATCAACGGTGTAATTATTGGTATTTAGGTTAAGGTTACTTTCTATCTTCTCCTGATTGGAGTTATAGATGAATATTTTTGGTTTGGTGTAGGCGACATAGCCTATGGATTGGGTCAATTTATCAAATTCCCCTTCGAGAAAATCAATGGCCATGCGGGCATTGGATTGGCCCCCATCATAGTAATAAACTTCAAAATTGTTGGAACTGAAAAAATACCATTCTTTGTTTTTATGCTGGATTCTGTTTTTTCCAAACCTTTCCTGGTCAAACTGTGCCCTTACATTACTTGCCCAACATAGCCCAACCAATACCCAAATAAGTGATAGAATTTTAACTTTCATTTACTTACCTACATGTTAATTCCGATGTTTTAAATATACTTAAAAAAACGAATTATGTTCACTTCTTTTTGAGGTTCCTCATTTAAAATTAATAATTTAACCATTTCTTTGCTATAATAAGGTGCCAATGATACTCCCTTGGCCCCAAAACCTCCGAACAGATAAACGTTATCAAATTCAGGATGTTTTCCCAAAAATGGCCTTCTGTCCTCAGTGGCCGGTCTTATTCCGACCTGATGGTCTTTAACAGATACGCTTCCTGCTTTCATTAACTCGTTCAATTTTCCCAGCAACTCATTTTTTGCCTGCTCCGTGGGTTCTAGGGTCAGGTCTGTCCGATCATAAGTGGACCCTACACGTGCCATTCCATTGCCCAGATTTATTCTGAAAATGCCGCGGTTAATAATTTCATTGGTGTCAAAGGCCTGTTTAACAGTAAGAATTTCCCCTTTCACCGGTGCGAATGGCAACCAATTAAAATATTTGGTTTTTCCCGCCTCCAGGCCATTGGCAAAAACCAGGGCCTTCGCCCTACCTCCATCGAATTCCCAACACCCTTTTTTTTGGGTAAGGCCGCATTCAGACATTGTTCCCAAAGTAATCAATTTCTCTTTTTCCAACCAGTTTTGGTAATGCTTCAATAGAGAATAAATATCCAAATAACCGGATTTTTTTAACAATAGCCCTCCAAAACCGTCATTTAATTCCGGGTATCTTGGGGCCGTATAAATTTTGTCCACATAATCTTCGAACCGGCTGTCAGCACTTTTGGCAAGCCATTCATTCTGTTCTTCAAAGGACAAAAAAGGCCTGTATATTCCCACGGGAAAAAAGAATCGTTTGCCAAGGAAACTTTCCATCTCTTTATAGAACGGTTCGATTTCGGGAAACAATACATCTGCCTGCCAGGTTTTTACCATCCTCCTTCCGGTGATTGGATTATACAGCCCTGCTGCCACTTTACTGCTGGTCCTTTTCTCATCTTTGTCAATAAGATGAACTTTATATCCGGCCTTAATCAACCTGTAAGATAATACAGTACCTGCCAGACCTTGCCCAATCAGTAAAAAATCTACTTCCATGCTTAAAATTAAATCATTCTTTGTTATTTTGATGCAATAAAACTAACCAATAAAAAAAATGCTAAAAATAAAATCCTTTACCTTCAATCCTTTTATGGAAAACACCTATGTGGTTTATGATGAAACCAAAGAGGCCTTGATCATCGACCCAGGGTGTTATGAAAAACAGGAAAAAGGGATTTTGTTGGATTTTATCAAAGAAAACAAAATCCAACCGGTCAAATTATTAAATACCCATGGTCATATTGATCATGTTCTCGGCAATGCATTCGTAAAGACTACGTTTGATATTCCACTTTGGTACCATAAGGAGGAAGATCAAATTATAAAGGCTGTCCCGGCCTATGCTCCCAATTATGGCTTCCCACAATACCAAAGCAGTCAGGTGGACCATTATATCCGGGAAGGTGAAAGGATAAAGTTTGGCAATCAAAGTTTGGTATCCCTTCTGATTCCGGGGCATTCGCCAGGACACTTGGTTTTTTACCATGAACCCTCCCAACTGTGCATAGCCGGAGACACGCTTTTTCAGGGAAGCATAGGAAGAACAGACCTTCCCGGTGGAGACCATGAAACTTTGCTCAATGCCATTAAAACGAAATTGTTTGTCTTACCGGATGAGGTGAAAATTTTTCCGGGCCATGGAGCCTCCACCACCATAGGAGAAGAAAAAAGGAATAATCCGTTTGTGGGTTTAAATGCAGGATATTGAATATTAAAAAACATATACCCAACGCCCTTACTTGCCTGAATTTGCTGTCAGGCATGATCGGGATCTATTACGTAATTCAAAACGGGGCCATTTATGGCGCCTATTTCATTTTTGCGGCTGCGATTTTTGATTTTCTGGATGGGTTTGCCGCCCGGCTGCTCAAAGTACAAAGTGCCATAGGCAAAGAGTTGGATTCCCTTGCCGATTTGGTAACCTTTGGCGTGCTGCCTGCCTTCATCCTGTTTTTAATGATACAAAATACCACCACCATATGGTTTCTGCCCTATTTTGCCTTTATTATCGGCATACAATCAGCCCTCAGGCTTGCCAATTTCAATATTGACGAGGAACAGGAAGACCGGTTTATAGGACTTCCCACCCCGGCAAATGCCCTGTTTATTTCTACCCTGCCCTTTTTGGGGATTAAGCTGCCCTGGTTCCAGGGCCTTTTGGAAAATCCATATTATATTTTGGCCATTACTTTTTTATTTGCGTATTTACTTACTGCAGCACTGCCTCTATTGGCGCTGAAATTTAAAAATTTCGAATGGTCAGACAACAAATGGCGATATCTAACGCTTATATTTTCGGCCATAAGTATCATGATTTTGGGAATAGCAGGAATCCCAATGGCCATACTTTCTTATATCTGCCTTTCTGTTTTAAATCACTTCTTGGACAAAAATGAGGAGAAAGGATGAGCATATAAAACTGGGAATCGTTATTTTAATCAGCAGTTTTTTTTATCTCCAACCTGTATGGAGCCAGCAATCCTTTAAGTTTCCTATTATCCAGGAAGGAATCTATAAAATTTCCCGGGACCAAGCCCAAGCATTGGGTATAAACAATCTGGAGGATATCGGAATTCACGGTTATGGGGGGATGCTGCCCCAAAAACTTGACAGCATGGCATGGCAACCCCTGGAAATTCCCGTGAAAAGAATGGGTGATGCCTTGTATTTCTTTTTAACCGATGCGCATGCTCTTTCCCCAAGAGATGGGGAAATCCATTTCACCCCTCATCAATATACCGATACCCTATACTATGTTCTTTCCTCAGGGAGGAAAGGTAAAAATGATGTTAGGGAAGATAACCTACCTCCTTTTTCCGAACCTGAAAAATACGAACACGGAAATCTTTTCCAGATTCAACATTTCAAGAAAGAAGAAAATAACATCCTGAGCTCAGGAAGAGGATGGTATGGATTCAGATTATTTAACCGGCAAGGGGAAACCATTCCCTTTAAGGTGCCCTCAGGATTCAATTCGGATAAAATCTGGATTTCAGCCACTTTTATGGCCCAATCTACCAGTGATAGTAAATTCAAATTAAGGATACAAAACAGCGAGATCGGGGAGGTTAATATTGCCGCTATTCCCAATAACCGCTATTCCATCAAAGGGAGGGAGGGTAAATTCAGGGATTTTTCGGATTTTACGACCACAAATGGTCAACTGGATTGGGGTATACAATATGAATCTCAAGATCCAAATGGATTGGGATATTTAAAAGAAGTCCTGGTAGGGTTTCAGTTTCTCTCCAAGGACATGCCTGCCGGTGTATATTACCGGATGGAAAATACACCCATTGTTCTTGAAACAGCGTCTTCAATGGTTTGGGAGGTAAATGATTTTCACCAACCCACTGACATTTCCTCCATGGGGCCATTCATTACCCAATCCAGAAAATTGGCTGTTTTCAACCCGGTTCAAGTGCCTGAAATTTCTCAAATTGAACCGATCAACCCATCCATTTCACAAGTTTCCGATTTCCCTGAAATGCTTATTATCACCTCGGCGGAACTATTGAACCAGGCGAACCGGCTTTCTGATTTTAAAAACAAAATTGGTGTTTCTTCCCAGGCGGTATTATTAAATGATATCTATAATGCATTCGGGTACGGCAATCCGGATATTACTGCCATTAGGAATTTTATTGCCTATCATTATCATCAAGGAGGAAATCTTAAAAACGTCTTGTTTTTTGGAAAAGGAACCTTTGATTATAAAAATATTTTGGGTGGAAGGCCTAATTTGGTGCCCACCTATAGCTCCTATTCCAGCCTGAATCCATTGACAACTTATGGATCGGATGATTATTTCGGGTTTTTGCAATTTGGCACAGGGGAATGGCAGGAAACTTCCGCTGGTGACCATTTACTGGATATAGGCATAGGACGTATCCCGGCTATCACTTCCCAGGAAGCCGCAATTTCCGTAAACAAAATCATGCATTACCAAAACCAGCAAATTACAGGGGGAAACTGGAAAAACCAACTTCTATTTATTGCCGATGATGGGGACAACCATATTCACCTCAGGGATGCTGAAAACCATACGAATTATCTTTACCAACATCATCCGCAGTTTAACCTCAGGAAATTGTACCTGGATGATTTTGAAAAAACCATAACTGGTTCTACTCCAAGTGTGCCCGAGGCAAAAAAAACCTTGGAAGATTTCTTAGATGAGGGGGTTTTGTTAATTAATTTTATCGGTCACGGAAATGAAACCACCCTAACTGCTGAAGAATTGTTTAAAGTCAGTGATATTAGGGACTGGCCTGAGACCGATAATTACCCCATATTTGTGACCGCTACCTGTGAATTTGGCAGGCATGACAGCCCTTTTATCCGATCAGGGGCAGAGGAATTGTTGCTCGCGCAAAAAAAAGGAGCCATTGCATTGCTGACAACAGGGAGACCGGTATTCAGCAGTGTGAATTATTCCTTGAACAAGGCCTTTATAGAAACGGTTTTTGAAACCGAAGGGGGAGAAGGACTTTCCTTGGGTGAGGTTTTTAAAATCACCAAAAACAATAGCCTCAATGGGCCATTAAACCGTAACTTTTCTTTATTGGGTGACCCTTCTCTTCAACTGAATTTACCTGAATTGGCTGTTGAAACCAAAACCTTGGTAAATTTGGATGTAAATGTGGAAAAAGACACCCTTGGAGGGTTTCAGAAATTGTTTTACAAGGGTCACATCACAGATCCCCTGACCGGGTCCCTTATCCACCAATTTAATGGAGATTTTGAAATCAACCTGGTAGATAAGCCAGTCCTCAGGGACACAAAAGGGAATGCAGAGGCCAAAACTACTTATCTTGACTTTCAAACTACCCTTTTCCGGGGCAACGGAAAGGTGGAAAACGGTAAACTTGAAGGTGAATTATGGTTGGGAAAAAACATCAGTGGTGATATTAGGGAAGGATATATCAAAATATTTGCTAAAGATAACCATCTTCCCAGGGAAGCCATGGGAGCAAAAATGATCAAAATCGGAGGGTCCGCCCAGCCACAGGCTGAAGACAAAATCGGCCCAAGTATTGAAGTGTTTTTTATGGATAGCCTACAATCCTACTCAAAAATTCCTTCCACACAGTCACCCATTTGGATTAATTTGAAAGACAGCTCCGGAATCAATATGGCTTACAAAAATAAAGAGGAGGACATCACCCTGACCATAAATGATCAGCCACCTATATCCCTCAGTGAAAAGTATAAGAGTTTGAACGGAGGATACCGCGAAGGTTATGTGAAAGATTTACTCACCGGACTCAGGGAAGGAAAGAATACCATTACCATTAGGGTTTATGATAACCTCGGCAACCCGTCCGAAAAGATAGAAATATTGGAGGTGGAAGGTAGTGGGCATATTAAGATTCTGGAATTGATCAATTTCCCGAATCCTGCTGCAGCCCAAACACAATTCATCGTTTCACACAACCGCCCAGGGGAAAATTTAAATTTAAATTTACAGGTTTTTTCGCTGTTGGGCAATGAAATATTTTCCTTGGAAAAACGTTTTCCAAAAGCTGATTCCATAATTGAAGGCATAGACTGGATTTTTTTGCGCCACAAAACAAATTATCCGGTAAAAGGAACTTATCTTTACGTATTACAACTCTACTCTGAAGAGGATGGTGCTTCAGTACGAAAGGGGGGGAAAATTATCATACAATGAAAGTGACCAAGAACATTCTTCTATCTATTGCATTATTGATGCTTTTTATTTGTTTTCAATCTAAAGTGACTGCTCAAGATGATGACAATGATCCAATTTCTGTAACCCTTTCGGGACAGAATTCCAACAGGAGGGTCATCACTACAGCAGTACCTTTCCTAAATTTCGCCCCTGACAGCAGGCACTCCGCAATGGGGGATGCCGGTGTGGCCTCCAGCCCGGATGCCAATTCCGCTCATTGGAATGCAGGAAAACTGGCTTTCATTGAAGATGATATCGGTTTCTCCCTATCCTATTCCCCCTGGTTAGGGAGATTGGTACCCGACATGTCACTGAATTACCTCACGGGGTATAAACGGATTGACGATGTCTCTGCATTTGGTATTGAGCTGAGGTATTTTAATATGGGGGATATTTCTCTTACCGATATGCGGGGAAATTCTCTTGGCGACTTTAGCCCAAGGGACATTGCAATTGGCGGGACCTATTCCCGGAAGTTGTCAGACAATCTTTCTTTGGGAATTTCCGCCAGGTTTATACATTCCAACTTATCAGGAAATATAAGCTCTGCAGGTGGCAATGAAAGCAGGCCCGGTGTCAGTGTAGGCACTGATGTGGGGGTTTACCATATTTCAGAGGTGTTGGTTTCTGACAAAGAAGCGGATTTTTCCTGGGGACTGAGCATCTCAAACATCGGTCCGAAAATCACCTATAACAGTGCCGATGATTTAGATTATTTACCCACCAACCTAAGGTTTGGTACTGCCTTGATGATCCCCATGGATGAGATGAATAACATTACTTTTATGTTGGATTTAAATAAACTCATGGTGCCCACCCCACCCTTGTATGCAGAGGATGAAAACGGAGGATTGATTCTTGACCCCAACACCAATCGTCCGCAAATTGCAGCGGGTGAAGATCCCTCAAGGCCCTTGCTAAGTGGTATGTTTGGCTCTTTTTTCGATGCACCCAATGGATTCAGTGAAGAAATGCAGGAGGTAATGATCTCATTTGGAACAGAATATTCTTATGATGATAAGTTTGCAGTCCGGCTGGGATATTTCTATGAAAACCCGAATAAAGGTGGTAGAAAATATTTTACAATGGGGGTAGGATTTGGGTTTAACCGACTTGGCTTTGATTTTTCTTACCTTGTTCCACAGGTTCAGAACCATCCTTTGGCTGAAACTTTGAGGTTCACCTTGAAATATGATGTTCAACCATGATCTTGGACAGAACGCGGGTCCCACCATTCAAAGTACCTGAAAAAATCAGCCTGGTTCATCCACAAAAGCGGAGACTGAAAAATGGAATTCCACTTTTCTTTATCCCCTCCCCGCAAATTGAGGCCATAAAATTGGAGGTGATATTTCCCATTCATTATCATCCTTCTTCTTTGGATCAGACATTGGTACCTTTTTTCATGCTGCACATGTTACAGGAAGGTACCCATTCCAAAAGCTCGGGGCAAGTGGATGATTTTTTTGATTTCCATGGATCAGAGATTGAAGTCCTTTCGGGCTATGAAAACCAGGGCCTGGGAATATTAACAACCGGTAAACATCTTCCCGATGTATTACCTGTATTCAGGTCCTTGTTCACCGATGCTGTTTTTCCCGATAAGGAACTTGCCAAAAGGAAATCACAAAAAAAATTAAGCATTAATATTCAAAAAGAGCAGAATTCCGCCAGGGCCAATCAACTGGTCCGGAAGATCTTGTTTGGCCATGATCATCCTTTTGGATACAATGCGCAGGAAGAAGACATTGACAAAATTGAAAAAGATTCGTTGGTCCATTATTATAAAAATCAGTTTCTTGTTACTCCCGAAATTTTTGTGACTGGCCAATTGACCGAAAACACCCTATTGGAAATAGAGCGGGTTTTTGAAGACCTCACATTTATCAACCCGTTTTCCCAATTAAACCCAATTAAACCCTTTGCTGAACAACGCATTACAGAAATTAAAGGGGAATCAGTCCAATCCAGCATCAGGCTTGGAAAACTAATGATTCCAAAGGCCCATCCCGATTACCACGGGCTTGTCGTATTCAACACTATTTTGGGGGGCTATTTCGGGAGCAGGCTCATTAAAAATATCAGGGAAGAAAAAGGTTATACCTATGGCATCAACAGCTTTTTGGGCAACCTCAGCAGCGCTGACTATTGGATAGTCATGGCTGATGTAAAAGCTGGTTTTGCTGAACCGGTAATTGATGAAGTGTATTTGGAAATCAACAAATTAACAAAGGATCTTATTTCTGATGATGAGTTGGAAATTGTTAGAAATTATATGATAGGCCACCTTTTGGCCCAGGTCAGCAGTCCCTTTGATTTGATGAATCAGTTTAAAAATATACACTATAATGGGCTGAACGAAAATTTTTACCAGCACCATTTAGATTATATCAAAAACTTCCAAAAAGAGGAAATAAGTGAAATTGGAATGAAATATTTTCAACCTGGTAGCTTTAAAGAAATCATTGTAGGTGCGAAGTAAATCAGCCCTTGTTTCCTTTCCACAGAAAATAAAATGTGGACAGATCGAAATGCCTTTTGGACCAGATCCTGAAAAGTAGATATTTTATGCCGGTACACCCCGCCTTTTTGGCCAGTTCCATAAATTTTTCTGCAATTTCAAAATTAGCAGAAAAAAGGGCATGTTTGGCTTCATGCAATATCCGAAACCTTAAGGCTTCCCTTTCTTCTGCTGATCGGTTCAATTCATGGATCTTTTCACAAACCTTATAGGTAGAAGGCAGCATCTGGGAATTCTTATACCGGTATTGTCCGGAAGCAAAGGATGTAGAAAGTATTCTTTTCAATACGCCCACGCTGTCATGGTATATAAACGGGTATTTCCGGGACATCCTAATAAGAATATCAAAATCCTCATAAGTCAGTTTCTCATCATAGACACCCTCCTTTTTTAAAAGCTCCGTTACAAAAACCAGAGTGGCTGTGCATATGGCATATTTTTTCACCAAGAGTGAATAAACATCACCATCTCTTACATTGTAGCGTGAATTTCCCTTTTCATTGGTTGGGTAAAATGGGGAAGAAAATCCGGTATCCTTTTGCAGCATGGCATTACAGAAATAAACACCGGCATCGGAATTTTCAAGCTTTTGGACCGCTTCTTTCAAATGATTGGGATAAAAATAATCATCTGCGGCCAGATCGGCCAGGTATTTTCCTTTGCTTACCCATAATGCCTCATTGAATACCTCACAATAGTTTTTACGTTCTTTATGGAAAATGGAAATGATTTTTTTGTCTTTGTCATTTTCTGATAGCCATTGCCGGATGGTTTCCTGAGACCCGTCAATGCTGCCATTATCGATGATGATCAATTCAATTTCCCCGTGTTTTTGGAAAAGAACACTATCGAGGGCATTTATAACGAAGGGTTCTTGATTATAACAAGTACAAATAACGGTCACCAAATTTGAATTATCCATGTGTCAATTTTACCGTTCAAATGACTAATTTAGCAAAAACTGTTAGAATGAATACAATATTATGGATGATGCCTATCTGACGCTTGAAGGAGAATCCTCCGGTATTTATAAAGAAAAAGGCAGCAAATTTATTTCTTTTGCCTATCCGGTGAAAAATGAAGAAGCAATTCAACAAAAATTGAAGGAGCTGAAAAAAGCCTACCCTAGTGCCAGCCACCATTGTTATGCTTACGTGTTGGGAAAGTTGAAAGAAATCTATAGGGCAAACGATGACGGGGAACCTCATCACAGTGCAGGGGATCCCATTTTGGGCCAAATCCGTTCTTTTGGCCTCACCCAAGTACTGATTGTAGTTGTCCGGTATTTTGGAGGAACCAAATTGGGTGTAGGAGGCTTGATTCAGGCTTACAAAACTGCTGCATACGAGGCCATTTTAGCCAATAATATTATATCTCAGATCATTGCCATTGAACTATCAATATCTTTTGAATATAGGGCCATGGATGAGGTGATGAGACTGATCAATCATTTTGGGTTAAAAATTATCGATCAGAAATTTGACGATCAATGTTTCATCCGTTTACAAGTCAGGGAAAATTTATCAGCGATAGTGCGGACCCAAATTTCCGTTATTGATTCGGTAGAAATAATTACATAGAAAAAATTTCATCCAGCATGCCCTTCTTATACAGCTTAAGGAAAATCTCAAGACATGCCCATGCATCCGTGGCAGCATACAACAACTGTTTATCTGTAAGGGCCGGCGCTTCCCAATTAGATACCTGTTCGGATTTGGAAATCCTGATCCCCAACACCATTGCACTTAGATTTCTTACCCCCACATTCAAAAAACCGACTTTTTTAAGCTCTTCATTCAGGTCAAAAAATGAATCAGGATGAAATCCGGCATCCATTTTTTTTAAGGCTTTGATATCATCCCTTACGGCAGCACCGATTTTCACAACCTGTGGGTTTTCTAAAATAGCCTTTGCCCCAGAGGGAAAACCCGATTCATTGAGTCGGACTAAATAGGCAGTATTATGTGTAGAAAGCTGCAGTAAGGCCACATCATAACTGACTCCTCTTCTAAATGCCGGCCTTGTTTCTGTATCGAATCCAATAAATCTTTGTCGGGAAAGGTCCACTTCCATTTCCTGAAAAGCCTCATTACTGTTCACTAAAACAATTTCTCCGGGAAAAGCACCCAGATCCATTTCATTCACTTCATCTTTTGTAATTTTTAAAGGTATCATACCAAAATTTCCTCTTCATTTATTACTTTCATTTCTTCTTTCGAATAATAGTTGATCCCCCAATTTAAATAACCGAAAAGTATGGTCATAAAGGGACTGATGATATTAAAAAAACAAAAAGGGGCATAAGTAAGGGTGGCTACCCCAAGAACAGATGCCTGAGTAGCCCCACAGGTATTCCAAGGTACCAAAACCGAAGTCACCGTGGCGCTGTCCTCTAAGGTTCTACTCAGGTTTTCACCTTTAAGCCCTCTTTTTCTATAGATATCGGCATACATTCTACCTGGAACCAATATGGCAAGGTATTGATCGGAAGTAGTAATATTAAAAAACAATCCTGTTCCTGCAGTCGATGCAATCAGGGAACCCACTGAATTTACCTGGCTGATCACAGCCTCAGCGATGACCCTTAACATACCGCTGACCTCCAATATACCACCGAATACCATGGCACAAAGGATTAGCCAAACTGTAACAAGCATACCCGCCATACCTCCGGTCACCAGTAATTCATTGACAATTTCATTAGGGGTGACGATACTGGTCTCACCATATAAAGCTTTCATCACTACTTGAAAAGCCTGCAAAACAAACCCTCCCTCCATTCCGGAAGCCAGTTCTTCAATAACCCCAGCTTGAAAAATAATGGCGAAAACCCCACCTAAAATTGCCCCGGCAAAAAGGGTTGGTACTGCAGGAACTTTTTTAATTATAAGTACTATTACGACTAAGGGTACGATAAAAAGCCATCCAGAGATGTTAAATCTGCTGTTTATTACATTTGAAATTTCCTCTACCTGACCAACGGTTCCTTCAGGTTGACCTAAAACCCCTATTATTCCAAAAATAATCAAGGTAATGGTCATGGATGGAACAGTGGTTTTCACCATATGTCGAATATGGGTAAAAAGATCTGTACCAGCCATCGCTGGGGCTAAATTGGTGGTATCAGAAAGTGGGGACATCTTGTCCCCAAAGTAAGCACCGGAAATAATGGCACCGGCAATCATCCCTTCTCCAAAACCCAAAGCCTTGCCGATTCCCAGTAAAGCAACGCCCACGGTAGCCACTGTGGTCCAACTGCTACCCGTGGCCACAGATACCACTCCACAAACTATGCAGGCAGCAATCAGAAAAATAGTAGGATTAAGAACCTGCAACCCATAGTATATCATCGCGGGAACTATACCGCTAAGCATCCAGGTTCCCGCCAGAGAGCCTATCAGTAATAGGATCAGGATGGATGACATGGCCGATGAAATACTTTTGATGATCCCCTCCTGGATTTGGAACCACTGAAACCCCAACCGGAATACAGCAATTAATCCGGCAACCGCTGAAGCAATGACCAATACCAACTGATTGGAACCCAATAATCCATCCGTCCCAAATACTTTGATATTAATAATCAATAAAACGATAAGAAACAAAATCGGTGATAATGCTTCCCAAACGGAAGGCTTCTTTGTGCTTTTGGTCATGGACTTTTAAACAAAATAAAAGAGAAACTTAAAGATAAAAAAAAATATGAATTTTATAATTCCGAAGGCAAACGCTTACCGAACGCATTCTATCTTTCACTTTTTCAAAATTAAATTTTAAAAATTAATACTTGCTCCCAAATACAAATTATTTTTATTAACTTAATCTCCATAATCCTGGTATTAACCCTTAATAACCATGAGAAGAATTGATCAACTTTTGATGGAATACGGTCAAAGTCATCAAAACCCGACCAATAAATTCATACATTGGGTATGTGTCCCTGCCATTTTTTTCAGCATTATCGGCTTGATTTTCTGTATTCCTCCGGGACCATTAGAAAGCCTGGGATTTCTTTTGGGACCTTTTGCGAATTGGGCTACCTTCGTTTTAATTGTCGTACTGTTTTATTACGTCTCCCTTTCCCCTCCCCTAGCCTTGGGAATGTTCTTATTCTCGGCGCTTTGCCTTGCTATTGCCAACCTATTAAGTCTTATGTCTCCTGTTCCTCTTTGGGCCCTTAGCCTTTTCATTTTTGCCATCTCCTGGATATTCCAGTTCTATGGACATAAAATTGAAGGTAAAAAACCATCTTTTTTTAAAGATGTACAATTTTTGCTGATCGGTCCTGCCTGGTTGATGCATTTTATTTATAAAAGAATGGGATTTGCTTACTGAAAAATTCAAAATTTTTAAAATTAAAAGGCAACCCCCAACCTGAAGCCCCCCTTAAGTTAGGTTTCTCATGCTATTTTTCTGATTTACAAGTTGTTATTATAAGTCAGATGCCATTAAATTGCAGGAAATTTTTATTTAATATGAATCTTTCAGAAGAGGACCAAACAGTCTCAGTTATAAATAAAATATGGATTTCGTCAATCTTATTGTAATTTTAATTCCAATCTCGTTTTTCAAATTCTATACAGCATGAACCAAATTGTACTGGCCGTCGCAGAAATCCCATTATTATCTGATATTGTAGTCATATTTGGATTGTCTACCCTGGTAATCCTCCTGTTTATGCGGCTTAAACTGCCCACCATAATCGGGTACCTGTTAACCGGAGCCATAGCCGGCCCTTATGGCCTATCCTTGGTAGATGCCTCTACTGCGGTGGATGTTTTATCAGAAATTGGTGTGATCCTCCTTCTTTTTGTCATCGGGATGGAATTCTCCCTAAAAAGCCTTATGGCCATAAAAAAGGCGGTATTTATCGGTGGTGCCCTTCAGGTTTCCCTTACTATTGGCATTACCGCACTGATTACCTACTCCTTTGGATTTAGCTGGAATATTGCCGTCTTTTTCGGATTTCTTTTTGCGCTGAGCAGTACGGCAATTGTGTTGAAACTGCTACAGGAAAGTGGAAAAATCAATACCATATCAGGTAGAACTACTCTTGCCATTTTGATTTTCCAGGACATTATTATTGTGCCTTTTGTATTGTTTACACCCATGCTGGCAGGAGAATCTGATAATGTACTCCTTTCTCTATTGTATTTGGGCCTGAAGGGTGGATTGGTAATAGTGCTGACCATCGTCAGTGCAAAATACCTCATTCCCCAATTACTTTACAGGGTGGCTAAATCCAAAAATGAGGAACTTTTTTTGTTAAGTATCATCGTAACCTGTTTTGCCGTAGCCTACGCCACCTCGCTATTAGGGCTATCTTTGGGACTGGGTGCCTTTTTGGCTGGCCTTATCATCAGTGAATCTGAGTACAGCCACCATGCTACAGGTAAAATTTTGCCTTTCAGGGAAATCTTCCTGAGCTTTTTCTTTGTATCTGTGGGCATGTTATTTGATATCATGTTTTTGATCGACCACATTGCCGTAATTTTGGCATTGGTAACGCTTACTATAGTGGTGAAATTTTTGACCACCAGCCTGGCTGTAAAATCTATCGGAAACAATTTCAAAGAATCTTTTATCGTTGGCTTATCGATTTTTCAGGTAGGGGAATTTTCTTTGCTATTGGCCAAAGAGGGATTGAGATATGAGCTTTTGGATAATAATACCTATCAGTATTTTTTAGCCATATGCATACTTTCCATGGTCATTACACCATTTGTCCTAAAAAAGAGGGAATATTTAGCGTGCAGGATACTCAATACTCCTATGCCAATGAAAATCAAAGAAAGGTTTGGAGACAAGAAAGATCAACCGGTTATTGAACTGGAAACGGAAATCCTAAGTGACCATCTTATTATCATTGGATTCGGCCTAAATGGCAGGAACCTGGCCAGAGCAGCAAAAAGGGCCACCATTCCCTATGCCATAATTGAAATGAATCCAGAAACGGTGCGGGAAGAAGCGGCAAAAGGTGAACCCATTGTATATGGTGATGCTGCCAACGCTGTTGTTTTGGAACATGTTCAAATTCATAAAGCGAGGGTAGTTGTAATCGCCATATCCAATAACGATGCCACCCGTGGTATTATCATCAACATCCGTCAGGCTACCCAAAATGCCTTTGTAATCGTGCGCACCAGATACGTCAACGAAATTGAGGCCATGTTGAAATTGGGAGCCGATGAGGTAATTCCGGAAGAATTTGAAACATCCATTGAAATCTTTACCCGTGTATTGAACAAATACCTGGTGCCCAAGGGTGAAATTGATGACTTCACGCATGATGTGCGTTATCACAATTATGAAATGTTCCGTTCCCAATCGGGTGACCAGACAAATGGAATGGCCCTGGATCTCCCCGAAATCAATTTTGCCGGTATGAAGATTGAGAAAGATCATGGTGCTATGATCGGAAAGCCCATTAAGGAAATCAATTTAAGAGAAAATTCCGGAATCAACCTGGTGGCCATTAAAAGAGACGGCATCACCAATACCGAAATTACCGGAGACACCAAATTAAAACTCGGAGATTTAGTCTATGTAGTGGGAAAACAGGAAGCCTTGGAAAAATTTGAAGAGCAGGTGGGCATTTCTTAATCAATATGGATTGGAAGGCAAAAAAATTTCCCTTAGCCTTTGAAATGACTTTTGGTTGTTTTCCAAATATATGTTATTTAAAATAGAGCGCTTCTCTCTGGAAGTAAGCCTCCAATTAAGTGAGGCCCGTGCCACTTCCAAATCCCTTGGTCCTCTTCCCTCCCGGGTATCAAAAAGTGGTTTTCGATCGTCTAAAAAGTCCTTCGTGCTGTATTCAAATTCTACCCTTTCCAAATGGAAAGGAAGTGTCTCTTTCATAAAATGATACAATGTTTCATTGTTCAGTGTTTGCACATTGTCCCAGTTAATATAAATGTTTTTCAAAGGAGTCATCAGTTTTTCCAAAATGCTCAGGGGGGGCTTATGCTCGATTTCAAGAATTTTTTCAGAATCCCTTACGGTCATCAATACCACACCTGAAGTATTCTCCGCTATCCAATCTCTGAATGTAAACATAAACCGATGGGCATCCTGGATCCCAAAATTATCAGCCAAACCTGCATCCATCGTTTCCATCTCGGGGAAAGAAGGCAACTGAACATTTGGCGTGATAAAAGGAAAGGTAGCACCCATACGCAAGGCACTGGAAAATCTCAATTGAAGGGCATCCTGGTTAATAAAAAATCTTTTGAAATCAATTCCCTGCCCTTTTTCACCGGGAAGGTTTACGCCACCCTCTGATGCGCACATATAACTCATGGAATGCGGTGAAATGTACAACTTCCTGGCATCGTTGACCACCAGGGGGGTAATGGGCATTTGGGGGATTACTCCCTCCCATTCTGGTCTCAAATAGGCCTGCAAAGGTTTATCCAGTACACCTTTGGTGTTTTTATTTAATTGATTTTCAAAGGCGCCTCCCCTATCCATTAAATAATCCCGCTCATTGTATTTAAAATACTGATTTCGGATAAAGAGATCATTTACCAGCAGGGTAAAAATAATCGGGTTGAGGTTATCAGAAGACAGTTGCTGCAGGTATATCTTATCAACGGGGTCGATTTCCTTATTATGAAGGGAGCGAAGGTAAATTTCCCGAAAAAATGCAGCACCAATCACTCCGCCGGAAGCACCCGTAATCAATTTGCAGTGTCGGAAAAATGCTCCATCGGTAAGCATATACGCCTCCTGGAGTACCCTTAGTGTCCATAATGCTGCTCTTTGTCCTCCTCCACTACTGGCCAGCAAAACCATTTTAGGTTTATCTAAGGAGGTCCTTTTTTTCCAGTTATCCAATATGGCCCTCCCATGGTTCAGATCCTTTTGCAAGGTATCTTCATGGAGCAAAGCGTCCACTTTTTTCAGATCATAGATAGCTGGTGGGGCAAGGTAATCCAAACCATAGGCCATGTGTGGTCTGTTAAAAAAACTGGTTTGAGAAATAAGGTTTAAAATAATCATTAGGGATATCAATACCAGAGCTGTCCAATTCCTTAACCAAAAACCAATGGCACCGAGGATCATGTTGAAAATGGAAAACAGCAGCATCGCACTGACTGCAGCAGGAAGTTGTAACCATTCCTGCTCTTTGAAAATGCCCATCAACACGACAAACCCCATCAGGAAAACCTGGATAATGAACAAATTCAAGTGGTTTTGATCAAAAACCTTTAATAATTTATCCCTGTCGAAACGTGCCAGATCCGGTCGGGCACGTTTCAATTTAAAGTTGATGCCCAGGTAATAGGCTACTTGGTTTTTAAGTTTTCGGTCCTCTTTGACCCTTTGCAGTAAGTTGGCCCGGGGCCACCTGATCTTTTTTAACCTTTTGTCCAATCCATCTGCAAAAAGCACAAAAAAATCCTTATTGGCAAAGTTAAAATAGGAGAACAAAAGCAGATAGGTCAACAGAGAACCTATGGCAAAACTCCCAAAAAAACCAAGGACCATCCATTGGTTTTCCAGTTCATTGTCAAGCTGAAAATGAATAAAAGCAACAAGATAAACCAAATAAAAAATCAAGGGGAAAATAAAATTGTTGAGGCAATAATGCAAAAACGGCTTATTGGTAACGGCCAGAAATTTAAACCTGCTGCCGTCAATGATATAAGTAGTCATGTGAAATGTCATAGTAAATACAGCAATGCCCACTCCCATCAAGAAAAAGCCGGTCCAGGAAACTTCATTGAGGTATTCGGGATCCAGAAACAGATATGGTATGCCCAACAATTTTCCGAAATTTTCGGAAACAATGAAAATCAACAACACCCATACCCCTACAAAAACCAGGTTTTTCCTAAGATGAAGAATAAATAACTGTACTGGAAAACTAAAGAAATACCGTTGCCACATGGTGATCAAATTTTAAATTCAATATACGGCAATCTGTTAGCAGTAAACCATTCCAAGTCTTAAAAAAATTAATTTCCTATAAACTAAAAAACCTGCTATCTTTTCAACAGCAGGCCTTTTCATCAGTAAAACATTTTATTTTTTATAAAATCAACATCGCATCTCCATAGCTGAAAAATTTATAGTTTTCCTTAATTCCCTCCTTATAGGCCTTCATGATGAGGTCGTACCCACCGAAAGCCGATGCGGTCATGAGCAATGTAGACTCCGGAAGGTGAAAGTTGGTAATCAAGGCATTGGCGATTTTAAACTCATAGGGTGGAATGATGAATTTATCTGTCCAACCACTGCTTGCCTTAAGCCTGCCACTTGCTGTTACTGAGGATTCAATGGTTTTCAAAGAAGTGGTTCCTACTGAAACCACCCGCTTTTTGTTATCAATAGCTCTGTTTACCAAATCAACCGTTTCTTGAGGGATATCATAATTTTCAGAATCCATCTTATGCTTGGTGAGGTCTTCCACATCCACCTGCCTAAAAGTGCCCAACCCGATATGCAGGGTGATAGGGCACACTTCTATCCCTTTTATTTCCAGGCGCTTCATCAAATGTTTGGTAAAGTGCATCCCTGCTGTAGGAGCCGCTACCGCACCAACATGTTTGGCATAAATGGTCTGGTACCTGTCCCTGTCTGAATCCACTACATCCCTTTCAATAAATTCCTTCAAAATAGGCGTTTCTCCCAAGGTATCTATCGTCTTATAAAACTCCTCATCCGTACCATCAAATAAGAATCTGATGGTCCTTCCCCGTGAAGTGGTATTATCGATGACTTCTGCCACCAGATCACTGTCACCAAAATAAAGTTTGTTTCCCACCCTGATTTTCCTGGCCGGATCAACCAAAACATCCCATAACCTTAATTCAGTATTGAGTTCTCTTAAAAGAAATACTTCAATTTTGGCACCGGTTTTTTCCTTGTTCCCATATAGCCTTGCCGGAAATACCTTGGTATTATTGGTCACAAAGACATCCCCTTCCTCAAAATAATCTATGATGTCTTTGAAAACTTTATGTTCAATCTTTCCTGAATCTCTATGGACCACCATTAGCCTGGATTCATCCCGGTTATCAGGTGGATATAAGGATATAAGCTTTTTGGGAACTTCAAATTTGAAATCGGATAACTTCATGTGTATTAATTTTGGAATTGTTTTTTTTACCAGATAAACATAATTATCGTAAAAAATGCAAAGTTAATAAGAATTAACCCCAATTCTACCTATATTGTCAAATTGTTTTAAAATTAATTAAGCTATTGAAATCAGTAAGGTTAATCTGGGAAAGCTTTCGTTTTGCAATGCAGGCCCTTAAGGCCAATCTGACCAGAACAATTTTGTCTCTTTTAGGGGTAACGGTGGGTATTTTTGCCATAATCGCCGTTTTTACTTTGGTAGACTCTCTTGAAAGAAATATCAAAGACAGCCTGACATTTTTGGGCAATGATGTGATCAGGGTAGACCGATTCCCTTTTTCTTCCGGCCCCCAAGACTATCCTTGGTGGAGGTATTTCAGAAGACCACCTGGAAACCTTTCAGAGTACCGATTTCTCCGTGAAAGACTTACCAGTGCTGAAGCTGTCACCATTTTTGCCAATACCCGAACGACGGTCAAGTCAGGCAGCAATTCCTATGAAAGAGCCAATTTGGATGGCATTGTATTCAGCCATAAGGATGTCTACGAAATACCTTTGGAACAAGGCAGGTTTTTTACTGAATTGGAAATAAAAGGAGCCAGAAATGTCACCATTATCGGCGTAAAAATTGCCAATGCCCTCTTCTTGGATCAAAACCCCATTGGCAAGGAACTGAAAATAAAAGGATTAAAATTTACCGTTGTAGGGATTTTCGAAGAGGAAGGGGAAGGGCTTTTTGATACCCCATCCAAAGATGAGGCCCTTTTGATTCCCTTCGGGGCATTCTCCAAAATCTTTTATGTGGGAAAAAACGGTATTGAACCTACCATTGCTGCAAAAGGCGCTGATACGGATCCAGGACTCATTATCCTTGAAAATGAAATGGCAGGACTCTTAAGGGCAAAAAGAGGGCTTAAACCTACAGAAGAAAACAATTTCGCACTGAACAAATCGGAATTTATCCAAAATGCAGTAGGATCAATATTTGCGGTAATATCTATTGCAGGATGGGTAATAGGAGGCTTTTCTATATTAATCGGAGGTTTTGGAATTGCCAATATCATGTTTGTTTCTGTAAAAGAAAGAACGGGTATTATAGGTATCCAAAAATCTCTTGGGGCCAAAAATGGCTTTATTCTTTCACAGTTTCTGTTTGAGGCCACCTTCCTGAGCCTTATTGGTGGATTGTCAGGATTATTGATGGTGTTCGGTGCCACCTTTATTTCTTTGGGCAGTTTGGAAATTATTCTCAGCTTCAAAAACATCTTGCTGGGAATTGGCCTTTCTTCCCTGATAGGTATTTTGTCAGGCATCATTCCTGCCAGTATGGCTGCCCGACTAGACCCTGTAGATGCCATTAGGGCCTAAGGGCTAAAATCAAAGAAAAAGAAAGGCCTATCCTATCCCTTACCATATGGAATAAACCTTTCCTTTTCGATTACCAATAAAATAGGTGCTTATTTAAGTGGCAGTTTTAGGTTCTTTGGGTACCTTTTTATTGGCCTTTTCTTTTATCAATCCTGCTTTTTCTTTAATTTTTGTTTCTATTTCATCCATTAATTCGGGATTATCAAGTAGAAGGGTCTTTACGGCATCTCTTCCCTGTCCCAATTTATTACCTTCGTAGGAAAACCAGGAGCCCGCCTTTTTGACAATCTCAAATTCCACGCCCAGGTCAATGATCTCCCCTACTTTAGAGATTCCCTCTCCATACATAATGTCAAATTCCACCACTTTAAACGGCGGGGAAACTTTATTTTTGACAACCTTTACCTTGGTTCGGTTACCTAAAATATTATCTGCCCCTTCTTTGATCTGGCCGATTCTTCGGATATCCAATCTTACAGAAGCATAAAATTTCAGGGCATTACCACCAGTAGTGGTTTCAGGATTTCCGAACATTACTCCGATTTTTTCCCTCAATTGATTGATAAAGATACAAGCACAACCGGTTTTATTAATGGCCCCGGTCAGTTTTCTGAGGGCCTGGGACATCAACCTCGCCTGAAGGCCCATTTTAGAATCTCCCATTTCCCCCTCCAATTCACTTTTAGGAACCAAGGCAGCCACTGAGTCAATGACGATGATGTCAATGGCTCCGGAACGAATAAGGTGTTCGGTCACCTCCAAAGCCTGCTCCCCACTATCAGGTTGGGAAATCAACAAGTTTTCGATATCAATGCCCAGTTTTTCAGCATAGGTTTTGTCAAAAGCGTGCTCCGCATCAATGAAGGCAGCCAATCCACCTGCTTTTTGTGCTTCTGCAATACAATGCATGGAAAGGGTGGTTTTACCCGAAGATTCAGGACCATAAATTTCGATAACCCTTCCCCTGGGGATACCACCTATGCCCAAAGCCATATCCAAACCCAGGGATCCCGTGGATATGGCGGGAATATCAAGCACCACATTGTCGCTCAGTTTCATGACTGTACCCTTGCCATAGGTTTTTTCCAATTTGTCAAGGGTCAGTTGAAGCGCCTTTAATTTTTCAGTATTCGCATTCATAAATATTTTTATCTTAAAAGTACCATCATTTGGATATGTGAAAGTAAACATTCGGAAGGTCATTACCAACAAAGGATAACCATTATGATTGATTTCCGTTATGTTAATTTTGATAATACTCCTGTCTGTACTGGTATTCAAAATGGTATGGAATTTGAAGAATTTTCATAATATTCCTATTTGAGCAAATATGATATTATACCTTAAAACCATATTGATCATTTCATTTTTTTCATTTCTAATGAGTGATAATCAACCCATGCGGAAAAACCAGTCTTTCACCAAAGGAGAAGAGTTGACCTTTAATGTCAATTTTCTCTTTTTTAATGCTGCTGAGGCCAAAATGGTAATATCTGATGAAATTCATACAATCAATGACCGTCCCGCATTTAAAATAGATATCTATGGCAAGACATTAAACATCTTCAAAATGTTTTATGTCAAAAACAATTGGGGAACTTTTGTGGATACGGCAAATATAATACCTTATCGGTCCTATCGACACATCGAAGAAGGTGGTTATAGGAAACATGAAGTCATCGATTTTGATCATAAAAACCGATCTGCCCATGTAAAATTATATGACAGGGAAAATGAAAGGATCGTCAAAGCAGAACGTTTTGACGTACCTCCTCAGGTACATGATATCGTCAGCGGGTACTATCTCCTTAGAACCATGAATCTCCAAAGTCTTCAAAATGGCGATGTGGTGACCATTCCGGGTTTTTTTGACAAAAAGATATATAACCTAAAGTTAATATACGAGGGTCAGGAAAATATATCCACTGATATTGGTAACTTCAACACGCATGTTTTTTCACCTGAAATGCCCAGAAATAAACTTTTTAGGGGTAAAAGGCCTATTAAAGTCTGGATTACAGATGATGAAAACCGGATTCCCGTTAAAATCAAAGCCAGTTTGGTGGTGGGATCATTAACCATGGACATTATTTCTGCAGAGGGCTTGCGTAATGATCTAGTAACAATTAATTAACACCATTTTCATACCGAGCAGACATACATTCCAAATTTTCTATGGTGTATCATGCTATAGTTAATCAGGTTTTAATTTCCTTTTTAAATATGATTATCTTTGACATTATGATTCAAATCAATTCTTGATGTTTAGGATATTGAAAAATGAGTGAAAATCAAAAAACAAAAATATTGGTCGTTGATGATGAACAGGACATTGTCGAAATTTTAACCTATAACCTTGAAAAAGAAGGATATCAGGTTGCATCTGCCGGAGATGGCATACAGGCGGTACAAAAAGCCATTAAATTTCTCCCTGATTTGATTTTGTTGGATATCATGATGCCCCACCAGGACGGGGTAGAAACATGTAGGCAGTTGAGAAACATCCCCGAACTTAAAAACACGTTTATTATATTTTTGACCGCCCGTTCAGAAGAATATTCCGAGGTGGCAGCCTTTGATGTGGGCGCCGATGATTACATTCATAAACCCATCAAACCCAGGGCACTGGTAAGCCGTATTGCAGCCCTTTTAAGAAGAGATTCCAATAAAGATCAAGAGGTCTCCAGGATTACCATCAAAGACCTGGTGATCGACAGGAGTAGCTATACTATCAGTCAAAACGGTAAAACCATTATCCTTCCCAAAAAAGAATTTGAACTATTACATTTTCTGGCCAAAAATCCCAATATGGTCTTCAGCAGAGATGAGTTGTTGAAAAACATCTGGGGAGCAGATGTTTTTGTACTGGCCAGAACAGTAGATGTCCATATTCGGAAAGTAAGAGAAAAAATCGGAGACCATTATATTTCTACCGTTAAAGGGGTGGGATACAAATTTGAACTGTATTAACTTATGTTTACTACCTCCAGGGGTATTGCGTTTCTACTGGGATTGGGCATCAGCCTTTTGCTGGTGGCTTTCTTATCTTTGATGGAGGAATCTTCTCCCTTGATTTTGATTGTATCAGGTACCCTGACTTTTGCTATTTCTTACCTGCTCATTAATTTAACACTGGAGTTTTTGGTTTTCCGGGAAATTAGTAACATTTATTCGGTTCTTGAAAGGATACAAAAAAAAGACCCTACATTTTCGGCTCCTAAAATGGCCAAAGCCTCTATCTCTCCACTGAGAAAAATACAAAACACAATCAATACCTATGCCGCAACCAAAAACAGAGAAATAGAGGCATTGCAAAAGAATGAGACCTTTAGGCGGGAATTTATTGCCGATATTTCCCATGAACTCAAGACACCCATATTTGCTGCCCAGGGTTATATTCATACCTTGTTGGATGGTGCCGTTGAAGACCATAATGTGAGGGACAAGTTCCTGAAAAGGGCGGCAAAAAGCATGAACAACCTGGAAAATCTTGTACAGGACCTTATCATCCTGAATCAGATGGAAAGTGGGGTAATCCGTTTTAACAAGACCACTTTTGACCTAAAAGAACCTATCTTGGAAGTGATGGAACAATTGGAGGGCAAAGCCCAAAAAAGAGGGATAAAAATCAAATTCAATTACGGGAAGAATGACCATTTTTATACATTGGCAGATAAAGATAAAATCTACAGGGTCATACAAAACCTGGTTTCCAACGCCATTATATACAATAAGGAAGGTGGTGAGGTAGAGATCAAAATAAATTCCCATAAAAACCACTTCACCGTTATGGTAACGGATCAGGGTTTGGGCATCTCTCCTGAAGATTTAAAAAGAATTTTTGAACGATTTTATAGGGTCGAAAAAAGCCGGTCCCGGGAAAAGGGGGGGACAGGACTTGGCCTGGCCATTGTCAAACATATTTTGGAAGGCCATAAAAGCAAAATCACGGTAAGTTCCACTTTGGGAAAGGGTTCCATTTTTGGTTTTGAATTGCCTAAAAGCAAGGAAATCCAAATTCATTGAGAGGGAATCCCAATCTGTCAGATTCTAAAGCCATTTATTCACCAACAACCTCGACTGGTTAAAACGTCTACTTCCCACACTATCTTAAAATAAAATTTATGCTGTAATTAATATTGCGTAAATTTGCAGGCCAAAAGTAAGGGGAGAACGCATGAAGAAAATTGATTTTAAGGATCTTATTATATTCCAGAATGAAGATTACTTGGTAGTTAATAAACCTCCCTATATCTCCACTTTGGAAGACAGACATGAAGCTCAAAATATACTTCACCTTGCAAGGGAGTATGATCCGGATGCGCAGGTATGCCACCGGTTGGACAAAGAAACATCCGGATGTCTGGTCATTGCCAAAAATACCGGCGCTTACCGGAATATTGCCATACAATTTGAGAACAGAGAGGTAGAAAAAGTATATCATGCCGTGGCGGAAGGCATTCATGATTTTGATGGGATATTGGTAGACCGAAACCTGACAGCAAGCAATAATGGGATTGCAAGGATTGCGGTAGGGGGGAAACCTTCCCAGACCGTATTCAAAACCTTAAAGACCTACCGTTCCCATACCTTAATTGCCTGTAAACCCATTACAGGCCGTCTGCATCAGATCAGGGTCCATCTGGCCTATTTAGGTGCCCCCATTTGTGGCGATGAATTGTACGGGGGGAAGCCCCTGTTTCTTTCAAGTCTTAAGAAAAAATTCAACCTGAAAAAAGACACAGAAGAACAACCTATCATGCAGCGGGTTTCACTCCATGCCTATTCCATAGGGTTTTTAGGGATGAAAGGGGAACTTATATCGGTAATAGCCCCCTATCCAAAGGATTTTGAGGTATTAATCAGACAATTGGAAAAAACAATTAAAAGCATTGGGTGAACCTTTAAGAGATGGCAAACATAAAATGGGTATTCCCGTGAAAATAAGCCCATAAAGTTTCAATTATTTTGCAATTGATTGAATTTACTTCTATCTTTGTGTCCCTTTTTGAGGGTGAAATGTATTTAACAAGCTAATAATTAAACATTTACACAGTGAATACTTTGAGCTATAAGACCATATCGGCAAATGATGCAACCGTAGAAAAGGAGTGGGTGGTCGTGGATGCCCAGTCTAAAGTATTGGGCAGGTTTGCAAGTGAGGTGGCTAAAATTTTAAGAGGTAAGACCAAACCTTACTTTACTCCCCATGTGGATTGTGGTGACAATGTGATCGTCATCAATGCGGAAAAAATCAGATTGACAGGAAGAAAGTGGACCGAGAAAGTTTATGTAAGACATACTGGATATCCAGGAGGTCAGCGCATAGCCACACCTAAGATCCTAATGGAAAAATCCCCCAGGACCCTGGTTGAAAAAGCTGTCAAAGGCATGTTGCCCAAAAGCAGACTGGGAAGGAAAATTTACACCAATCTGTATGTTTACGCAGGCCCCGAACATCCCCACAGTGCACAGAAACCTAAAGAAGTAAAACTATAATGCTACCCGTCAATGGAAGTAATTAACACAATTGGAAGAAGAAAGACCTCTGTCGCAAGGATTTACCTTCAATCAGGAGAGGGCAACATCACGGTAAACAAAAGGGCCCTTGATGCCTATTTCCCATTTGAACTTCACCAGATCGTGGTGAAACAACCCTTTGTACTTGTCAATGTAGACGGGGCCTATGATGTCAACATCAATGTAGACGGTGGGGGGATCAGTGGTCAGGCTGAAGCAATAAGAATGGCGATATCAAGGGCTTTGTGTGAAATCAATGAGGAGCACAGAGGACCCTTGAAAAAAGAAGGGTTTTTAACCCGTGATTCTCGAATGGTGGAACGGAAAAAACCTGGACGAAGAAAAGCCAGAAGAAAATTCCAGTTCTCCAAACGATAATTTTGGATTTTCTTTCCTAAGGAATATAATAAAATATTTAATAAATGGCCAATATAGAATATAAAGACTTACTGGATGCTGGTGTTCATTTCGGACACTTAACAAGAAAGTGGGATCCTAGAATGTCGCCGTATATCTTCATGGAGAAGAATGGCATACATATCATAGACCTCAACAAAACGCTCGTTTGCCTTGAAGAAGCATCTAACGCAATCAAGCAGATCGTACGCTCAGGCAAAAAAATAATGTTTGTAGCGACAAAAAAACAAGCCAAAGATTTGGTAGCCGAAGAAGCGAGAAGACTTAAAATGCCCTTCGTTACGGAAAGATGGCTGGGTGGAATGATGACCAATTTTGCCACCATCCGCAAATCATTGAAAAAAATGTCGACCATCGACAAATTGGCCAAAGATGAAACTTACAGTAACCTTGCCAAAAAGGAGCGATTGATGATCAGCAGACAACGGGATAAGTTGGAAAATGTACTGGGCGGTATTGCAGATCTTACCAGGCTTCCTGCTGCTCTTTTCATCGTAGACATAAAAAGAGAACACATCGCACTTGCCGAAGCCAAGAAATTGGGAATTCCAGTATTTGCCTTGGTGGATACCAATTCCAATCCCAATGATGTGGATTTTCCGATCCCTGCCAATGATGATGCTTTTAAATCCATTTCCCTATTGGTGAAGGCCTTTGGAGCTGCTATTGAGGAAGGCTTGTCAGAACGCAAAAAAGATAAAGACGAAGCCAAACTTTCTGAAGAGGAGGAAGCCAAAAAAGCAGTAGACGCTGAACCAGAAACAAAAGAATAATCTACATTGACATATTAAATGATGAAAATTGAACACGGCCAATCGCATCGTGTTCAATTTTTTGTTTTTACTGTCTTTTCCTTATTTAATCCTATCATTTAAATAAAAATACAAACCGATGGCTATTACTGCACAAGAGGTAAACAAATTGAGACAAATGACCGGCGCCGGAATGATGGACTGTAAAAAAGCCCTTACCGAAGCTGAAGGAGATTTTGAAAAAGCTATTGACATCCTAAGAAAAAGAGGACAAAAAGTGTCGGCTTCCAGGGCGGACAGGGAAACCAAAGAAGGTGTAGTGGCTACCCACGTAAGTGCTGATGGAAAAAACGGAATATTGCTTTCCCTTACCTGTGAAACAGACTTTGTGGCCAAAAATGAAGAGTTTTCTTCATTTGCCAATGCCATACTGGATACCGCAGTTCAAAATAATGCTGCTTCCAAAGATGCTGTTCTTTCTTTGCCTTATGAAGGCATCACCATTGGAGAAAAGATCACGGAAATGACCGGAAAAATCGGAGAAAAAATTAATGTATCCCATTTTGAAAAAGTAAACGGAGAAGCCGTGGTATCCTATATCCATTCCAATGGAAAATTGGGGGTATTGGTCGCCCTGAAAAACACTTCAGGAGCTGATGTGGATGAAGCAGGAAAAGATGTAGCCATGCAAATTGCCGCTATGAACCCTGTTGCTGTGGACAAAGACGGGGTGGATGCCACTACCGTGGAGAGAGAAATTGAAGTGGGTAAAGACCAGGCCAGGCAAGAAGGAAAACCAGAAGCCATGCTGGAAAAAATTGCTATGGGCAAATTGAATAAATTTTATAAAGACAATACACTGCTCAGCCAGGCATTTGTAAAAGACAGCAGCAAAACCATCGCTCAGTATTTAGATGGTGTGAGCAAAGGCCTGACCGTTGCTGATTTCAAAAGAATTTCAATCGGTTAATTAAGCCAATATCATTAAGGATAGAACCTGGCCCATTTGGGTCAGGTTTTTTTATTGCCATTTAAACATTTTTTCCGCTATTCTCTGTATCCCACCCTCCTTTATACGTCAGAAGACACCTCACCCCTATACCTAAAAAAAGGTTCGGACAGCCAAAGGGATAATCACCTCGTGATCAAAAGCCAGATCCTGAACCTGATCCAAGGGGATCCATTTGACATTTTTACTATCCGATCCTGCCTGGACCAATGATTTTTCGCTTTGCTCCACCATAAAAAAATAGGCCACACTAATGATCCATCCCCTTGGATCCCTGCCCTTTTTTCCAAACACCCCTATCAGGTTTTCATTTGTTTCTTTTAAGTCCAGCTGGGTTTCTTCCGTCAACTCCCTTAAACAAGCTTTAAAGGGCTCTTCATAAGGCCCGACAAATCCGCCAGGAAGCGCCCATTGATCTATAAATGGCTCTTTTTTCCTTTGAATTAAGAGTACGGTTTTATCGGTTTTGCAAATGACCACGGCATCTGCCGTAAGCGCAGGACGGGGATAAGAATAGGTAGAGGACATGGCTAAACTATACGGTTGACAATAATTTAAACAACCAAAAAGCAACTTTTGGTTCGATAAAAAAATTAAACAATAGAGCGCTCATTTGATGAACATACGGGTAACTCTAAAAAACGCTACATAAGAATTTCTAAAAAAAATAATATCCTGACAAGCAGACTATTTTTCTAAAATTTTTAGTAGACTTTGGGTAATGGGAAAGATTGCTTCCTTCTTAATTGAAAGGTAAACAGGACTGTATTTTAAAAATTTAAAAAATTTCCAAAACTTGATAATTTTTTCCCCTGAAAACACCGGTTTCTCCCTTTTTCAAACCCCACAAAGCGGCCAACAAAGGGGAGTCTTTGGATACCACCTGAATGGCAGTACTTTCAAGTTCCACTTTACCCAATGACACCGCTACCCATATGTAACCCATTTCCAATTGGAGGATGGCTCCTTCCTCCACCATTATGGAAGGTTTGATGGGTATGGTTTTCAGTTGGTATTTCATTATCTCCAGACCTACCAGCTGCTTCTTCAACACCTCCCTGCTTTGATTGATGATTTCCCTGCCCGTTTCATATTTGTCTCCGGCGGAGCTTTTTCCCTCTCCCTCGGAAGCTTGCTGCAATTCCGTCAGTTGATTTTGCAGATCCTTTATTCCTTCTTCCAGAGAGGCCCCCGACAGGGCCATCAAAGAAATTTTAGTATTTGACGTAATGTTACTCATTGTCAAAATGGATATCCACCAGGATAAGGGGTTTAAATTCAGAATGGCAGGCCCTGATATTGCCATCAAAAATTTGATCATAGGGTTTACTATTTATGATAGTATGGTATGCCGCTCAAAAGGTTTTTCCCTATCAAAAAGGTACCGATAAGTATGATGGGTTTTGTAAATTTTGGCATTGATCTGTTCACAAACCCTCATCATTTTAGGGTTAAAATCACCTATCCAGTTCAACTCAAAGGTCTTATAGGCCAGTTTTTTTTCAGCAATGGTATCTCTGTAAGAAATGGCCATCGCACTTTCCACTCCTTTTCCCTGAAATTTCGGAATTACACCAAATACCAATCCCAACATTTTGTCCGGAGGATTCAGGGTTTTATACCATAAAAATTTGAGTTTGCCCAGAAAGTCAAGCTTGCCGTCAACATATTTAAAAATCTGATTGATTTCGGGGATACTGATGAAAAAAGAAACAGGCTCATTTTTATGAAATCCAAAATATACCAGATGCGGATCAATGACCGGTTTCATTTTTGCAAGTATCAACTTGGCTTCCCTTTCAGATATGGTTTTCCCCATCATTCGTGTCCAGGCCTGATTGTAAACTTTCATAAAATATTCCGGAAATCGCTCCCAGAGTTCTTTTCCCTTCAGGTATCTGAAATGAAAGTCAGGGTCGGCAAGAATTTGTTTGGCCCTTTCTTCCATTTTTTCTTCGATGTGGACGCCCCGAACCTCCCTCATATAAGTGTACTGCTTAAAATAAACCTGAAAGCCATAGGCTTCGTACAATTCCCGGTAATAACCAAAATTCCAATGCATATTATAATTCGGAGGGGAAAAGCCATCCACTAACAATCCCCACCACTTATCCCGCTCACCCAAATTGACAGGGCCGTCCATGGCTTCCATTCCCTGCTCCATCAGCCAATCCCTGGCTGCGTCAAACAGTTTAAATGCGGCATTACTATCATTAATGCATTCAAAAAAGCCCATTCCTCCAGTAGGTTGTTTCTCTTTCCATTTTGGATTGATAAAAGCAGCATTTCTTCCAATGGTTTGCCCATTGTCATCTTGCAAGAGCCAACGGATGGCTTTGGCACCGGATTTAAAAAGCTTATTACTCGAAGGATCAAAAAGTCCTTCAATGTCATTGTCCAATGGCCGGATCCAGTTTTTTTCATTGCTATAAAGCCTCACCGCCATTTGAAGGAATTCTTTTCGGTGTGCTTCCGTAGTGACTTCTATTAATTGCATATCAAATGGAATTGTTTTTTAAAATGAAGTGCTAAAATAAAAAGCACTACCATAAACAGCAGAGAAAATTTAAGATTTTTTAAAGGCAATTAATTCACCACATCCCCATATAGGTCAAATTCTGTAGCCTCCCTGATTTTCACATTCACAAAGTCCCCTACCCTGCAATAGAATTTTTGGGCATTGACCAATACTTCATTGTCAACTTCCACGGAATCAAATTCGGTCCTGCCCACAAAGTTTCCATTTTCCTTTTTATCGATCAACACTTTAAAGGTCTTACCTATTTTTTCCTGATTGAGGTCAAATGAAATCTGTTCCTGAATCTCCATCAGATGATTGGCTCTTTCCTGTTTGATTGCTGCAGGTACATCGTCTTTCATTTGAAAGGCATGAGTGTCCTCTTCATGTGAATAGGTAAATACTCCCAGCCTTTCAAACCTCATCTGTTTCACAAAATCCACCATTTCCTCAAATTCCTTTTCACCCTCACCCGGGTGGCCTGCTATCAGCGTAGTTCTGATAGCGATCCCAGGAATTTTCTCCCTTATTTCTGAAATCAGCGCTTCCTGTTTTTCTCTGGTGGTCCCCCTACGCATGGTCTTAAGTACCTCCGTGGACCCATGCTGGAAAGGGATGTCCAGGTAATTACAGACATTGGACCGCTCGGCCATCACATCGATCACTTCCATAGGAAATCCAGTCGGATAAGCATAGTGAAGTCTTATCCAATCCACGCCCTCCACATCAGATAAAGCCCGTATCAAATCAGGCAATTTCCGCTTTTTATACAGGTCTAATCCATAATAGGTGGAGTCTTGGGCGATCAGCAACAATTCTTTGGTGCCCAAGGACACTTTATGCCGGGCATCTTTAACCAGTTCTTCAATAGGTCTGGACACATGACCTCCTCTCATCAGGGGTATAGCGCAAAAAGAACAAGGACGGTCACATCCTTCTGAAATTTTCATATAGGCATAATGCGAGGCATGGCTGAGTAACCTTTCGCCCACCAGCTCCTGCCTGTAATCCGCTTTAAACTTTTTGAGTAAGGCGGGCAAATCCCTGGTTCCAAAAAAAGCGTCAACCTGTGGAATTTCTGCTTCCAATTCTTCCTTATACCTTTGGGAAAGACAGCCTGTAACATATACCTTATCTACCAGCCCCCTGTCTTTGGCTTCAGCATATTCCAAAATAGTATTGATGGATTCCTGCTTGGCATTATCTATAAAACCACAGGTATTAATGATTACAATATTGTTGTCCCTGCCTTTGGACTCATGGTGGGCATCAATTCCATTTCCTTTAAGTTGACTGAGTAAAACTTCAGAATCGACCAGGTTTTTGGAACAGCCCATGGTGATGACATTGACTTTATCCTTCTTTAATGTTCTCGTTTTCAAATTGTAGGTATTTGATGCAAAAGTACAAAAAATAAAGGGATTGACAGGCAATGAACCAGTCTCCGCTCCCTTATATTAATGAATCATTAACAGAGAAGACTTTTAAATAAAGAAATAATAACCCGGATTTTAATTGGCCCCCAATAATTAGGGCTACTTTTGAACCAGTAATACAGCACAACTTTTTTTTACTCCTTGCAAATTTTTTGAAAAGCGCCGATAGCTATCGGCGCTTTTTTTATGTCTAATGATTCCATAAAGCTCAGTAGGTAAAAACACCAAGCTCCATAGCTATTCATTAAAATGTGATTTATTTAAGAAATTTAAATACTTTCTTAGCTTCTGTCAAGGCAGCTAACGAATAACTTAAAACTATCTTTGTCGAATGACGTTTTTCCTGTATCTTCAATTTTTTCTGCCAATAGCTGTTTATTGAAAAGGAATAGAATAAACCCTTCTGATGCGCTTTAGTTAATTTTACCCAAAATTTCATATGTCTAAAATTATTAGTATTTGGAAAAGAAGGGAGTTTGATCCTGGAATTGAAAATAAATTATTGAAAATCTGTACCATTTTGGAACCTGATAATATACAGGCCAATAAACCTGTAATACATGTCAACGGAAAGTGGTCCTATGGTATTATGAATCCTACTTCCTCCCTTCTTAAAACAGGTTCGGGGGTTTTGTTGGGCAGGCTTTTTGGTGATTTCAAGGAATGGGATGAAATTGGACATTCCGGCATTGATGGTTCTTTTGCCTTATTCAGGGATCATTCCAATTTTTGCGAGATTTGTTCCGATGTAGCAGGAACCAGGTCAATCTGGTATTATATGAATAAAGAGTACTTTATCACTTCTACCTCCCAAAGGGCAATAGTGATGTTTTTAGGGGGGTTTGAATTTAATCAGGAGGTTGTTCCCTGGATGTTGTCAACCGGTTCCCTGGGACCTTTTTTATCATGGGACAAAAGGATAAAACTATTGCCCCCTGATTCTGCCTTGCTTCTGGATAAAGAAAGCTGGACCGCAGAGCTGAAAACTGAACCCATCGTTTTTAAAAGCAGAAAAATAACGAAGAAAGAAGGATACGACAGGGTTTTTTCCGCCATTCACCATACATTTGATCACCTTCGGTTGGACTTTGATAAGTGGGCGGTGACCCTTTCAGGGGGAAGGGACAGCCGGGGAATATTGTTGACGCTTTTGGCAAAAAGTGAAGCCGCGAAAAAAATAAAAACCTACACCCATGGCCATAGAGGCAATCAGGAAATCAAAGGAACGGATGGATATATTGCCAAAAAAATTGCTGATAAATACGGTCTAAGGAATGATTTTTTTTCATCGATGACCATTTCAGAAGAGGAGTCCTTGGAGGTGGTCTATGACAGGATCCTAAAAGTTGGGGAAGGGCGGGTTGACCATATAAAGGCCTATTTAGACGGATTTTCCTTTTGGAAATACCTTTTTGACAGCAAAACGGAAGGAATTCTTAGAGGTGATATGAGTTTTGGGTTTCCTTTCAATGTAAAACTCAAAACTGAAAAAGAAGCCAACAAATTCACAAATTTTTTTCCTTGTCAGCATTATGCCAATCTTGCTCATTTAGAAAATTCAGGTATGAAAAAGCATGTATTCCCCGATGAGTTAAGACCAATGGAGAGTGAGTCGATGAATGTTTTTCTTGAACGAATCTATTCCGTATACAGGACCCCTATCGTACTGGCAGCTTTATCAGATTTTAAATTATCCTATGTTGAAGTCCTTTCTCCTCTTCTGTCGCGAAAAATATTAAATGCAGTTAGATCATTACCAGAAAATCTAAGGTTGGGCACACCCATTTGGAAGGCTTATATTAATCAACTGGAAAATAAAATCCCCTATTCTCATCAGGATGCCCATGATCCTTTGGATCAGGAAGATCTTAAAAAAGCTTTTTATGATTATAAATTAAAATCAATCCGGAAATCCCATTTTTTACCTGAATACCTTAAAGATTTAATTCCGGAAATCAAAAACCCACAACAGATATCATTTAATGGTAATAACCTTCGGTTAAAAGATAAAATCAGGAAATTAATATCTCGAAAGCAAAGATTTTTTATTTGGAAGTATTTAGGAGGCAACCATAAAAAAGAGGTAGTTTCCAAGGGTAAACTAATGGACCGCCTGTTTATTATTTCCGAAATGCAAAGAATTCTTCATTCAGATGCAAATACACTTAATTCTATAAAATCCTGATACTTTTGACCGAATTATAATTAAATACCCCCATTTCGGTTAAAACCCAATACCCTAATCACAATCCGTGATTTCCCCATCTACCATCTCCATGGCATTTACGGAGGGAAGGTTCAATTTGGGACTGATAAAATGGATACCCAAGCCCAGGCCCCGAAGGATAAATAAAATACCAATAAACATGGCAAAGTAGGGTAACATACGGTTCATCCGCTGCCTAAGAGATATAGACAAAAGGTCTTTAGAATACATCAGGATCATTAGGGAAGGAATGGTACCCAATCCGAAAAAAAACATGTATAAAAATCCCGAAAGCACTCCCTGCATCGCCAGGGAAGCCACTAAGGCGATGTAGACCATACCGCAGGGCAACAGCCCATTCAGCATTCCGGAAACAAAAAATGCTGATGATCCCCCATATTTCAGGTATTTGCCAAGGCTGGACTTTAATTGGCGAATGCCACCCAACATACTGGAACGGGCAATAAGCAGCTCTGCCCGGCGGTAAAAGAAGGACATGCCCAAAATCAAGACGCCCATTCCGATGGACAGCCATTGCTGTATACCTGTCAAGGCCAGGGAAAACCCCACCAATCCGATCAAAGCCCCCAACAGGGAATAGGTCAGGATCCTTCCCATATTATAGAAAAGCTTGTTTCCCCAATATTTTTTTTGGTCTCTTGCTGACAATGCCAAGGCAATGGGGCCACACATGCCCACGCAATGAAAGGAGCCAATCAAACCCAATATAAAGGCAGTCCACAGCATTTACCGCTCAATTTTTTTCTCCTCATAAAAACCTACTCCATTTACCGTCCAACTCAGTTTGACTTTCCAGTAGCCTGGAGGCAGGCTTTTAAGGTCGAAGGTATTGGTCTTTTCTTCTTGGATGGCCAGGTTAAATTTCCGGTCCATCCTGGCATCAGAAGGCCTGAACAGGTGCAGCTCTCCCGTGGCACCAAGGGGAAGGTTCAGATCAAGGCGCAGGTTTTTCCCATCATAGGCCATGGCTTCCTTTTTATAAAGGCTGGTATTATTGACTTTATCGATATGATCCTGGTATTTGATTTCCTCCTCATAATAATTCTTAGTCACCAGGTGCAGGTCATCCTGTTTCATGCAGATGGTCACCAATGCGGCCATCAAGCCAAAAAAGACGACAAATACCAATATGATTCCATTTCCCCAATTCATAGTGTTTCTTATTTTATTTATCATTTCACAGGCCCCATAAAGCTGGTGGTGATCCTATCTATTGTTTCTCCATTTTGTTTCAGCAGGAGGATAATGTTCTCCTGAGGAATTTTCATATCGGCCTGATCTTTTACCAGAAAAAACCGGCCATCAAATTTGGTCTGTCCTTCTAGATTCCAATTGGTATCACCCACCACTTCAAGGGTGATGGATGGATTTTCAGGTACGATACTTACCTTTTGTACTTCAAAGGTTTTGTTGATCAGGCTAACCTCATAAAGGTTACTGATTTTCGATCCCTCCCTTTCCTGATAGGTCATGCCTCTAAAACGGGTAACCGTAGCACCAAGGTCTTCCCTGGTAGTCAGCAGGCCTACAAAACCTGCAATCAGCAGCACCAAAATCACTGAATAAGCTTTTACCCTTCCGGTGATCAGTTTTTGGGTACCTTTAAGGATACTGTTTTCAGAGGCATATCGGATCAGTCCCTTTGGCCGGTCCACCTTTTCCATGACTTCATCACAGGCATCCATACAGGCCGTGCAGTTGACACATTCCATCTGTATACCGTTTCGGATATCGATTCCGGTAGGACAAACCTGTACACATAAGGTGCAGTCCACACAATCCCCTAAGGCCTTGTTCTCCTCTTTATTTTTTCGAATGGGGCCTCGGGGCTCACCTCTTACATAATCGTAACTGACATTGATGGAATGGTTGTCCAGCAGTACCCCCTGCAATCTTCCATATGGGCAAACCACAATACAGGCCTGCTCCCGAAACCAGGAAAACACAAAAAGGAAAATCCCGGTAAAAAGGACCAATCCCATAAACCCCGCCATGTTTTCGGTAGGGGGCTGCATGACAATTTCTTTTACCTGATCCACACCGATCAGGTAGGCCATTACCGTATGGGATATAAAAGTGGAAATTAAAATAAAAATTGTCATTTTTATTCCCTTTTTTCTCAATTTTTCTCCATTCCAGGGCATGGCATTCAATTTGCGCTGCTGATTGGCGTCTCCTTCGATCCAATATTCGATTTTCCGGAAAACCATTTCCATAAACAGGGTCTGAGGACAAGCCCAGCCACAAAAAACCCTACCGAATACTACCGTAAAAAGGATAATAAAGACCACAAAAATCAAAAGGAGAAAGATCAGAAGGTAGGTATCCTGTGGCCAGAATACCGCTCCAAAAATGATAAATTTCCTTTCAAAGATATTGAATAGCAGCCAGGGCCTTCCGTCTACTTTTATAAATGGTCCCGCAAATAAAATGGCCAACAACAACCAGGAGAAGTAAGTCCTCCAGCGGTAAAATTTTCCGGATACCTTTTTGGGATAAACCCAGTTTCTTCCGCCGTCTTCCCTAACTGTTCCTAAGGCATCCCTGAATTTATCCGGATTTAAATGTTCATTTCTGGCTGACATATTCTCCTATTTTTCCTTTTTCTCCCTTAGGCTTAAACCTTACCGCTCCAAGCAGTTGCATTTAAAATGACTTATTCCGCGTCTCCATCATCGGCAGGCTCCAAACCTAACTCATCTTCTCCCAAGGCATCAATCGGCTCCTGTATTTCCTCTTCATACAATTCCCCTTGCGGCGCTTTTGGGTTGGCGGGGGTACCTCCCTGCATGGTCAGGATATAACTGGAAACCTGTTGAATCTGCTCCGGACTCAATTGGTCCTGCCAAGGAATCATGCCCTTTTCCACCACCCCATACTTCACCACAGAAAATACATCATTGATGGAGCCACCGTGAATCCAATATTGATCGGTAAAATTGGGCCCTACGCCGCCGCCTCCATCCATGGCATGACAGGCAGCACAGTTGGTCTCATACAGGTCTTTTCCCGCCTGAATGCCAGGACCGGATTTATCAAATTGCACATTGGTCTCGTCGATTGTAGTGGCATCAGAGGCCCTGAATAATTCTGCCTCCTCCTCAGCGATGGCCAATTCCTCCTCATATTCCTCATATTGATTATCCCCAATACCCAGAACAGAATAGTTGACAAAATAGATTACCGCAAAGGCGATGCTCATGTAAAAGACGTATTTTAGCCAGGGAGGCATAAAATTGTCGAGCTCCACTATGCCGTCATAGCTGTGGTCCAATGCAATATCCTTTTCTTCCTCAATGGGCGTCATTTTGCCTACCACATATTTTTCTTTAAAATCCTCCCACCAAGAACCTGATTCAGCAGGCATGGCAGGGTTTTGTCCCCGCAATACGGTTTTCAAAAATGATAGCAGGTAGACCATCACCAACATCATGATGAGGATCAGAGCCAGTACCACTCCTATGATGATCAACAAGGTCCATTGGTTGCTGTCCATATTTTGTAGTAGACCGACAGAATTTCCTTCATCCGTTTGTCCGAAACCTGGCACCACAAAAAACCATCCTATCAGGGTGAATAAAACCAAACTAATATTTTTCATGACTGTCATTCTTTTGAGATTCATCATTCAAAGGCATTTCTTTCATATGGTCAATGTGTTTGCTGTCCATCATGACCACCCACCAAAACATCCCGATAAAAAATAAAACAAACATCAGCAGGGATATAATGGGGTATATCTCTATGTTTTCGATCGATCTTAATATTTCCTTATACATCACCTATAATTTAACGATTATCAACAGCAGTATTTTTAATATCAGTCCCCAATCTTTGAAGGTAGGCAATAAGCGCTACGATTTCAGTATCCGGCAATACCTCCACTCCACTGGTTTTGAGGTTGGCTACAATTTCCTGTGCCTGTTTTTGGAGGTCCTCTTTAGCTACCTGATCATATCCTTCCGGATAGGGGACCCCTAATTTTTGCATGACCCTGATCTTGGCAGCTATGTCATCATGGTTCATGATGGTGGTGGTCATCCAAGGATAAGGAGGCATCAGAGATCCGGGGGACATGGTCCTCGGGTCCACCATATGTTGGTAATGCCAACTGTCAGGATATTTTCCCCCTACCCTGTGCAGGTCAGGCCCGGTACGTTTTGACCCCCAAAGAAATGGTCGGTCATAAACATATTCTCCGGCCTTGGAATATTCCCCATACCTTTCCGTTTCATGCCTAAAGGGCCTTATCATTTGCGAATGACATCCAACACAGCCATTGGAAATATATAGATCCCGGCCCTGAAGCTCAAGCGGGGTATAGGGTTTCACACTGGAAATAGTCGGCACGTTTGATTTAACCAAAATAGTGGGGACAATTTCAACCACTCCACCGATGACGATGGCTACGGTTGCCAGGACCGTAAAAAACACCGGCTTTCTTTCCCATTTCCTATGCCAGAACTCCCCTTTGCTGGATACGTGCTTGGCCAAAGCAGGCGCTTCATCCGCCTCTTCTTCTTGGAAGGTTCCCTGAGCCGCGGTTTTGATCATATTATAAACCATAAGGAATACCCCACTCAGGTAAAGTAATCCCCCGAATGCCCTCAGCATATACATGGGAACCAGCTCGATGACCGTCTCTAGAAAGTTGGGATAGGCCAGTCTTCCGCCCTCACCGAACTCTTTCCACATTAAACTTTGGGTAAGGGCAGCCACATACATGGGAAGGGCATAAAACAAAATTCCCAATGTACCGAGCCAGAAGTGAGTATTGGCTAATTTAACGGAATAGATATTGGTTTTCCACATTTTTGGCCACAACCAGTACAGCATGGAAAAAGTCAGGAAACCATTCCACCCCAAGGCACCGATATGTACATGGGCCACTATCCAATCGGTATAATGTGCTATGGCATTGACATTTTTAAGAGATAGCAATGGCCCTTCAAAGGTGGCCATTCCATAAGCCGTCACCGCCACCACCATAAATTTCAACACCGGATCTACTCTTACCTTGTCCCAGGCTCCTCTTAGGGTAAGCAAGCCGTTGACCATGCCTCCCCAGGATGGGGCGATCAACATTACCGAAAAGGCCACGCCAAGAACCTGGGCCCATTCCGGTAAGGCGGTATAAAGCAAGTGATGTGGCCCTGCCCATATATAAAGAAAAATTAAGGACCAAAAGTGAACAATGGATAATTTATAGGAGTAAACAGGTCTGTTGGCCGCTTTGGGCAGAAAGTAATACATTAATCCCAAAAAGGGTGTGGTCAGAAAAAATGCCACGGCATTGTGCCCATACCACCACTGTACCAAGGCATCCTGTACCCCTGCATAAGCTGAATAACTTTTAAACAAAGAAACCGGCAGGGCAAGGCTATTAAAGATATGCAATACAGCTACCGTCACAAAAGAGGCCAGGTAAAACCAGATGGCTACATACATGTGCTTTTCCCTTCTTTTTATCAACGTCCCAATCATATTGGCGCCAAAGGCCACCCATACCACCGCAATGGCAATATCTATGGGCCACTCCAATTCCGCATATTCTTTGGAAGATGTCAAGCCCAATGGCAGGGTGATGACCGCAGAAAGAATGATGAGCTGCCAGCCCCAAAAATGGAACCAACTTAAGGCCTTGTTCCACATGGGTGCCTTCAATAATCGGGGCATGGAATAATATACCCCAGCAAAAATGGCATTGCCCACGAAGGCAAAGATAACCGCGTTGGTATGCAGCGGCCGGATTCTCCCATAGGTGGTATAGGGATTACCCATATTGGCTTCGGGTAAAAATAGCTGGGTGGCCGCTATCACCCCGATCAGCATACCGGCGATCCCCCAGGCAATGGTGGCGACACCAAAGTATTTTACGATCTTATTGTCGTAACTGAACTGTTCCAGTATTGTTCCTGACATATTACTTCGATTTTTTATAGTTTGTTTTCTTTTCTTTTTTGTTTACTTTCTGTTCAAATAAAATCCTTATGGACGGCGTATAGTTATCATCGTATTGACCGCTCTTCATGGCCTTGAAAAACAATCCTAAAAACCCACCTGCCAAGACCAAACTAATCCCTATCAACAAGAATATTACCTCCATTATCAACAAATTTTCTCTTTTAAACCTTTTTTATAAGCAAAGTAATTGGTGCCCAATGTAGTGAACAATACCACGGAAATACTACTGAGCGGCATTAAAATAGCACATAATACCGGGCTCACCAAACCTTGCACAGCAAAGAATATCCCAATAGCATTATAAGTAAAACTCAGTGCAAAACTGGCTTGAATGATCTTTCGGCTGGTTTGGGAAAACCGTAGGTATTGGGGCAATTGATATAACTTTTCAGCATCCAAAATGGCATCACTGGAGGGGCTGAAATGAGAAATGTTTTCTGTCACCGCTATGCCCACCTGACTTACTTTAAGTGCCCCGGCATCGTTCAACCCATCACCTACCATCAACACATTTCCTCCATGGGCTTTCAGTCTCTGAATATAATCCAGCTTATCCTGGGGACTCTGGTTAAATTTCAGGGTCACTTCCGGTCCCAGCAAATCTTCAAACTGCTCCCTTTCAAGATCATTATCCCCTGATAATAAATGTACCTGTCTTCCATTTATCAATTGACACACCACTTGATCCATCCCTTTTCTTAAGCCACTTTCTATTTGAAAATAACCCATCAAGATGCCCTCCACAGAGAAAAAAACCTGATTTCCCGGAATTTGAGCATCTCCCTTTATTTTGGCACCGGTAAATGAAGCGGACCCGAGCAGGAAAAGTTGGGATTTATAAATGGCTTTAATTCCTTTTCCTGGCACTTCTTCTACTCCCTCCAAAAACGCAACTGGAATATTTCCCAACCAACCGTTGATCCGGTAGCTTAATGGGTGTACAGAATGCTGCACCATGCCCTTCAGAATGCTTGTTGTTTCAGTGGAAAGGGATCCGCCCCGAAAAGTGATATGGGCTTGGGATGGAGCGGTAAGTGTCCCGGTCTTATCAAACACCACGGTATCCACTTTCGCCATTTTCTCTACAACATGGGCATTTTTCAAATAGAATTTACTCTGACCAAATATCCTAAGCGTATTGCCCAAGGTAAAAGGCGTGGACATGGCCAAAGCACAGGGACAGGTGATGATCAATACCGCGGTGAAAGCTTTGATGCCCATAGAAAAATCCTGAAAACTCCAATAAACCAAGGCCGCAAAGGCAATAAAAAGTACGGTAAAGGTGAATTTCCCACTGATTTGATCTGCAAGTGATGCCAATGATGTTTCCTTGTCTGCCTTGACAAAAGCCGTGTTGTTCCATAAATCGGTCAGGTAACCCTGAGAGGGGGGTTTTTGTACTACCAATGTAATGGGTTGGCCCTTTTGCCGGCCACCTGCAAAGATTAATTCCCCCTTCGTTTTGGGTACCGGAACTTCCTCTCCGGTCACGAAACTGTAATCTATCCGGGCCTGCCCCTCTAACAATACACTGTCTGCAGGTATCAATTCCTCATTCCGAACCTTGATGATCTCCCCAACCTGTAATTTTGTCAAGGGGATTACTTCTTCCCTATCCCTCACCATTTTGGTAACCGCTATGGGAAAATAGGAGGTATAATCCCTGCTAAATGACAAGGTCTCATAGGTTTTCTTTTGGTATAGCTTACCCAGTAAAAGAAAAAACAACAATCCCCCCATGCTATCCAAATAGCCTTCCTGACCGGACACAAATATTTCAAACATACTATAGGAAAATAAGGTAATAATGCCCAAGGCAATGGGCACATCCATATTAACCGCTTTACTTTTAATGGCCAACCAGGCAGACCGATAGTAGTCTGTTGCCGAATAGAAAAAAACCGGTAAAGCGAGTAGCACGTTGAGGTAATTGAACAATTTCCTAAAACCCTCTCCCAATAATTCAGCCTCTGAAAAGTATTCCGGAAGGCTAAAAAACATCATATTGCCAAAACAGAACCCAGCTACTGCCAGTTTATAAATTAATTTCCGGTCCGTACTGAGAATTTTTCTTTTATCAACATCCGAAAGGTTAATGGCTGGTTCATAACCTATTTTAGCCAGTAAGGTCACCAGACCTTTTAAATCCAGGCTTTTGTTTTTGAATTTGATTTGTACCTTTTTCTGAAGGAAATTTACCCGGGAAGAAGTTATAGCCTGATCAAGCTGATGAAGATTTTCGAGTAGCCAGATACAGGAAGCACAGTGGATCAGGGGAATATAAAAAGTAACATGGCTCTCCTCCGGATCCTGAAAGTCCAACAATTTTGAAGTAACCTCCGGATCCGCAAGATAATCAAATCTGTTTTTTCTTTCTGAAGATTTTTTTTGGTTGTTTCCAGGGTTGGGGGCAATTTCATAGTAGTCGCAAAGGTCATTTTCCTCTAAGACATCATAAACCAACTGACAGCCATTACAACAAAAAACTTTTCCATCATGATGCAGGGTCTGTTCCACACAACATTCTCCACAGTGAAAGCAGGTAGTTTCTATTTTTTGGTCTATTAGTTGGTTGGCTTTTTCCATACCCAGGCAAGTTAGTGGACCTTTTTAGCTAAAAAATGACAAAAGTTATTAAATATCATGATTTATATTGAAAGATAAAAAGAAAGACGTGCATACCACATCCCTCCTTTGTAAAAATGAAAAAGTACTTTGGCGAGGTCTGCCTGATTTTTTTTGGCGGTCACCAGGAGAGTACATTGATGTTTAACAGCATACGACCAAAAATCACCGATCCGGTTAAAATTGAATTTGATAAAAGATGTTTCTGCGGTATAGGCACTGACACTCCGGATGAGCTCCTGCTCTTCTTTCTGCTTGGATCTGGAAATAAAAGCCGGAGAAATGATAGTAGCCTTGCTGTTTCGAATGTTTTCTGAAAAAAGAGAAAGAAAATGATGTATTAATGCCGCAGAAGCCGGAGTACCATCATAATGGAACAATAAGCTTTCAAATGAAATTTCCTTATCAAATAACAAAATCGGAATTTCACAGGGTTCATTTTCCCATATCCTTGGCTGGTCCAATTCATGAAGCCAATTCAAAATCTGGGGGAGATGAGCAGTATAAAGCTTGGGCATCAAATTCCCTTTATTTTTCTGACCTAATTTTGGATCCATTACCACCTTATCAAACCCTATGGGCAAATGGTTGTAGTAATGGGCCGTGACGAATTCCTCGGGAAAAGCCATATTTACTTCCAACTTACTATGCATCCGTTTATGTTATCTGTTCTTACAAAACTAATGCAGTCTTGGATCAGGGATATTGATTTTCAGAAGGTGCAAACATGATTAAAGTCATGTTTCTTAAGCTTGGCCAATTTTGGTTATCAATCACTCTACCAAGAAATTTGGTCAAAGTTTTACTTTTACTGACCATTATCTGTCTTCCTCTTCGAACACTCATAACATCCGCTTTTGGTTAATTCATAAAAAAAAATCGATTGAAAGGAATATTAAGCGCATGATCCTTAATTTAGTCTATTGATCCTACTTCGAAAGACCTAGAAATTAAATTTAATGAATAATTCAAAAAGCCTTTTGCCCCTTAAACTAAATATACAACTGGAAAATATGCCTCATGGTGTTTTTCGACAGATTTTGGTACCAAACAACATCAATATGATGCAGCTGCATGCTGTTATTCAAATCGCCATGGGCTGGACCTTTAGTCATTTATTTCAGTTTATGGACAGGAAAAATAATCCACATATCATTGCCGGCTTTGGGGAAATAGATCCCTACGAGGATATGCTTCCAAATGAATTTGAGGCCCACCAGATACAGCTTAGAATAGACTATCTTGAGGGTTTGGGAAGAAAAAGCTTATGGTATTGGTATGATTTTGGAGACGATTGGTGGCATAAGATCACTGTTCTCAAGGCAACCAAAAAGGACCTCCAGCACTATTCAGGCCTACCGGTATGTCTGGATGCCTTTGGAAAATGTCCGCCGGAGGATGTGGGTGGGACCTGGGGTTATGAAGAATTTTGCAGGACCATCAACAACAGAAAAGACCCGGAATACCGGTCATTCAGGGAGTGGCAGGGCATGGATTTTAAAACAACCTATGATTTTGAAAAGGTGGATATTCCTTCCATCAACTTAATCCTGGAAAAATATTTTTATGCCAGGGAATGGAAAAGAAACACCAAAAAGTCTTTGAAGGAAGGCTGGATAGAATTTTTTGAGCAATGGGATAAATGAATTAAATCCATCAAAGGGCTTGAAATGAAAACCATGGAAAAAAACAGTAATAATGAACTTCAATCCACTGATATGGCATGAAGGACCCATCTCCATTCTCCAAAAAAATAACCTGACGCATCCGTTTCGCTTCTATTTTAATTTTCCCATCACCTGTTCCAAGATCTCCCTGGTGGTTTCACTATCCAAACCTACTTTTTTGGCCAGGCCGTCTATATCCGGCATTTTTCCGGCATTGATATCGGGAAGGGCCAATTCCATCAAATGGTTGATTTTTTCCAGTTCTGCTTCTGATGCTGGATCCTGCTGGGATTCGAAAAGGAGTTCATAAGGCATCAATTCTATTTTTCGTTTTAAAATATCCCCCGTGGTGTTTAGCATACTGGGTTTAACCTGGATGTCCGGCACCTCATCCAGGTCCATTTCATAAGTATTCAAAACTTCCACCAATTTGAGATAGCCCATTTCGGTAAGTGCCGTAATTTGGAGTATATGGTCCGTTTCATCATAATAAGCTACAGAAAAATGAGGCTGAAGCTCCCATCCTTTTAAACTCAGCTTATGAACCCCATTTAAATAATCATGATTAAAATCTTTTTCCAAATTTTTTGCCTCCAGGGAAACTCCTTCCAGTTCGGAGAGAGCGATGACCAAAGGGTGTGCTTCATGAACGGTTAGTGGCAGATCGGATCCCGAAAATAACATCATATAAGGCACCGGATTTCTTTCTACATCGGCCATCAGGTCTTCATCATCAGCTATGGATGGGTTTAGTTCGGTGGCAAAAAAGAAGATATCATCCGGACCGAAGCTTCTGTAACCCGCTAAAGGCCCATAAGTTTGCCAGCAGGAACCGTTAAACCCAATCAGGTTGAACCACAGTTCTCTGGGACCCTCCTTCAGGGTATCACTCATGCTGGTAGAATATAACAGGTAATTTTCCCCGGTAAAAACATCCAGCATCCTGTAAAAATCCTCAGCCACTTTTTCATCAATGATTGCAAAACTGAATCGCCATGGAGTGGCTGATTGTTCTTCCAACCATTCCTTTTGGGAGGGATCCCTATTTTGCAAGGCAACATGATTAAGGTATTTGTGCACCAATCCATCCTTTTTCATGACCTTGTGAATGATGAATTGGGACTTGAGCAGGTTATACCAGCTTTTGTCCAGTTTTTGGGTAATGTGACGGTAGGTACCCAATCTGCGGTCCGCCTCTTTTCCTAACTTATCCTTTTCTGCTGCATAATACAGCAGAAATTCATCCAGTATCTTAAAAGTAGCGTCTGAATTTTTTTGGCAAAGGGTCTTAATCTGCTTATAGTCTTCCATTGCCTGCAAGATATTGGAAAATTTGATTACCATCAAAAAATTCTGGTTGGAAATCTGGAATCCTCCAGTTATATAAATACATATCAGTTAAAATTTTCACCGACATGGTACCTCTGCCAATATTCGGTTGGGCTCAGTTCATTACTTTTATGAAGGCATTATGATTTGAAATAAAAGTAAAAATAAAACAGCAGTTTTTAGTTAATATTAGCCGAAAAGGGATGAACTCAAATACCGATCACCCCGATCGCAGGTAATACAAACAATTACACCCTCCTCCAGAGTTTTGGCCAGTTCTATGGCTGCATGCAGGGCCCCACCACTACTCATGCCTGCCAGAATCCCTTCCTCCTTCGCCATTCTCCTTGTCATGTCGGTAGCCTGCTTTTCACTGACATCGATCACTTGATCCACCCTTTCCGGTTCAAAAATTTTAGGTAAAAATTCCGGGGACCAACGGCGGATGCCCGGTATATTGGATCCATCCGTGGGCTGAGTACCTACAATGCGGATGGCCTTATTTTTTTCTTTCAAATACCTGGATACGCCCATAATGGTACCTGTGGTACCCATAGCAGACACAAAATGGGTGATGCTCCCTAGAGTATCCCGGTAAATCTCAGGACCTGTAGTTTGGTAATGGGCCAGGAAATTATCAGGATTGGAAAATTGGTTAAGCATAAAATAACCTTCATTCGCAACCATTTCTTCGGAAAGTGTCCTCGCATATTCTATAGTTTTCTCTGCCGGAGTCAGGATTAATTTCGCACCATAAGCTTTCATTGACTGTATGCGCTCCCTGGTGGAATTGTCTGGCATAACCAGGGTCATTTCCACGCCCAGCAGATTGGCCACCATGGCCAATGCAATACCCGTATTGCCACTGGTTGCTTCTACCAATTTGGAGCCCCTTTTGATGTCACCCCTTTCCAGGGCCGAACGGATCATATGGTATGCTGCCCGGTCTTTTACAGACCCCCCCGGGTTCTGACCTTCCAGTTTACAAAAAATTTTGACATTTGGGTTGGTAGGAATTTGTTCCAATTCAATCAATGGCGTATTGCCGATCAATTCAAATAACTTCATAGGCTAATAAGGGATGGTGCTCAAGCGTCGCTTTTCAACACATAAAAATCGGTTTGATTGGAAGAACCATCATAAATTTTGGTTTGGTAATATATTTTACTTTTGGCCGGTATACTTTTGGTTAACCACACATTCCCCCCTACCACACTCTCGCGACCTATCACGGTATCACCCCCCAAAATAGTGGCGCCTGCATAGATCACCACATGGTCTTCAATGGTAGGATGTCTCTTTTTATCCGCATCTTCTTTATTTACACTGAGTGCACCTAAAGTGACCCCTTGATAAATCTTGACGTGATCTCCTACGACAGTGGTTTCCCCGATGACTACACCAGTTCCATGATCAATACAAAAATAACGGCCGATTGTAGCTCCCGGATGAATATCCACCCCTGATTTACTGTGGGCATATTCTGTGATCATTCTTGGGATCAAGCTTATTCCCAACTGATGTAAAGAATGGGCAATTCTATACGCAGACACAGCATAAAAACCCGGGTAACAACGAATTATTTCGGTTTTTGATTTTGCTGCGGGGTCTCCTTCATACATGGCATCCAGGTCCTCGTGTAAAAGGTTAAAAACTTCCTCCAACTTATCAAAAAACCGATTGCCCAACTCTTCTCCATGGCCCTGATGAAGCTGGGCGTTATTTTTAAGGATTTTTCCCAACTGGATCCGAAGGTCAAAAAACTTCATCTCAAGATTACCTCTTTCCTTAAGAATCTCGTTGGCATGCTCAGGAAAAAGGATACCTAAAACATCATCAAAAAATCTTCGGATGACCTTTGGTGAAGGGCATTCAGGACACCTGTTATGTGCTTGGTGCAAACGGTCAATGAATGAATCCATAAAGAAGGGTGTTTAGAATACTAAACCTACTCTAAACACATATGGTTCATTATATGGAGATCTTATGTTGTCATAGGTAAAATTATAAAGAAGCATAAAATTCATTCCTCCCCGGATGCCAAAGGGAGTAAAATATCCGGCTCCTCCAAAAAGTCCCGGTACCCAATCCCTGGTGAAAAAATAATCATTGGTATTCGGAATAGGATTGGCAACTTTCACATTCAGTGCTTCATACTCCACATGAAGAAAAATTCTGGGAAATATATTGTACCTGTTAAATATTCTCCCCCCATAGACATGTGAGGCGGCATTCCTGTAAAAACGATTATTAAAATACTGATAGGTGGCCCCCAGACCGGCAGAATATTTCTCTGAAATCATGGCTCCTGCCAAAGGGGACACGTCAATAAAGGTAATGGAACTAATTTGAAGGCTCAGGTTGCCGCCAAAATACATCCTGTCTTTTAAAGGGGGATTTTCTTCAGGATAAATTTCCCGTTGGGCCTTTGCCTCAAAAGCAAAAACAACAAAAAGGATAACAACAATGAAATAAAAATTAAATAAAACCGATTTATTCCTCAATGATAACATACAGGTCTTCCGTTTTTCTTTTCATCAAATACCTTTCCCGGGCAAACTTCTCCAAAAGTTCATCATTGCTCATCAATTCTTCCCTTTCAGCCTTGATTTTCTCTTTCCGCTCCAGGTAAAATTCCTTTTGCTTTTCAAGTTCGTTCAGTTTGGCGCGCAGTTTAAAATGGCTGACGATATCATTGGTGTCAATAAATACCATCCATAAAATGAATAAAACGGTAAAAATAAAATAGAAGTTTTTGGTGTACTTAAGGTATTTCGCCATTTTCTTCCTGTATGTTTTTACAAATATAGAAAAACTAATGCTAACCTACCAAGAACGGTTATTCCAATAATTGCTTTTTTGTTTGGAATAATGATCACGGTACATATGAATTGATAAATTCCCTGCTGACCTTTCCATTTGGGGAAGAAAAACAAAAAACCCTTTAAAGTCTGGGCTTCAAAGGGTTTTTTGATTACAAATTGCTGATTCACCTACATGAGGTGGCAGCAAAAGAATTAAAATTTCAAGCCCGGGAAATAAGCCGAATCACCTAGTTGCTCCTCAATTCTTAACAACTGGTTGTATTTGGCCATCCTGTCCGAGCGGGAAGCAGATCCGGTTTTTATCTGTCCGGTATTAAGAGCTACTGCCAAATCGGCTATGGTGGAATCTTCCGTCTCCCCTGACCGATGAGACATCACCGACTTGTACTTGTTTCTGTGGCAAAGCTCCACCGCATTAATGGTCTCAGTCAATGTGCCGATCTGGTTTACTTTTACCAATAAGGCATTGGCGATTTTCAGGTCAATGCCTTTTTGTAATCTTTCCACATTGGTTACAAAAAGATCATCCCCGACGATCTGGATTTTGTCCCCCACCGAATCGGTCATTAATTTCCAACCTTCCCAATCGTCTTCCTGCATACCGTCTTCAATGGATTTGATGGGATATTTGTTTACCCAGTCGGTCCAGTAATCGGCCATTTGTTGGGAAGTCAATTCATCTCCGGTAGATTTTTTGAATATGTATAAGCCCTTTTCTTCATCATAAAACTCGGAAGAGGCTGGATCCATGGCGATAAACACATCTTCACCAGGCCGGAAACCCGCCTTTTCGATGGCCTGTAATACCACTTCGATGGCTTCCACATTATTTTTCAGGTCGGGGGCAAAACCTCCTTCATCACCCACGTTGGTAGAAAGGCCCTTGGATTTCAAAACGGCTTTCAGTTCATGAAAAATCTGGACCCCCATTCGTAGGGATTCGGAAAAGGTAGCAGCACCTGCAGGCATTACCATAAATTCCTGAAAATCGATGCCATTATCGGCATGGGAACCCCCGTTAAGGATATTCATCATCGGAAGGGGAAGGGTATTGGCACTTACCCCTCCGATGTACCGGTAAAGTGGTTGGCCGGATTCCATAGCAGCAGCCTTGGCAACGGCCAGAGAAACCCCCAAAATGGCGTTGGCACCTAACTTGGATTTGTTTTTGGTGCCGTCCAGGCCGATCATGATCTGGTCGATTTGGTTTTGTTCAAAAACATCAAACCCTACCAATTCGGGTGCAATGAGGTCATTCACATTGGCCACGGCCTTAAGCACCCCTTTGCCCATATAAACATTTTTATCACCGTCCCGGAGCTCTACTGCTTCATGAACCCCTGTGGAAGCCCCACTGGGAACGGCTGCCCTCCCAAATGCACCGTTATCGGTAAAGACATCCACTTCAACAGTAGGGTTGCCTCTGGAGTCTAATATTTGTCTTGCATGAATGGATTGTATCAACGTCATAAGTATGTTAGGTTTTGTTTAATTCTGTATGAGGGATATAAATTGTTCAAATAAATACCTGGAATCATGTGGGCCAGGTGAACTTTCGGGATGATATTGAACTGAAAATGCTGGCTTATTTTTTAATTTTAAACCGGCTACAGTACCATCGTTTAGGTGAATATGAGTGATTTCCAAATCGGGATTTCCATCAATATCTTCCTTACTGACGCCAAATCCATGATTTTGAGAGGTAATTTCACTTTTTCCGGTAATATTGTTTCTGATGGGATGGTTCAGGCCTCGGTGGCCATGGTGCATCTTATAGGTGGAGACATTGCAGGCCCTGGCCAATATTTGATGACCGAGACATATCCCAAATAAGGGTTTGTTAAGTGCAAGAATTTCTTTGGTGGTGTCCACTGCATATTGCATTACTGCTGGATCCCCTGGTCCATTGGAAAGAAAATAAGCATGTGGCGCCCATTCTTCCATTTCTGACAATGTGGTCTTGGCAGGAAAAACCTTACAATAGACTCCCCTTTCTGCCAGACATCTCAAAATATTCCTTTTTATCCCATAATCCACACATGCCACTTTAATAGGCGCATTTTCATCACCAAAATAAAACGGCACTTTGGTGCAGACCTGAGACGATAGTTCCAGGCCATTCATGTCCGGTACTTTTTCCAGCTCCTTTTGTAAAGCTTCGATGTCCTCAAATTCAGAACTGATGATGGCATTCATCGCGCCTTTGGACCGGATATGTCTAACCAGTTTTCGGGTATCAATGTCAGCAATTCCCGTGATGCCGTGATCTTCCAAATATTGCTGTAGGGACTGTTTGGCATCCAACCTGCTGTAAATCTGAGAAAAATCATTGACCACAATACCTGCAATCAAAGGCCGGTCCGATTCCTGATCTTCATCTATCACCCCATAATTACCAATATGTGGGGTGGTATTTACGATGATCTGACCGGCATAAGACGGGTCTGTATAAATTTCCTGATATCCGGTCATCCCGGTATTGAAACAGATTTCTCCGCCGTTGGTTCCATGGCTACCAACGAGGCTTCCTTTAACAACCGTACCGTCTGCAAAAAGAAGGGTGGCTTTTTTCTTATTCATGTTGATTTTTGATAGGCAAATTTAATAAATTTCTAAGGAGTAGAAAGCATATGAACAAAAGGATACAAAAAAAGGGATTGAACAAATGTCCAATCCCCCTATGATTTTAAAATGAAGACACGGATTACTCTGATTTTTTACTTTCATCTGTATCCTCTTCCTTTGCATCCTCATCTTTTGCCTTGGGCATCTCCTTTTCTTCGGCTTTAGAGGCCTTATCTTTTTCAGCTTCGTCTGCAGCTTTTGGTGCAGCAGCTTTTTCAGCCTTAGGGGCTTCTGATTCCGCTTTAGCTTCACTGGCATCAGCATCCTTGGTTTCGGATTTCTCATCCTTGGCCTTGGTTTCGGACTCAGCATCTTTGACTTTAGCCTCAGATTTTTCATCCTTGGCTTTGGTTTCGGACTTTTCATCCTTGGGCTTAGTTTCAGACTTCTCATCCTTAGCATCAGACTTTTCATCCTTTGCCTTGGCAGCTATTTTCTTTTTGCCTTCTTTTTCTACTTTCTCTGTGGTCTCCTCCTGCGAGTCAGTTGCATCAGATGCTTTTCCAGACCCTCTTCTACTTCTCCTTCTTCCGGATTTCTTGGCAGGTTGAGCTTCCTTAAGCATCAGTTCATTATAATCCACCAACTCGATAATACACATGTTGGCATTATCTCCTAACCTGAAATTGGTTTTAATAATCCTGGTATACCCACCTGGTCGGTTGCCCACCTTCTCCACTACTTCACCAAAAAGGTTTTTGATGGATTCTTTATTCTTCAGGTAGCTAAAAACCACCCTCCTGTTATGGGTGGAATCCTCTTTGGCCTTGGTGATCAAGGGCTCAATGTATTTCCTCAGCTCTTTGGCCTTGGCAAGGGTAGTACTGATCCGTTTGTGTTCCAATAGAGACGTGGCCATATTTGAAAGCATGGCCTTTCTATGCGAGGCGGTTCTACCTAAATGGTTAAATTTCTTACCGTGTCTCATTTTAATTATTCTTCATCAAGTTTATACTTAGACAAATCCATTCCGAAGGTTAACCCTTTCTCTTGGATCAGTTGCTCCAGTTCAGCCAAAGATTTTTTGCCAAAATTCCTGAATTTCATCATATCCGAAATTTCCAGTTTGGCAAGGTCGCCTAAGGTCTTCACATCGGCGGCTTTTAAGCAGTTATAGGCCCTCACAGATAAATCCAGGTCACTAAGAGAGGTTTTCAACAGTTTCCTCATGTGAAGGTATTCCTCATCTATGGGTTCAATAGCCCCACTACCTGGCGCATCTATGACCATGGTCTGGTCAGAAAACAACATAAAATGTTGAATAAGGATCTTTGCAGATTCCTGAAGGGCTTTTTCCGGATGGATAGAGCCATCGGTGCTCACCTCCATGATCAGTTGTTCATAATCCGTTTTTTGCTCTACCCTGGTATTTTCAACCCTGTATTTAACGTTTTTTATCGGGGTGAATACAGCATCAACCGGAATGGTACCATAAAGTTGTTCTTTTGGCTTGGATTCTTCGGCAGGAAGGTATCCTCTTCCTTTGTCGACAGAAAGTTCGATTTCCAAACTCTTGGTATCATCCAAATGACAAATCACCAATTCCGGATTTAAAATTTCAAAAGAAGTGGTAAATTTTGCAATGTCACCGGCCGTTAAAACATCCTGATTTTTAATTTCTACCGTGATTTTGTTATCAATGGCATCATGGATCTTTTTGAACCTTACCTGTTTCAGGTTAAGGATAATATCAGTAACGTCTTCTACAACCCCTTCTATACTTGAAAACTCATGCACTACACCAGGAAGTTTTACAGCAGTAATGGCATAACCCTCCAAAGAAGACAAAAGAATCCTTCTAAGCGCATTACCAATAGTAACCCCGTATCCTTTTTCAAGTGGTTTGAAGGTAAATAAACCGTGAAAATCATCGGCTTTTTCCATTACCACTTTTTCTGGCATTTGAAATGCTAATATGGACATATCGATAGTTCTTTTTTGTAGGAAAGTTATTGATTACTTGGAGTAAAGTTCGACGATAAGTTGTTCTTTTATGTTCTCAGGGATATCTTCCCTTATCGGAACACTAACAAACCTACCACTCAGGGATCCGTTATCCCATTCCAACCAGCTGAACCTGGTGGTACCCCTACCTCTAAGGCTTTCGGTAATCGCTTCCAAAGACTTGGATTTTTCTCTCACGGAAACCACATCTCCAGGTTTCAGCAAAAAAGAGGGTATGTTTACTATTTCTCCGTTTACCAAAACGTGTTTGTGGGAAACCAACTGTCTTGCCCCTCTTCTGGTCGGAGCAATTCCAAGACGGTAAACCGTATTGTCGAGTCTTGCTTCCAAAAGTTGAAGCAGATTTTCACCTGTCACGCCTTTTTTCCTGGAGGCAATGCCAAACATCCGGGCAAACTGTCTTTCCAAAATACCATAAATGTATTTGGCTTTCTGCTTTTCCATTAATTGAATCGCAAATTCCGACTGCTTTTTCCTTCTACCCCTTCCATGCATCCCGGGAGGGTAATTTTTTTTCTGAAGCACTTTGCTTTGCCCTTCAATGGGCTCGCCAAATTTTCTGGCAATTTTTGCTTTTGGACCTCTATATCTAGCCATGCTTATTATTCTTTAAATTAAACTCTTCTTCGTTTTGGAGGACGACACCCATTATGGGGAAGTGGTGTCACATCTGTAATGGTTGTCACATCCAAACCGACATTTTGTAGGGTTCTGATGGCTGATTCCCTTCCTGCTCCGGGCCCTTTTACATAAACTTCAATTTTTCTCAATCCGAGATCATAAGCCACCTGGCCACAATTTTGGGCAGCCATCTGGGCAGCGTAAGGCGTATTCTTTTTGGAACCCCTAAAACCCATTTTACCAGCCGAGGCCCAGGATATCACCTGACCTGAATTATTGGTAATAGAAATGATGATATTATTAAAAGATGCCTTGATGTGGGCCTGGCCCACAGCTTCTACTTTAACAACTCTTTTTTTCCCCTTTGCTTTTTCGTTTCTTTTCTGAG
>JBBDSA010000079.1:0-16238 GCA_040905165.1 Cyclobacteriaceae bacterium | reverse complement strand
CAAAACAGCACCTGATCACTAACACCGTTAATCCTATAATTGATGCAGTAAACCCCCTTTTTTATATAAGGAGATAACCAAACTCGAGTGGGTGGAGTTTGAAACTCCACCCTACTATTTTCGGTGTTTTAAACAGACTGAAAGGATAACGGAACCAAATCCCCCTTTAAAAGGGGGGAAGGGGGGATTTTTTAGGGAATGTTCTCGCTGGGACACCCAAATTCAATAAAAAAAGGTCCACAGGGCAAATAAATGCGTTTTTGGAAATATAGCGGGGAAAACAGGAGGATGCTATTAGGCCATTTGTAATGGCCAAAGGTGCCCGTTTCCAAAAACGATTTTTACGTTCCTTCAAATCGGGCCGGCATTGCAAATGCCTGGAAATCGTTTCTATCTCAATAAAAAGGAGGTAGATGAACCTACACCCAGTTTCAAACTCTCCCAGTATTCGATTCGGACTATGCACAAAAAAATAGCCGCCCGGAGAGGCGGCTATGGTTCAATGCATTGAAGATAGATTATTGTTTGGCCAGGACCAGTTTTTCCTTGTATTTCTTAATTTGCCTTCTGAGAGCCTCTACGGATTCATCAGCGGCCGCTTCAAAAGAGTCATTCTGGTTTTTGGAAAAAAGTTGTTTTCCGGGTACATTCAGTTTAATTTCTACGATTTTATTCTCGCTCTTGTTGTTTTTATCCAACCTCATAAAAACCTCTCCATCAATGATCTGATCATAATAAGTATCCAATTTATCTGCTTTTCTTTGGATAAAATCGATCAATTTCTGATCTGCAACGAAATGAATTGAATGCATTTGTAATTTCATAGTAATAAACATTTTAAAAGTTAAACTTCTATTTAAGCTTTAGGATGTGCCTGTTCAAACACCGCCTTCAGTTTCTCAATGGAATTATGGGTGTACACTTGGGTCGCCGCCAAACTTGCATGACCCAGAAGGTCCTTGACAGCATTCAGGTCTGCTCCTTTGTTGAGCAAATGGGTCGCAAAAGTATGCCGCAACAAATGAGGGCTTCTTTTGGTGGTCTGAACAAAAAGGTCAAGGTATTTTTTTACTATTCTATATATCATCATCGGATAAGCTGCCTCCCTAGTAAACCTAACGATAAAGTAGTCATTTCGGTCTATATTTAAAAAGGTTTCCTCAAATACTTTTCGATATAAAATGATATTTTTTTTAAGCCCGTTTGACATCGGAATGATTCGGTATTTTTTTCCTTTACCAAACACTTTGATCTGACCGTTTGGAAGGTCGACATCCTTCCAGGTAAGGAATATCAATTCGGAAAGACGCATGCCGGTCAGGTATAAAGTTTCCATCACCAGCCTGTCCCGCTGCCCTTCAAAACCCTCCTCAAAATTGGCGGGGGCCAATACTTCTTCTATGGCTTTTTCCTGGATGAATTCGGGAATATTCCTGGCCTTCTTCAGGCTTTTTATTTTATAGGTGGGATCGGTTTTGATGATTTCGGATTGCAACAAAAACTTGTAATAAGTCCTTATGCTGGCCATTTTTCTGTTGACGGTGGCCACGGCAAGGCGGTCTTCGATCAGGTCCACCATCCAGGCCCTGATTTCTGAATGGCCTGCTTCGGTATTGTCCGCCATTTCAAATGCCCCTTTTAAAAAATCACTGAATTGTTCCAGGTCTTTCTGGTAGGCCAATACGGTATGGGAACTTGCCCGCTTTTCGTATTTTAAATAACTGATAAATGAAAAAAGCATATCGGTGAATTAGATCACCAATATGCTCATTTATTTTTTATCAAGAAAGGATTTTTCTTATTTCCCTTCCTCATCTTGCATTCGTTGCTTGTAAGCCGCTTTGATGACTTCTGTCCTGCGGGTTACAGAAGGTTTTTCAAAATGCTGCCTGCTCCTCAGTTCTCTGATGACGCCGGTCTTGTCAAATTTCTTTTTAAAACGCTTCAGCGCTTTTTCAATTGATTCGTTCTCTTTTACGTTTACTACGATCATATGGTACACCCCCTTTCAGCCTGCAAATGTAGGGGATCGAAATGGAAAATAAAAACTTATGTGATGGATTATGTGGAAAAGAACTAAAAGGGCCTGATTTGAGGCTGGGTGTAGTGTATCCTGGGTGAAATGTATGTTGGGTAAATTGTATGCCAGGAAATTGTATCGGCATTGCAAATGCTACTCTGGGTGTAGTATGTCACTACACCCAATTATTTTCGGTACTTTGAACAATTAAAACTTATCAAAAGGCCATTTGCAATGGCCATATGTATCCGTTTCCAGAAACGGTTTATACGTACTTTCAAATCGGGCCGTCATTACAAATGCTACACTGGGTGTAGTATGTCACTACACCCTGCTATTTTCGGTGTTATATTCAGAAAAAGCTTATCAAAAGGCCATTTGCAATGGCCAATCGTGACCGTTTTCCAAAAACGCTTATTTCGTACTTCCAAACTGGGCCGGCATTGCAAATGCCTGGAAATCGTTTCTGCCTCAATAACAGGGATGTAGGTGTAATCTTTCTCAGTGTTAGATAAGAAAAAGTTTCAACATAAAATTAAATATAATCAATTTCAATCAAACCTTTTAATCCTGAATAATTTCTTGCACTAGAATACAAATAATTTTCAGGTATTTCCACCCAACCTGCTCTAACTGGATTTTCATGGATATAATTTAATCTTGTAGTTATCATTTTTTCAGAGGATAATTCTACAGCATGGTTTTCGTGGGTCCAAAACTGGTTTCTATCACTTATTTTATTAAATTTTGCATGGTAACTAAAAATCATATCCAACCAATTTTTTCGGCTTTCTTCCGGATTAATTTTTATGGCCCCGAGGACCGCTTTGCTTGTGTATTTTTTGAAATCCCTAATCAGATTAGATAATTCACCTTCCTTTTGTTGAATGATGAGGTGCATATGATTGGTCATAATTACGTATCCAAATAGATACATTCCTTTTTGCTTTCTGCAATAAGACAAGCTTTCCAACAGCAAATCCCGATACATTTTTCTTGAAAATACATCTGCCCAACCGACCACCTGGAAGGTTAAAAAATAAGGCATTTCCTGATCTTGAATTTGAAAAGCGCTTCCCATAAGGAAATATAGGGCCCATACTTCAAATTTCCAATAAAAAAGTAGGGGACAAACATTATCGAACTAAGGTATCTTCTTTCTATTAATCATTTTTATTCAATGGATGCTGGGTGAGTTAGAGGCAGGGTGAAAAGTATGCTGGGTGAAATTTGAAATTTCACCCTGATATTTTCGGTGCTTTGAACAGATAAAGCTTACCATAAGGCCATTTGCAATGGCCAGACGTATCCGTTTCCATAAACGTTATTTTACGTACTTTCAAATTGAGCCGGCATTGCAAATGTTACGCTGGGTGAAGTATGCCACTTCACCCTTATATTTTCGGTGTTGTAAATAAATAAAGCTTACCAAAAGGCCATTTGCAATGGCCGGACGTTATCGTTACTAAAAAACGGTATTACGTACTTTCAAGTTGGACCGGCATTACAAATGCCTGGGGTCCGTTTCTACCTCAATAACAGGGATGTAGGTACAACCTCACACCCAGTCTAAACTGGGTGAAGTATGCCACTTCACCCTGATATTTTCGGTGCTTTGAACGGATAAAGCTTACCATAAGGCCATTTGCAATGGCTATACGTATCCGTATCCAGAAACGTTTTTCCGTACATTCAAACTGGGCCGGCATTGCAAATGCCTAGAAATCGTTTCTGCCTCAATAATAGGGATGTAGAAAAATTCTCCCAGTGCGCATGTGCGTTTTTGTCACTACAAAAATAGGATAATTACCTGTCACTTAAACCGGACTATTCCTTCAAGATGGCCTTGGCAATGACCAGTTTTTGGATTTCAGAGGTTCCCTCTCCAATGGTGCACAGCTTCACATCGCGGTAGTATTTCTCCACCGGATAATCTTTGGTGAAGCCATAGCCCCCAAAAATCTGTAAGGCTTCATTGGCCATCCGCACAGCGGCTTCTGAGGCATAATATTTGGCCATGGCACCTTCCAGTTTTACGGATCTGCCCTGGTCTTTCATCGCGGCAGCCCGGAAAGTCAGCAACTTGGCCGCCTCCAATTCCGTGGCCATATCGGCCAACTTAAACGAGATGCCCTGAAAAGCTGAAATCGGCTGATCAAACTGCCGCCTTTCTTTGGAATATTGCAGGGCCGCTTCAAAGGCCCCTTCTGCAATGCCCAGGGAAAGCGCTGCAATGGAAATCCTTCCGCCCTCCAAAACTTTCATGGATTGCACAAAGCCTTCTCCTACTTCCCCGAGAATCTGGCTTTGATGTACCCGGCAATCCTCAAAAATCAGTTCGGCGGTTTCAGAGCTGCGCATGCCCAGCTTGTCTTCCTTTCTTCCACCTTTAAAACCGGGCATGCCTTTTTCCAAAATAAATGCCGTGGCCCCATGGGTATCCCTGGGATGGCCCGTTCTGGCGATGACCACCGCCACCTCCCCGGAAAAACCGTTGGTGATAAAGTTTTTGGTGCCATTCAGCACATAATGATCACCGTCTTTTTTGGCCACCGTCTGCATGTTGGCGGCATCAGAACCGGTCTGTGGTTCTGTCAGCGCCCAGGCACCCAATAATTCCCCTTTGGCCAATCCCGGCAGGTATTTTTTCTTTTGTTCCTCCGAGCCAAAGAGCAGGATATGACCGGTGCACAGGGAATTGTGGGCAGCCATGGACAGGGCCACACCCGGGTCCAGCTTGGCCAGCTCCAGAATGGCCGTCACATATTCCGGGTATCCAAAACCGGCTCCCCCCCATTCTTCCGGCACCAATACCCCCATCAGGCCCAGTTCCCCCAGTTTTTTAAACAGGGGAAGTGGAAATTCCTGCGCATCGTCCCAGGCCCTACAGTAGGGACTTATTTCCTTTGCGCCAAAATCCCGGATCATTTGGGCAATCAGCGTCTGGTTTTCATTATTTTCAGAAGTCCCCATGCGTTTCAGTTTATTCGTACAATTAAATGAATTCCATCCAATAAAACTCTTAAAAATGGACAAAGTTGTCCCGAGAAATTGATGGAAGGGGAAGGAAATCAACAGGGGAATGTGATAAAGAGGAACAGGTTTGAAAGAATTGGTTTTTTTAAGACGGTTTTAAATAAATCTTTGGCCAAAAACCTATAATTGTAATACATTCGTTTTTCAGCTGATAGATAAACTTTATATTTGAAAATGGAAAAAATTTTGATCACAGGAGGGGCTGGATACATCGGTTCCCATACCGCAGTGGCTTTGGTAAATGCAGGATACCAGCCCGTTATAATTGATAATTTTTCAAATTCCGAGAAATCAGTATTGAGTGGACTGGCAAAAATCATCGGAAAAGAGATCCCCTGTTATGAAGGGGATTGCAATGACCCCCAACTGATGAAGGAAATTTTCACCACCCATCAGCTCTCAGGGGTCATCCATTTTGCGGCCAACAAAGCAGTGGGGGAAAGCACCGAAAACCCGCTGAAATATTATCACAACAACATTCTTTCCTTATTGGTACTGTTAAAAACCATGGCGGAATTTGGGGTGAAGGATGTGGTTTTTTCTTCTTCCTGTACGGTATACGGTCAACCCGATGAATTGCCGGTAAAAGAGGTGACACCCAGAAAACCCGCCGAAAGTCCCTACGGGAACACCAAAAAAATAGGGGAGGATATCCTGGAAGACCATTTTAAAAGTAAGGCTGCGGTAAGGGCCGTTGCCTTGCGGTATTTTAATCCCGTTGGAGCCCACCCATCCGGCCTGATTGGAGAATTGCCCTTGGGAATTCCCTCCAACCTCATTCCTTTTGTCACCCAGGTCGGGGTAGGAATCAGGGATCAGCTTACGGTTTTTGGGGATGATTACAATACCCTTGACGGCACCTGCGTAAGGGATTATATTCATGTGATGGACCTTGCAGATGCCCATGTCAAATCCATCGCCTACCTCAAGGGAAAAGAAGCCCCTTTTTATGATATCTTCAATGTAGGTACCGGCAATGGCAATACGGTCTTAGAGGTGATCAAAGCTTTTGAAAAAGTCAGTGGAAAGCCTTTGAATTACAAAATAGGTCCAAGAAGACCCGGGGACATCGAAAAAGTATGGGCCGACACCGACAAAATCGAAACCTCTCTGGATTGGCATGCCCAATACAGCCTGGAAGATGCCCTCCGGGACAGTTGGAATTGGCAGTTGGCCTTACAAAATAAATCGGCAAGTGCCTCAAAATAACCTCATTTCCCCATCATTATGAAAACATTTCCGGGCCAGTGGACGCTTTGCCTTTTGATCATTTCCCTTTATGCCTGTCAGGAAAAGGAGGAAGCGGCTGAGGTAGAAAAAGTCTCCCCCCTTGACCAGGTGTATCCCCTTTTGGATGCCGCCAATTCCAGGTGGTTTTATTTCAGTGCCGCCACCAGGCCCTTCGGCATGTTGAACCTCAGCCCGGACCATGAATTGGACGGGGCCTGGAACAGCGGTTACCGGTATGAGGCAGATACCATAAAAGGCTTCAGCCATATCCACGCCTGGCAGATGTCAGGGGTGTCGGTGATGCCCCTTTCCTATCCAGATCATCCTGAAAATCTGCTCCGGGATTATTATTCCACCTACAGCCATGACAGGGAAACGGTAGAGCCGGGCTATCACCAGGTTTACCTGGACAGGTATGACCTGGATGTGGAGCTTACCGCCACCCATAGGGTAGGCTTTCACCGGTATACTGCTCCGGCAGATCAAAACACCGGGGTATTGTTTCATTTAAAGGGCATGATGGGCCCCAGTGAGATGCTGGATGGCGCAATGAAGAAAACAGGTGCCCGCCAACTCAGCGGACAGGTGACCAACAGTCCTACTTCCAGGAGACCAAAACCGCTTACCGTTTATTTTCAGGTGGAATTTGATCGGGATATTCAGGATTTGATCAGTTTGCCCGATGAACCGCATGTCATTGTTAACTTTGGCAAAGGCAAGGAAAGCCCCCTTCAGATGAAGGTGGCCATTTCCTACACCAGCCCCGAAAATGCCGCCCTGAACCTGACCTCTGAACTGCCCGGTTGGGATTTTGACGCCGTAGTGGCAGAAACCCGGGCGGTTTGGGAGGAATTACTGGGCAGAATAGAGGTAGATGGTAATACCGAAGAACAGCAAAGACGCTTTTATACTGATCTGTGGAAATCCCTGCAGGGCCGGAGAACCATCAGTGATGTCAATGGGGCCTATCCCGATAACACCGGAGAAACATTCCGGATCGGCCAGATCCCCCTGGACGGGGAAGGCCGGCCTAAATTCCGGCATTTCAATTCCGACTCCTTCTGGGGGGCACAATGGACCATAGGGGTACTGTGGACCCTTGCCTATCCCGATATTGCCGAGGAATTTGCCAACAGTTTCCTGCAGTATTACCGGGATGGGGGACTGTTGCCCAGAGGCCCTTCCGGTGGAAATTATACCAACGTGATGACAGGGGCTTCTTCCACCCCCTTCTTTGTCAGTGCCTATCAAAAAGGCATCCGGGGGTTTGATGTGGAAATGGCCTATGAAGCACTGAAAAGAAATCATTTCCCCGGGGGCATGATGGGCAAATCAGGCTACGAACACCTGACGGCCTCAGGTGGAGGAATAGAATATTACATAGATCAGGGCTATGTGCCTTACCCCAATCCTAAAGGAAGGTTCGGCGGACATGAACAGGGGGCCGGGCAGACCTTGGAGTACAGTTTTCAGGATTGGACACTTGCCCAGCTCGCCAAAGCCCTGGGCCATACCAAAGACGCCGACCTCTTTACCCAACGTGCACAAAACTATAAAAACGTTTATGATCCTTCATCGGGCTGGATGCGCCCCAAGAATGTGACAGGAAAATGGCTGGAGCCCTTCGATCCTTATGATTACGGACAAGGTTTTGTGGAAGCCAACGGGGCCCAGTTCACTTGGTTTGTTCCCCATGACCTACCCGGCTTGGCGGAACTGATGGGCGGAAAGGAAAAGGCTGTTGAAAAGTTAAACCAACAGTTTGAGGAAGCCGAGAAGCTGGGATTTACTTCAGGAACTTCCCACTCCGTAGAAACCCATCCTGAATACCGAAGGATACCTATCAATTATGGCAACCAGCCCTCTATGCAGACCGCCTTTGTTTTCAACTACCTGGACAGGCCCGATCTGACCCAGTATTGGTCCCGGAAAGTATTGGAAAAGGCATTCAGTGGATTGAGCCCACAAAGGGGATACAATGGGGATGAGGACCAGGGCCTGATGGGATCTCTGGCGGTATTGATGAAGCTGGGCCTGTTCCAGATGAATGGCGGAACGGAAGAAAATCCGATGTATGAATTGGGCAGTCCGATTTTTGACAAGGCCACCATCCATCTTCACCAGGATTTCTATTCCGGCAATACTTTTACCATTCAGGCGCGGAACAATGGACCGGGGCAATATTATATCCTGAAAAAAACCTGGAACGGTGAGCCCCTACAGGGATTGGGGATCCGGCACGGGGATCTGGTAAAGGGAGGAATATTGGAACTGGAAATGTGGGGTGAGGTTCCGAGATAAGGAGGGGTTTTTGCCCTCACTCCACGGGGTGTATGCTGGGTGAGTGAGGGGCTGGTGAAATGTATGCTGGGTGATATGTACGCAGGGTGAAGTATGTCACTTCACCCTGTTATTTCCGGTGCATTGAACAGTTACAACTTACCTTAAGGCCATTTGCAATGGCCAGACGTTTCCGTTTCCAAAAACGTTTTTTTTATTTCGTACTTTCAAATCAGGCCGGCATTACAAATGCCTAAAATCCGTTTCTACCTCAATACCAGGGATGTAGAAAAATTCTACACCCAGTGTACGCTGGGTGAAGTATGTCACTTCAGGCAGCAGGCAGTTAGCAGGCAGGCACCGGGGACGTTCTGTGGTGCCATAGGTGCCTTCGGTGCCTGAGCCTGTCGAAGGCAAGAGTTAAGGGTTAAATAAAAACTAAACAGTTAAACAGTTAAACAGTTAAACAATTAAACGATTAAACAATTAAACCTACAGTTAAACAGTTAAACAGTTAAACCATTAACCCAATTCCAAACCCAAAATACCTCATCCCTCACCACCCCCAAAATAATCCGGAAAACAGTTTTTTCCTCTTTCCCTTTTAAATACCTTTGCGGTACTAAAAAGGATCTAATTATTTATTCATTAAATGCATTTTATTAAAACCCTACTTTTCATTTGTCTGACAGGGGCGTTGGGAAGCGCTTGCGTATCCAATGAAAGAATCATCTACATGCAGGACCGGGGAAACGAAGATTCCCTCTATACCGCCGGGCCGCTCGTCCCCAACCAAAGCGATGATTACCTGCTCCAGTACAATGATGTAGTGGACATCAACGTGAAAACCACCTCCGAAGAGCTCAACGAAATATTCGGGATCGCTTCTTCCGACCAGGCGGCCAGAATGAATATGGGAATAGGCGCCCAAAACGGGGGCGATGTCTTTTTTATCAACGGTTATACCCTGGACGAAAACGGAGAGGTGGAACTCCCCCTTCTGGGTGAGGTGAGGTTACTGGGCCTGACCACCAAACAGGCCCAAAAATTGGTAGAAGAGAAACTAACCGACTATGTCAACGAAGAGGATTTCTTTGTGCGGGTAAGGCTGGGAGGCATCCGCTTTTCGGCATTGGGGGAATTTAACCGGAATGGCAATTATACCATCCTCCAAAACCGGATCAGTATATTCCAGGCCATTGCCCATGCAGGGGACATGACCACCACCGCCAAAAGAGACGAAGTGGTCCTGGTAAGGCAATACCCGGAAGGCACCCGGTCTTTCCGCGTCAACCTGAATGACCAAAGGATCATCGAATCGGAATTTTATTTCATCCGACCCAATGATATGATTTATGCCGAACCCATGAAAATACGGGAACTGGGAACAGGTATCAATTTCGTTCAGACCTTTCAATTGGCCGTCACTACCCTGTCGGCCGTATTGCTGGTGCTGAACGCCATCAAATAAACCATGAGCATGAACAATCCCCCCAATAGGCCCCCGGTAATGGTACCGGAAGATGATTTGATCGATGTCAAAGACCTGTTGCTCCAGGTCTGGAGGATATGGCCTTACCTGATTGTTTCCCTGTTGATCACCCTATCCATTGCCTACATCAGTATCCGCTATGCAGTGCCCGTTTACCAGGTTTCCAGTAAGTTTTTTGTAAAGGAACAGGGCAATGCCATGGGGATATTTGAAATGGCAGATATGGGTATGGGGCAGGATGAAATGGTACTGGCCAACCAAATGATTATCCTCAAATCCCGGCCCATTGCAGAAGCCGCACTGAACCAATTGGATTTTGATGTGGAATATTTTGCCCAGGGGGTATTTATTAAATCAGAGTTGTATCAGAATACATCCATTGCCGTAGAAGTGGATTGGACCGCTCCCCAATTGGCCAATGGAGATATTTTGGTATCCTGGAATGACCGAAAAACCTTTTCCATCTCCTATCTTGAAGATGCATACATCCAGGTGCTTCCCCGGGATGAAAACCGGAAGATTATTGAAAACCCCAATTCTCCCCAAAATACCTTTGCTTTTGGAGATTGGGTGGAGCTGCCGTCCAACCGCTTCAAAGTGGCCCTGACTGCCCCGGAACCTCAAGGCGAAATGATCATCCGGCTCAGGGACCGCCATAGCCTGGTCAACCATTACACGGGTGAAGCCCTTCAGATTTCCCCTATGGACAAGCAATCTACGATCCTGCAATTGATCCTCGAAACGCAAACTGCCAAAAAGGGCAGGGACTACCTGGACAAACTGCAGGAAGTGTACCTGGCCAATGAACTGGAAGAAAAAAATATCATGGCCACCAATACCATTGATTTTATCGATGCCCAGTTGGTGGTACTTTCCGACTCCCTGATGTACATCGAAAACCGGCTGGAAAATTTCCGCTCCAACAATGCCATCTATGACCTCAGTTCAGAAGGAACCGCCATCTTTGAACAGCTCAAGTTGTTGGAGGACGAACTTGCCCGGGAGGAGTTCAAAAGACAATACTACCAGCAGCTGCAGCAATACCTGGTCCGGGAAAATTACAATGAGATCATCGTGCCTTCCGGCCTGGGTATTGAGGATCCCATCCTCAACTCCCTGATCGAAAATCTCCTGGAATTGCAGGCCGAAAAGTCCATGCATGCCTCCAAACTGACAGAAATCTCTCCTCCGGTAAGGGAAGTAAACCGGAAAATTGCCGATATGAACCGCTCCATCCGGGAGCTCCTGGAAAATGTGGACCAGAATGCAGCCCTGATCACCAATGACCTGAGGGAAAGGATACGGAAAATCGAAAACACCTTCAGTGGGCTGCCCCAGACAGAACAGAACCTGATCCGCATTCAGCGGGAGTTTTCCCTCAATGAAGAATTGTATACCTTTTTATTGGAAAGAAGGGCCGAATCGGCCATTACCCGTGCCTCCAATACCCCCAGCAACAAAATCGTAGAAGCGGCCCTGATCAATCCCCGGCCGATCAGTCCGAAAAAACCCCTGACTTTTTTGATCGCGATTATCCTGGGTTTGGCGGTTCCGGTTGGATTTTCCATGGGCAAAAGTTATTTCAATACCAAAATCCATGATGCCAAGGAACTGGAGAAAAAGGCGGACCTCGCCCTGCTGACCAGTATCAACCTCAACAAAGAAGGCAGTGGCAACCTGGTGGTTTTTGACTATCCCCGCTCGGGGGTAACCGAAGCTTTCCGCTCTTTAAGGGCCAATATGAATTTTATCCTGCCCAAGGACCAGCCTGCTGTGATCATGATCACCTCAAGCATATCCGGAGAGGGCAAAACATTTTGCAGCATCAACATGGCCTCTGTTTATTGCCTGAGTGGCAAAAAGACCCTGCTGATTGGCTGCGACATGCGGAAACCGAAGATCTTCGAAGACTTCGGCCTACAAAACAAGGTGGGGCTTTCCTCTTACCTAAGCGGGCAAACGGAAAAATTAGAAGAAGTCATTCAGGCTACGGCATACCCGAACCTGGACATTATTGCTTCCGGACCCATTCCCCCCAACCCTGCCGAACTCCTGATCACCAGGCGTTTCAGTGATCTTTTGGAGGAGATGAAGGGAAGCTATGACATGGTGATACTGGACACTCCACCTGTCGGATTGGTAGCCGAGTCCCTGGACCTGATGCAGCTTTCCGACCTGACCCTCTTTATCGTCCGCTACAATTACAGCCAAAAACAGTTCATCGAACACATCAATATCCTAAAAAAACAGCAAATCCTCACCAACGCCTACCTGGTTTTCAATGGGGTAGACAAAAAAGCCTACCAATACGGTTATGGCTATGGATATGGTTACGGCTACGGCTATTATGCCGAAGACCAAAAGATCGAAAAATCCTGGAGAAACTGGTTCCGGAGATAATAACCTCCTATCGGTGTTTTAAAGTCATTATTTTTGCGGGCAGTCTAATGATCAATTGGGACTGAGGGGGCGAAGCTGTGCCCGGGGCGGGGGCTTTTAGCCGTTAGTCGTAAGCTTTTGGCTTTTGGCCTTTAGCTTTTGGTTTTTAGCCTTTGGCTTTTGGCCTTTCCGGCCAACCACCAACAGCCAATCGCCAACAGCCAACCACCAACCACCAACAGCCAACAGCCAACAGCCAATCCCCAACCACCAACAGCCAACCACCAACCGCCCCTTAAAATCTAGAAACAATTTTTATAATTAATACATTATGATAACAGCTCCGTTGACACCTTTTTCAGAAGTAAAAATTGCCGTAATTGGCTTGGGGTATGTAGGATTGCCTTTGGCTGTCGAATTTTCCAAGAAGTTTCCAGTCGTGGGCTTTGACATCTCCTCAAGGAGGATCAAAGAACTGACAGCAGGAAGGGACATCACCATGGAAGTGGAAGAGGAAGACCTTAAAAAGGTATTGGTCAAAGATACCCATGCCCTGGATCAGGCCCGAAAAGGCCTTTTCAATACCGAAAAGCCGGAAGACCTGGCCGAATGCCAGATTTATATCGTCACCGTACCCACGCCTACCGACCGGCATAACCGACCCGTACTTACCCCCATGCTCAAGGCTTCCGAAACCATCGGCAAATACCTGAAAAAAGGGGATGTGGTGATTTATGAATCCACGGTTTATCCCGGGGTCACGGAAGACGACTGCGTGCCCGTGCTGGAAAAAATCAGTGGGCTGACTTTTAATAAGGATTTTTATGCCGGCTATTCCCCGGAAAGGATCAATCCCGGGGACAAGGAACATACGGTTTCCAAAATATTGAAAGTCACTTCCGGCAGCACTCCGGAGGTGGCCGATTATGTGGATGCGCTTTACCAGAGGGTGATCACCGCCGGCACCTTTAAGGCCTCCTGTATCAAAGTAGCGGAGGCGGCCAAGGTCATTGAAAATTCCCAAAGGGACATCAACATCGCCTTTGTCAATGAGCTGTCAAAAATATTCAACCTGCTGCAGATCGATACCCAGGAGGTATTGGCGGCGGCAGGTACCAAATGGAATTTTTTGCCCTTCAAGCCCGGCCTGGTAGGCGGACATTGTATCAGCGTGGATCCCTTTTACCTGGCACAAAAGGCACAGGAAATGGGTTACCATCCGGAGATCATCCTGGCGGGAAGAAGGCTGAACGACAGCATGGGCAAGCATGTGGCCACCGAGGTGATCAAGCACATGATGCGTAAGGACCTGAAGGTAATCGATTCCAAAGTTCTGATTCTGGGCTTCACCTTTAAGGAAGACTGCCCTGATGTAAGGAATACCCGCGTCATCGATATCTACCGGGAGCTGAGGGCTTTTGACATCGAAGTGGACGTTTACGATCCCTGGGCCAATTCCGAGGAAGTCGAACATGAATACCAAATCAAAATCATCGGAGGCCAGGAATGTCCCCCTATCGCCGACTATTCGGCCGTGGTATTGGCTGTGGCCCATAAAGAATTCAAAGCACTGGACATCCAGAAAAGTAAGGCCCTGGTCGTTTACGATGTAAAAGCGGTATTGGATAAGGAGAAGGTGGATGCACGTTTGTAATCGGGGTTTTTGGCAATTAGCCTTTGGCTTTTAGCTTTTGGCAATTAGCCTTTGGCAATTAGCCTTAGGCCTTTAGCTTTTGGCAGAGCCATTAGCCTTTACAGCCAACCGCCAACATCCAACAGCCAACAGCCAACCGCCAACAGCCAACAGCCAACCACCAACAGCCAACAGCCAACCACCAACAGCCAACCACCAACCAAAAAAAAATGAGAAACTTTAGAAATTGGGATGTTTGGCAAAATAGCCGGGTTTTTGTTAAAGAAATTTACATCGTCACGAAAGGATTCCCCAATGAGGAGAAATTCGGAATGACGTCCCAACTTAGGAGGGCTGCGGTTTCAATCCCTGCAAATATTGCGGAAGGAGCTGGAAGAAACACACAAAAGGACTTCCGGTATTTTTTAAATGTTGCTATAGGGTCTTCTTTTGAGGTTGAGACCTTGTTGATCCTATCAGCTGACGTAGAATTAATATCAAAAACGCAGTGTGAAGAACTCGTGACCTCCTTGACAGTGATACAAAAACAATTAAACGCATTCATAGCCAAATTGAGCTAGCCTTTGGCAATTAGCCTTTGGCCTTTGGCAATTAGCCTTTGGCCTTTGGCCTTTAGCTTTTGGCAGAGCTATTAACCTTTACAGCCAACAGCCAACAGCCAATAGCCAACACAGCCAACAGCCAACACAGCCAACTGCCAACAGCCAACAGCCAAACACCAACCGCCAACCACCACACATTATATTTATAACTTTACAAAATATCGTCTTAAGTTATAAACGTATTTATAGAAATGGAAATAAAATTACCGCCACATATCCGCGCCCGGACACCTTACTTAAACAGGCTACGGCCTTTTATCGGTAAGAATATCATTAAAGTACTGACCGGGCAACGCAGGGTGGGGAAAAGCTATTTGCTTTTTCAGATTATACAGTTGATACAACAGGAAAACCAAAACGCTTCGATCCTTTACATCAATAAAGAAGATTTGGCGTTTTCCTTTATCAAATCTGCGGAAAACTTAAATGAGTATATACTCACCCATCAATCAAAATCCGGCAAAACCTTTGTATTTATAGACGAAATCCAGGATATAGCGCATTTTGAATCAGCACTTCGTTCTTTATTGCTCCATGAAGATCTCGATATTTATTGCACGGGAAGCAATGCCAACCTGCTTTCGGGAGATATTGCCGGGTTCCTGAGCGGAAGATATATTGAAATACAGGTATATAGCCTGTCATATGGGGAGTTTGTGGCCTTTCATCAGCTTACTGAAAGCAGCGGTAGTTTAGAAAAATTCCTCAAATTCGGAGGTCTTCCCTATTTGATACATTTGCCGCTTGAAGACGATGTGGTATTTGAATACCTGAAAAATATTTATAACACCATCGTCTATCGTGACATCATCAACAGGTATGCCATTAGAAACGTCCCTTTCCTTGAACAATTGGTATTGTTCCTTGCCGCGCATACAGGTAGTATTTTCTCCGCAAAAAAAATCAGTGATTTCCTCAAATCGCAGCGCATCAATATGGCACCAAATCAGGTCCAAACGTATATACACCACCTGGTGAATGCTTTTTTGTTGCATAAAGTACCTCGTTATGACCTGGTTGGAAAACGGGTGTTTGAAATAGGGGAAAAATATTATTTTGAAAATCTGGGCATTCGTAACGGAATTTGGGGATACCGGCTGGAAGACAGGGGCAAAATAATGGAAAATGCGGTGTACAATCATTTGGTTTTCAAAGGTTACAAAGTCCGGATAGGCGTTTTGGGGAACAGTGAGGTTGACTTTGTTGCCGAAAAAGAAGGAGAGAAACAGTACCTTCAGGTAGCGCTGACCATCAATGATCCGGATACCATGGAACGCGAATTTGGAAATTTAAAAAAGATAGCCGACAATTATCCCAAGACGGTCATCACGATGGATGCCTTTCCGGGAAATACCCATGAAGGAATTCAGGCCATAGATCTCCGTAGTTTTCTGATTTCTTGAACTGTTTGGACTTTGGCCTTTAGCTTTTAGCCTTTGGCTTTTAGCAATTAGCCTTTGGCCTTTAGCTTTTGGCAGAGCTATTAACCTTTACAGCCAATAACCAACAGCCAATAACCAATAGCCAAATGCCAATAGCCAACCG
>JBBDSA010000078.1:0-17247 GCA_040905165.1 Cyclobacteriaceae bacterium | reverse complement strand
CATTAATTCACTAGTTATTTTTTTTCGTAGATTGCGTTTAAAACACTTTGCGTTGTGTGCCATTTGGCTGACAATTACAAGTTAAATGTATAAAAAAGCTTACTTAAAAATTCAAAAATGGAAACAGAAAATAATAAAATTGTTCAGAGCTTATATCTGTGCACTACCAACAGTAGAGAGAAAATGCAGCAATCTATTATTGAAAATATTCTCTTTTCATTGGATATGGCACTTTCAAAATCGGAACTAATTGATTTTATTAAATCTGAATTTCATTTGGAAATTGATGATTTTGAGCTAACCGAAACTTTAAAAAAACTATCAACAGAAAAATCAATAGATGAAACGGCAGGTAAATATGTATTAACTGATGACTTAAAACAGAATATTTTAAGAAATGTTCTTGAAAATAGGGATGTTGAAACAAAGAGAAAAAAGAGAATAGTTGACTTAATTAAGTCTTTTAATTGCCAAATCAATGAAGTTGAAATTCAGGAAGTAGCAAATTTATTTAATGATTATATCTATGATTGCTTTCTTGAATATGGCCGAAGTGCAATTAAGTTCTTTATGCCATTCAAAAATGAGATTAATGCAAATGGCAATGCACTAAAATAGAAATTAAATAGTCTTAAAAATACCAATCAAAAAAAGGCATTTGGTAATTTAATATCTTCCTATTCGACAAATTTAACTACAGCAGAATTAGATTATCTTGAAAATTTAGCAATAAAGGCTGAATACTTTTTTTCATTGGGAATCCCAGAAGAATCTTTCAATAAGGTACAAGATTTTAAACTTAATGGACTTATAATACTTGTTGATACAAATTTTCTTTATTCAATTCTTGGTTTGCATTCACATAGGCAAAATGATAATTGTAATCAGATAACTAAGCTAATTGCAGATAAGAAAATTGATTGCCGAATAGTATTTATAAGAAAAACTCTTGAAGAATTACAAAATAAAAGATACGATTTTGAAAGGTCAATTACCTCTGAAAATTTAACCTATAATCAAATAAAATCATTACTAGATTCAGATAGTTTAAATAGTTTCTCGAGAGAGTATTTCGAGAAAAAAATAATAGACCCTGATACTCCTCATCCCTCTGAGAAAATTAAGCACAGTCAGAAAATACTAATCTCAAAAAAGATACAGGCTTATAATTATTCTTTTCCGCATCTTGAAGATAAAGCTTATCTAAATGCTAAATTTAAGGATTATTATGATTACATAAATATAAAAAATGAGGCAAGAGCAAGATTGGATTTGAATGACCTTAATCAAAAAGCTGACAAAAAATTGGAACATGATATTTATCTAAGAGAAGCTGTAATATCGCTTAGGAAAGATAGAAACAAAATGAATGACTTAAACTATATATGCTTAACATTAGACCGTGGTTTAATTGAATTCGATAGATTTGCTACAGGAAGAAATGCGAAGGGACGTGATGACATTGCACCAAATTTCATGCTTCCTTCAATATTTTTAAGAAAAACACGACCATTTATCCCAATTGTAACGGATGATTATAAAAAAGCCTTTATTACATCAATTACCTCAAATACAATTGATACTTCCTTACCGCAATATTCTGATGCAGTTCAACGCTCAATGACCTATTTCAAAAAGCTTGGTATTGATGATTATGATTTAATTATATCAATTATTAAGCATGAACTTTTCTTTAAAGAGTTTATCGAAAGTGAAAAAGAGGATAAGCAAGAGGAATTCATACGGAGTGAAATCGATAAGGCATATGAGCAAGTTAAACTTGAAAATGAAAAAGCAAAAGTAGAATTAAAACAAGCCGAAAAGAGAAGAATTGAAGAAATTGAAAATGAGAAACAGAAGATAAGTGACTTAGAGAGCGATATTTCAGAGGCTAAAAGTTCATTTAATCAGGAAAAGGAAGAAATGTCTGGTGAAATGAGTCGAGCAAAAAAAGAAAAAGAAGCTGTAGAAGAAGCAAAAAGTTTAGAGAGAATTAAATTGAAAGAGAATTTGCTTGAAGAGAAACAACAAACAATTACTGATTTATCAAAAAAGAAAATACCAATTGAGAAGCAGGGAGAAAAAGCATTTAATCAATATGTATTTTGGTATTGCCTTATTGTTGCTGCATATTTTATTGGACTGGCGATTGTGACTTGGAGAGTTGGTTGGGACAAAATTGAGCCAATAGTATATTTTTTAGGGGCAATTGGTCTTATTGCTTCTTATATTTATCCTGCTATTTCCGGAAAGGATTTTAATCCAAAGAATCATTTTGAAGAAAAAAGAAAAGAATTGATTATTTTGAAATACTCTCAATTTCATTTTAATATTGAACGGTTTGAAAAATTAGTGAAAGAGAAAGATGAATTAAAAAAGGAGATTGATGAATTAAAAATGGCACACAACAAGCGGTATTGTTAATTGCTGGTGCAGTTCGTATTAGAGCTGCACAGCCCTTATCAAAAGTTGTTGTAACTTGAGAGGAAAGTGCTTCGAAATCGGCAACTAACTATATCGAAAACTGTTATATTTCATTGTTTAAAAGGTTCTTAATTACCATTATAAAGTAGGCATGACTTGATTCAAAATTATATCAATATTACCGAAGAAGATAGACAAGAGGTTGAGCCATGAAAGAAATTTTCCTGATAATAGTACTAATTTTTTTAATTTCACATCTTAAAGCACAAGACACTGTGAACTACGAATTGTTGGATGCTTTTAGGATAGACAAGAAATTCTCAACTGAAGTTTTAAATTATTTGATAAAAAAAGGGAAATTAACAAAATCTGAGGTTGATGAACGAAAGTTGAATATATTTCAAAGCGTTTATGTAATTGATATTTTGAATCCAGATAACCTTAATCAAAACGGGATCTATAGATTTGGTAGAGTTACAAGCCATGGAGATGTTTATCTTCTAATTAAATCTGAAGATCAAATAGAAATAATTAATGATTTCAACCATGAAGTGATTCATAAAAAAGTTGAAGTATTTTTACAACAAGAATCAAACGAATTTGATGATCAGAAAATAAAAAAATATAAAACAGCCCTAAGCAATTGGTTTGAAAATAAAAGTTTTTGATAAATCAACGAGATATGAGTAGCCAGACTTGAGTTAGATAGCTCAGGTTGAAACTCACTCACCATCCGACGTACGGGTCTCGTAGCTTCCCCGCATTTCAGCTCGTCGATAAAATTACCCAAAGGGGTCATTTCATAACACTCCTCCCCAGTTCACCGGATTGTAGCTTGCGTCCACCTGAATGACATAAAATCAAAACTGCCTCAATCCGGGAGGCTAAATACAAACACAGTCCCCTCAGGGTGGGGTTTTAGTTTTGAGCCACCGGCAGAGATGGCAATATATTGCTTGCCGTTCGCAGCGTATACACTTGGGGTAGCGTGGCCGTCAAAAGGCAGCTCATATTCCCAGAGTAGTTGCCCATTATCTTTGTCAAAAGCCCGGATTTTGGCATCTGAAGTAGCAGCAATAAACAGGAGTCCTCCGGCTGTTACGACCGGACCACCATAATTCTCTGTGCCGGTAACAGGGATTCCCCGTTTGGTCAGCTCTTCGTATTCTCCCAGCGGCACCTTCCATTTGATGGTGCCTGTATTCAGGTCCACAGCATTTAGGGTCCCCCAGGGCGGCTTGATGGCCGGATATCCTTCCTCATCGTTCCAGCGTTGGAAACCGCGGAAAACGTAAGGTGGCGCTTGCTTATCCCACTCGGTTTCTGGGCTAACAGCCTTTTCTTCATTAAAGAGGAATGTTACGATGGCGTCCAGACGGGATTGCGGGATCTGATCAAAGGCGGGCATACGTCCTCCTCCCTTTTTCATTACCTGCATTACCGTTTCTTTGGTTAACCGGCTGGAGACGGCTTCAAGGGAAGGAAAGCCGCCTGCAGGATTCCCTTTACGATCCGTACCATGACAGGAGGCGCAATGGATCAGGTATTGCTTTTCGCCGAATGGCAATGCGCTGCCATCGGCCTTTTTTGTGGGAACCAGTTGGTAAAACCAGGGGATCTCATTTACATTCACATACAGTATTCCATCGGGATCTGCTGCAGCGCCACCCCATTCCATGCCACCATCGTATCCGGGAAACATGATCGTTTGCTCGGTACTGGGGGGAGGGTAGGCCCCATAATTTCCCGATTGACTGAATACTTCTTTGCTTATTTGCTGCGCTCTGGGAGAAATGGTCGAAAAGTCATCTGCCGTATATTCCTGCCTCATCAATGGCGGCGGCTTTGTTGGAAAGGGTTGTGTTGGCCAGGTTTGGATTTCATCAATTTTAGTGGCTGCTTGTGGACGTTCTTCAATCGGCCAAAGCGGTTCTCCGGTAAGCCTGTCAAACACAAACAAAAGGCCCATTTTTGTACCTACAGCTACAATATCAACATTTTTACCCTCGTGCTCTACCGTCAGTAAAGTCGGTGGTTGGGGGATGTCCATATCCCAAAGATCATGATGCACGAGTTGGTGGTGCCAAAGTCGCTTTCCTGTATTTGCATCGAGGGCAATGAGCGAGTTGGCAAATAAATTTTCTCCATACCGGCCGCCGCCATAAAAATCGGGACCGGCCGTTTCCGTTGATAAATAAACAATGCCGCGTGGTATATCGATAGCCAGACCCGACCAGTCAGATGCCCCTCCTGTTCGTTCTAGATAGTTTTCCGGCCAGGTAGCTGATCCAAATTCACCGGGCCGGGGCAAGGTGTGAAAAATCCACTTTCGCTTTCCGGTACGAATGTCAAATGCACGCACGGCACCAGGGACATCTTCCCCTACATTGGCTCCAATGATAAACATGTCCTTGTAAATCTGCCCTGGGGTATTGAGCATAACATTTGGCTTGCCCGAAACGTCCATTTCCTCACCCAGGTGAATGGATCCATTATCGCCAAAAGAAGCAATGAGTTCACCAGTTTTGGCATTCAATGCATACAGCCGGTTTCCTTTCATGGTGAGTATGCGCCCAACTTCACCATCATGATAATACATCAGCCCCCGTTGATCCCCATCAGCAAGCGATTCATGAATTCCGGAAGGATCAAATGTCCAGTGTTCCTTCCCTGTCGCACCATCCAAAGCGACAACCCGGCTGTTTGGGGCAGCCGTATATAGCCAACCGTCGACTATAAGGTTATTCGTTTGATAATTGGCACTGTCACCGGTTTTATACGTCCAGGCCAATTCCAATTGAGCCACATTACCTTTATTTATTTGATCCAGCGTTGAGTACTGATTGCTGGTAGGGTGACCCAGATACGTTGCCCAGTCAGCCCCGGCACCTTCTGGTTTGGTTTGCGTACAGGCAGTCCCGTAAAAAGCCAGGAAACAAATGGCGATGAGGTGGTATGTTGAAAAATAGTGATGGTTCTCCATGGGTTACCGGATTAGTATAGTGTGCATGAGGTGGTATTAACAATGCAAAATATAAAAAATTATGATCATGTTTGATATAATGCGTACCCGTTTAAAATACTAAGCTAGTAGTTTTTAAGGCCTGAGTGAATAGCTTTTGTTTGGGGCTTCTGTTAGGAGCCTCAATAAAAAAATATCACAAGGCGAAATAATGCTATATGGATTTGTCAGATATTTACTCTTTTCGGATCAGGGATACCCATACAGCGGATTATAGGCATCAGTAGTTCACCGGGGCGGATCAATGTTCCAGACACAGCTTGGGTTCAATGGATCTGCAATCAAAAATCAGCCGGAGAAAGACTCCATTTTTTATGTCAAATCAATACTCATCCCCATATAAAGTTTTGGAAACACTTTCGTATTTATCTCCCTTTATCCAAAGCGGTTTATTGGGATCATTGGCAATTTTTTCCGCTGAAAGAATAAAGGATTTCCAGTACTTCAGCGCATAGTCCAGGTCAAAATTATCCACCTGATCCGTCACCTGATGGTAATGCTCCGCCACTTTTTCGTCAAAGGCGGTGAATCCAAGGCTGAAGGTAGGAGCAGGGATGCCTTTTTTGGCGAAATTGACGTTATCAGACCTGTCATAAAGCCCTTGTTGGGGTGCGGGATCAGGAATGGCTTTCAAGCCAAATTGTGCCACAGCATCAGATATATGGTGATCCGCGGAGGTCCGGCCAAGACCGATTACCGTAACAATGGAGGTATCATTATAACCTGCATTGTCTATGTTCAGGTTGAATTTAATATCGGAAAGAGGAACGGGAGGATTTGCTGCGAAATATGCTGATCCCAATAAACCTTTCTCTTCAGCTGTCCATGCGCATAGAAGGATAGACCTTTGGGGTGGGTTTTGAGTGAAATATTTGGCAGCATGTATCAGCGCAGCGGTACCTACGGCATTGTCCCTGGCCCCGTTATATATAGAATCACCTTCGGAGTTGGGCTGTCCTATACCCATATGGTCATAATGGGCAGACAACATCACATACTCTTCTTTCAGGTTTTCATCGCTTCCCTCAATTACAGCCACTACATTTCGCCCCATTATTTTCCGGTTGACTTTACCCTTAATGATGATTTCAGCGGATGATTTATCAGAATGGATTGCCTTGACCCGTTCACCGGTTAAATCTTTCATCCATATATAAGGGAAGGACCCATCTTCCTCCGGATTTGGATCTAAGGTAAGTTGGCTTTTATTGAAATAGTTAACCAGCAATCGCCATGGAGTTGTAGGGACATTGTACATTTCAATAAGACCAACGGCTCCTCTGGCCCGGGCCAATTTAGTTTTTTCCTTTCCTGCTGCGAACAGTTCCAATGGTGATATTTCATCAGGAAGACCCACCCTGACCACTACAATTTTTCCTTTTACATCCAGATCTTCGTAATCCTTTTCCATTCCATGGCCTGCAACGACCATTTGGAATGCTCCTTCCAGTTCACCTCCTCCCAGTACTAAAAGATCATTCCCTTGCTCCAAAGTGGTTTTGCCCATTTGGATGGTGCCTGTGTCCGGGGGTCCTGAAATCAATAATGGAACAAATTGGTATACATCTTCTAAATTAGAAAGGGTGTCAGCCCCATACCTCACAAATTGTTCCGCAATGTACTTTGCAGCAATATCAATTTCGGGGCGTCCAGCATCCCGCCCCTTTAGTTCATCTGAGGCTAAATAACGGAAATGGGAAAGCGCTTCTCTTTCATCAAAGATACGTTCTATGCTTTCTTTTTGTCCATAAGAAGGTTGAAAATGGAAGATGTTCAATACAAAAAGACCGAAAAAGTATAAACCTGATTTATTCATATTTTTTATTTTTTCATTTGGATCAAATATACTTATTCATTCAAATTAATTAGGTATTCCAATGTGTTGAATCCCAACCTAATTTTTTGGAAATGTCCTTAAAATATTCCGGAGCATTGGCTTCAATGGATACCGCTTCATTAAAGACAGGATGGTTGAATTTCATTTTCCAGGCATGTAACAACATATGGTGCATATTAAATTGCCTTCTGAAAAATTTATTCTGCTTATTGTCACCATGGGTATTGTCCCCAATGATATAATTTCTCATGTGGGCAAAATGTCGTCTGATCTGATGCATTCTGCCGGAGTGCGGATAAACCTTCATCAGAGAATAGCGGCTGGTATCGTACCTATTGGAGGAAGAAAATGGAATTTCAACTTCTCCCAACTTCCAATATTCCGTCAAAGCAGCCTGGTTTTCATATTTAAGATCCTTGGCCAAAGGATGGTCGATGATACCATGATCCGGTGTTACAAAACCCCGTACAATCGCCAGATATGATTTAATGATGCCAGCTCCTGTAAACAATGGTTGCAGCATGGAGGCTGCCTCAGAAGATTTTCCGAACAACAGAATGCCAGATGTCGGACGGTCCAGGCGGTGGAGAGGGTATACCTTTTGTCCTATCTGATCCCTAAAGAGTTGCACGGCAAAAAGGGTTTCCGGGTCTCTTTCCAAAGCCGTTTTATGGACCATCACACCTGCCGCTTTATTGATGGCAATATAATATTCATCCTCATAAATAAGTTCTAAAGTGGGCATGTTAAAAAATGGTTCCGGACCCGATGGTTTCATTGTCTTTGTACCAGGCTACAAATTGTCCTGAGGCAATTCCCCTTTGTGGACGGTCAAATAAAATATACAGACCATCGGGCTTCATTATCAGGTTAGCACCGGTTAAAGGCTGCCGATAACGGATCCTAACCTGATAGACAGCAGTTTCTCCGGCCATCAAAGCAAGATCAGGTCGGATCCAATGGACCTCACTTTTTTTCACAAACAAGCCGTTTCGAAGTAAACCAGGATGTTCCTCCCCCAATCCTGTATATATGATATTGCGATGGGTATCTGTTGCAATCACAAACAAGGGCTTTCCTGTTCCCCCTACATTCAGGCCTTTTCTTTGTCCGATCGTAAAATAATGAGCACCATTGTGTTCGGCCACCTTTTCTCCATGCTCTGGTAGGTATTGATAGGGGAAACAGGTATCTTCCAAACTGGCATCATCTTGTTCTGAACCCATCATTCCGTCTGGAATGCTTTTATTTTGATAAATGGAATGATTCTCCGGCACCATCCTGATTTCTCCTTTCCTGGGCTTCAGTTTTTGCTGCAAAAACTCCGGTAACCTTACTTTCCCAACAAAACAAAGCCCTTGGCTGTCCTTTTTTTCTGCGGTAACCAATTCCTGTTCTCTGGCAATTTCCCTTACCCTGGATTTTTGAAGATGCCCTATGGGGAACAGGGCTTTGGAAAGTTGGTCCTGGTTCAATTGGCAAAGAAAGTAACTTTGATCTTTGTTGGGATCTGCCCCTGCCAAAAGTCGGTAATAAGTATTTTCATCTTTTTCAAAGCGCTCCTTTTGACAATAGTGCCCCGTGGCCACATAATCCGCATTTAATTTCAGGGCAGCCTTCAAAAAAATATCAAATTTGATTTCCCGGTTACAAAGGATATCTGGATTGGGTGTTCTTCCAGCTTCATATTCAGCAAACATATAATCCACAATCCTTTCCCGGTAATTCTCACTCAGGTCAATCGCTTGGAAAGGAATACCCAGTTTTTGGGCCACGAGCATGGCATCTGTACTGTCTTCCATCCAAGGACATTCGTTGGATATGGTCACAGATTCATCATGCCAGTTTTTCATAAACATCCCTATAACGTCATAACCCTCTTCTTTTAACAAATAGGCGGCCACTGAACTGTCCACCCCACCAGAAAGGCCCACTACCACTCTTTTTCTTTTAATCATTTTAATATGCTTTGCCAAGGGTTAAAGGTCCTTGGTTTTTGAACATGAAGATAAGATGTTTAACATTAAAATAGGTGATTTAGGTTCATTGTATATTAATCTGATTCAGGTTTGGCTTACCTAATTATTTTATGCAGGAATATTCAAATGCAGGAATATTCAAAGTCTTCTTTAAAGATAGACAAGCATTGATTTGCTTGAAAATTTATTAATTTCGTGCATGATAGTGATAATTTATGGGGTAACAGGAAGTGGGAAAACCACAGTTGGTAAACTGTTGGCTGATAAAATGAACCTGCCCTTTTACGATGGGGACCATTTTCATCCCAATGCCAACAAGGATAAAATGAATAAGGGCATTCCACTTACAGATGAAGACAGGATACCCTGGTTGGAAAATATAGCTGCCAGTATTAAAGAATGGGGAAGAGGCCAGGGTGCAGTTTTGGCCTGCTCTGCTCTCAATGAAAAATACCGGAAGATTTTGAAAGTGGTCCCGGATATCTGCTGGATTTTACTCGCAGGATCAAAATCCATTATAAAGGACAGGCTTTCTAAAAGAGTGGGCCACTATATGAATCCCGCCTTGTTGGATTCCCAGTTGGCCACTTTGGAAAAACCTGATTATGGACTGAAAATTTCCATAAAAGACCCCCCGGAAAAAATGGTTGAAGAAATTTTGAATAAATTGAAGCAGGGACAAAAGCTATCAGAATTTGGAATTATTGGAATGGGTGTAATGGGCAAAAGCCTGGCCTTGAATATGGCAGATCAGGGGATTAATTTATCCATATATAACCGACATGTTAAGGGGAGCGAAGAAAAAGTTGCCCAAAAAGTGCTTATTTCCAACCCAGGATACCACCATGTATCTGCTTTTGATCACCTTGCCGAATTTATTGAATCCTTATCGTCCCCGAAAAAAATCATGATGATGATTCCTGCCGGCAATGCGGTAGACTTACAAATTGAGGAATTGTTGCCTTATTTAGAAGCAGGTGATGTATTGGTAGATGGAGGAAATTCCTTTTATAAAGATACGATCAAAAGGAGCAGTTATTTAAAAGAAAAAGGCCTGTTTTATGTAGGAACAGGGGTTTCAGGTGGAGAGGAAGGTGCCAGAAAAGGTCCGTCCATTATGCCGGGTGGCAATAAAGAAGGCTACATGCTGATAGCTCCCTATTTGGAAAAAATTGCAGCAAAGGATTACCGGGGAAAACCATGTATCACCTATGTCGGTCCGGAAGGGGCAGGCCATTTTGTTAAAATGGTGCATAACAGCATAGAATATGGAGAAATGCAGGCCATTGCCGAAATTTATTTCCTGCTGAGGAATTACCTTGGATTAACACCTGATAGCATAGCCAATACCTTTGAATCCTGGATGGATAGTGACCTGAGCAATTACCTGCTGGAGATCACCATTGATATTTTGAGAACCAAGGAAGGGGAGGGGATACTTTTGGATAACATATTGGATCAGGCAGCCCAGAAAGGAACAGGTGGCTGGTCTGTAGAAGTGGCACTAGAATACGGGGTCCCTTATGGGGTCTTGACAGAAGCAGTAATGGCGAGGAACCTTTCTTCTAGAAAACCCCTAAGGTTGATTGCTTCCGGATTGTATCATCCTGAAAGGTTCTCGGCCATAGAGGATAAGGAAAAATTCATAGACAAAATTCAAGCCGCCTATCAGGCCAGCAGGATCATCAATCATGATGTGGGGTTTGCTTTGATGCTGGAGGTTTCAGAAAAAAACAATTGGGACTTGAATTTCTCTGAAATTGCGAGAATCTGGACAAACGGATGCATTATCCGATCTGTTTTGATGGAAGAATTGGTAGAGATCTTTAAGGAAAGCAAAAGGATTTTGCTGAACCATGAAGTAGTAACTGCATTGAAGAGTTATCAGAATGACCTTTCTTATGTGGTTGGGCAGGCCTTACAGAATGGTTTTCCGGTGCCACTTATGTCCAATACCATCAATTATTTCTTGGGAAGTATTTCTTCTGATTCCCCTGCTAATCTCATACAGGCACAAAGAGATTATTTTGGTGCCCATACCTACCAGCGAATAGACAGGGATCCCGGGGAATCATTTCATACCCAATGGAAGGAAAAGTCCTGATCATTTTTCTTGATGCCGTTTCAAACCCTGGTAAAACAATGGAAAGGTTCCTCCCTGTCGATTAATAGGCAGCGAAGGATCTTTCCATTTGTCTTTTTTAATCAGAGGACGGCCTGGGAACTTCTTTGAGGTAAAAACAATTTAACAATTGTCAACCAAGTATTTCAAACCCCTGACCGATGTCTATTTTTCACAAATTAAAGGTACAGTTTTTAAATCAGGAGTTCTTCTTCCAAGCTGTCAGGAGCAGTGGTCCCGGGGGACAAAACGTCAATAAGGTGAATTCAAAAGTTATTTTGAAGTTCAATGTTCCCGGATCTCAGCTTTTGGAAGAAAGCGAAAAGGCCATTTTGATGAAAAAGTGGGCCAATAAACTGGATAATGAAGGTAATATTATCATCCAGACCCAGGAAAAAAGATCTCAGTTACAAAATAAAACCATTGCTATCCGAAAATTTTATGAAATGTTAAATTCGGCATTTCAGAAAAGGAAGGTTCGAAAGGCCACACGGCCCGGGAAAGGAGCCATTGAAAAAAGGCTCAAGGCCAAAAAAATACAAGCAGAAAAGAAACAGTTTCGGGGAAAAGATTGGTAGTCAAAAGAACATCATCCACCCCGGCAAATGGCACTTGGGTTCACCGCCTGATCAATGGCCGGATAAAAGAGGTTTTGACCGCATTTTCGGTATTCCCCATGGGGGAGGGGTTTATTTTTTCCCTATCCGAAGAGGAAGGGATATCACCCTGGATGGTGAACCTGCCCCGGTGGATACCGCTGAATTTTATACCACAGATGCCTTCAATGATTATGCGGTCCAATTTATCCAGGACCATGTGGAAGCTACTTCCAATACCTCCCGGCAACCTTTTTTCTTATATGTTCCTCATATTGCTCCTCATTTTCCTATGCAGGCCAAAGAGGAGGATATTCAGGGCTCTTTTAAAAAGAGTTATATTTTCCTAAAAGGCACGGATTCAAGCGAAAAGGAACTTATGCCAAATTTGTCCATCCAAACTCATCAGGAAGTGAACCCCTTCTAATCCCGGTAAGCCTTCTTTTTAGGCCAAACATGGCCCCATCAGGCTCCACATAAGTTGTATAATTTATCCCATTATAAGCAATTTCCTTTATAGGGGAGATGACAGCTGCTGTGCCCACACCAAAGGTCTCTACACGGTCACCCGATTTGATTTTATCCAAAATTTCTGTAATCAGGATTTTCCTTTCCCTTACCGCCAATCCCAAATCCGGTGCAATTTTAAGAATAGAATCCCTGGTGATTCCGTCCAGGATGGAATCACTCAGGGCAGGGGTCAACAGTTCTTTTCCATTGATGATAAACATGATATTCATCGTTCCGGATTCCTCAATGTATTGCCTCTCTACCGCATCCAGCCAAATGATCTGGTCAAAACCTTCTTCTTTGGCCTTTAGCTGAGGCAGAAGGGAGGCACCATAATTTCCACCGTTTTTGGCTGCGCCAGCTCCTCCCGGTGCCGAACGGATATACTCGGTTTCTACTTTTACCCGTAGGGCATGATTGTAATACGCCCGCATAGGAGAAAGGATGACCAAAAACAAATAAGAATGTGAAGCATCTACACCCAGTTTATTTTCTGTGGCGATCACAAATGGTCGGATATAAAGGGAATATTCAGGGTCATCGATTACCCAGTCCGCTTCATTCTTTACCAATTCAGAAATTCCGGACATAAAGCATGCCCTGGGAAGTGGGGGCATGGCCATTCTCTCCAGGGAGCGGTTCATCCTTTTCCAATGACTTTCCAACCTGAAAATATTGATCTTTCCATCTTCCATGCGAAATGCTTTTAAGCCTTCAAAAACCGTTTGCCCATAGTGAAAACACATGGCCAGGGGAGAAAGGGAGAGGTTTTGTACCTTACCTATTTGGTAGGGAGACCATTTTCCATTTTCATACCGGGCCATCAACATTTTGTCAGTCGTTTGGACACCGAAGGTGAAGTGATCGAAATCAAAGTCTGGCATATCAATTGCCGAATCTTTCATATAATTTGGTATTTTTGAAATATCTTTCTTAAAGATCCACCCTGATAAGCTGGCAGAAAAGAGGCCATATGGTGCAATAATTACCAGGCATCAGGCAAGTCCTTATATTTTATTTCTCAGTTGCTTTAAAAGACAAATAAATGAAATAAATAACATAGGTCACAGATACAATTTACTTAATTTTGAGGGGTACAGTTTAAATCATACTTTATGGCCTTGTACCAACAACTGGCAACCAATTTTGAAAATCTCATCAAAAAGGGCAGCTTAAAAGTTGGGGATAAAATACCCTCTATTCGCACGGTTAGTAAGGAATACGGCGTCAGTAAAAATACAGTAATCCAGGCCTACTTGCTATTGGAAAGCCGTTCCTTTATCATTTCCAGACCTCAGTCCGGGTTTTTTGTTAGCCAATATGCCAACCAGCGGCTTCCGGTACCCCAGGCCAGTAATCCAAGTAATAATCCAATGGAGCAGGCGGATGATGGATTAATTGGTAAGGTTTTTAGGAATTTTGTTAACAAAGAGATTACCCAACTGTCCCTGAGTGTACCAGATGAGTCGTTTTTTCCAGTGGCCAGACTGAATAAGTGCCTTCAAAAAGCCACAAGATCCCTATCCTCAGGTGGAACAGGCTATGATGAAATCCAAGGTAATCTGCATCTTCGTAAAAATGTGGCCAAGAGGACCTTTACCTGGGGTGGAAATTTGGGCACCGATGATTTGGTAAGCACTTCCGGTGCCATGCACGCCATTTCAATGGCTTTTATGGCCCTGACCCAACCAGGGGACCGGATTGCAGTGGAAAGCCCGGTATATTTTGGCATCCTCCAGCTGGCCAAAAACATGGGGCTTAAAGTAGTGGAATTACCTACTCATCCGGTAACAGGTGTGGATCCCGATGATGTAAAAGCGATCATAGGGGAAATTGATATTTGCCTTTTGGTGAGTAATTTTAACAATCCACTGGGCAGCTGTATGCCGGAAGAAAACAAAAAAGCCATGGTGCAGCTGCTTAGCCAAAATGGTATTCCCTTAATTGAAGATGACTTGTATGGCGATGTATATTTTGGGGCGAATAGACCCAAGCCCTGCAAAGCTTTTGATGAGGAAGGGATGGTGCTTTGGTGTGGCTCAGTTTCCAAAACCCTGGCTCCAGGATACAGGGTGGGATGGGTGGCTCCTGGTAAATTCATCAAAGACATATTAAAGGTAAAGCTTTTCCATTCTGTTTCCGGAACTGCACTTACCCAGGAAGCCATAGGTCATTTTTTGGAAAATGACCGGTATGAAAAGCATTTGAGACAGATCCGGAAGACGCTTTATGCCAATTCCCTGCACTTTATCCGTGCCATCGGGGATCACTTTCCGGCAGGAACCAAGATAAGCAGGCCACAGGGTGGATTTGTATTGTGGGTGGAATTGGAGAAAGGAATTGATACCGGAAAACTGTTTGATCCCGTATTATCCCAGGGAATCAGCTTCGCGCCGGGAAGGATGTTTACCCTTCAAAATCAATTTCACCATTGCATGCGACTAAATTATGGATTGCCCTGGTCTGAAAAGCTGGACCAACAACTTAGGGTTTTGGGACAGCTTTTGAAAAAATAATTACATATCCAGTATTTCCTAAGTTAGGTTAAAATTCCTTTTCCCCAAATTCGCTTTTGATAAACCGGGATTTGTTCCTGGAAGGATTGATGGTATAACTCAGGTTAAGCATCACCATATCCACTTCCAGGACATAATTGGTGGTGGTATAGAAGGCATCTTCCCTCCAGGTACTGATCCTTTGTTCATTGGATTTCAGCAAACCCATATCCATATTCAGCCATTGTAAACTGGCACTGAGGCGGTCTCCCATAAAGGATTTCCTCACGACAAGGTTGGGGGATAAAAAACTGGAATCCTCACCCTGTGCGGTGATGCTTCTGGATAAATAATTCAAAGACCATTGAAACCCAAAGGAAGGGGAGAAGTCATAACTGGTATTGGCGTTGATCGAATAAACCCAGGCAGAGGTGTTGATGGGACGGTCATCAAAACTTCCTTTGATTTGGTAGCGGTACAGGTTACCTCCGGCAAATATTTTCCATTTGGAAAATTGGTTAAGTTCCAGACCGGTTTCCACACCAATGGATCTTCCTGACCCTACATTGGAATAGATGCGGTTTAAAATAGTATCATTGTATATGGTGTTTACACGGTTGACAAGGTTTTTAACATGCCGGTAATAGGCTGTTGCATAGAAACTGTTTTCACCAAAATCCTTGATCAACCCGGTTTCCACAAGGTCTATGAATTCGGGAAGCAGGGTAGGATCCCCTTGTTCCAGGGTTTCAGAATGCTCTCTTTCGGGAAATGGATTCATTTTAAAGGTGGTGGTCCTTTCTACGCGCCTACTGTAAGCGGCTTTTAACCTGAATTCATCATTTAAAGTATATTGAGCGCTGGCAGTGGGATAGGGCAGGATAAAATCATAAAAATAGGTGGTATCCACCGTATTCCCTTTGTCCTGAAGCAGCAATTCCCTGTCCATATATTCCATCCTCAGCCCGGCAGCATAATCCCATTTCCCATTTTTCCCGGTCAACTGCCCATATGCTGAGTGGATGAGTCGGGTTAATTCTACATTGGATGAAAATTCCGGAATGAGTTCAAAATCACCGGATTCATTGTTTTTTCTTTCGTAAACAAAATCTCCCTTATGATCCAGGTTCCTAAATTGATAACCTGTTTCAAAGGTTCCCCAATCCTTAGGTTGAGCTTGATAATCCACCTGCCAGCGTAGCCCGTGCAAAGGATTATCGTTGGTATTGTACTCGTCTTGATAGATAAAATCTGTATTGGGATAACCCAGGTTCCTGTTGGTGGTTGGGCCACCAAGAATGGTATATTCATAGAGCAAGGAACTGGAAATTTTAGCCTGATTTTCAAATGAATGGGTGTAGTCAAAACTTCCAAGTGCAAAGTCACCTCTTCTTATCCTGAGGTTCTCATTGTAATATTGCATGGTATAAAGTCTTTCTCCACCGATTTCTGCGTGGTTATCATAATACAGAATATCAGCGGTCCGGTCTTTACTTCTGATTCCCCCGTAAAGGCCCAGACTGAATTCATTGTTGGCATCAGGAGCAAAGGCAACTGTAAGTCTTCCTGAATAGGCTTCCTCATCAAAACCTCTTTCCCCATCGGAAGGAAAATGGGTAGTGGTATCTCCCCGGATGGTATTTACGTATCCTTCCCTTCTTCCATTTACATCATTTCTTAAATAACTTGCCCCAAAGGACAGATCCCATTTATTCTTGCGGTGGTTAATGGTGAAATCGGTACCATACCGCTGAGGTTTATTCTTATTGTCATAATCCTGAATACTTGGCAGTCCGATCTTCGTGTTTACCTGTATATAAGTGCCATCGGTAGCCCCTTTATCAGTGGTGATGTTAATAATGCCGGCTTTTCCTTCAGGATCATATTTGGCGGCGGGGGCAGTCACTACTTCTATGTTTTTGATGGCATTGGCAGGCAATTGGCTCAGGATAATGGATGGGTCCGATTGTACAGGTTTACCATTCAGCATGACCACAAAACCGGAGGCACCACGGACCGAAAGTTCTCCTTCTGCATTGATATTGACTGAAGGAAGGTTCCTGATCACATCAATGGCAGTACCACCCTTTCCGGATAAGAAATTAGAGGCTTCAAATACCTGGCGGTCAATTTTGTGCATGGCGGTGAATCGGGTTCCAGATACTTCTACCATCTCCAAAAGTTTTTCGTTCGGGGAAATCTGCAGGTTCAGAACTCCGGACCCGTCCCCCTGAGAGTTAATCCAACAGGGTTTTCAGTGTA
>JBBDSA010000077.1:0-2895 GCA_040905165.1 Cyclobacteriaceae bacterium | reverse complement strand
TCATAACCAAAAATTCCTTCAAGTAGTTCGGCTCAAAATAAGCCAAATTTTCAAATTCCTTCTTATGATACTTCTCTGTTGCCATTTCACCAATGGTTACAGCAGTGTTTAATTTTGATAAAAAGATTGCATTTGGGGAATGCACCATATCTTTTACTTTTTCATTGGCATTGCCAAGAAAATACACTTTCCCTTTATTTAAAAACTCATGGAAGGATTCCTGATTTAATACCATGGGAGCAAGCGGAATCAGGGTATTGTACCGATGATCCAAAACTTTCACGTAAACTTCCATTCTTCTCGCATCAATCATTGGTACGATGAATTCCCCCGGCTGAATGATGTCCTCCACCTGTTTGGCAAGGGCGTCTAGGGTGTCAATTCCGATCAAAGGAAGCTGATGGGCAAAGGCCAGTCCCTTGGCTGTGGCAGCACCGATTCTCAATCCGGTATAGGACCCAGGACCCTTTGAAACTGCAATTGCATCAAGATCTTTTACACTTAGATTCAACCCTTCCATTAGACTTTTGATGGCCGGCACCAATTTACTCCCATGGACATTTTCCAGATGCAATTCCATTAATCCAATTAACTTTCCATCACTATGAACGCAAACGGAACAAACCGTAATCGCCGTTTCGATAGATAATATAAGACTCATCTTGCTATAGTCATTGATGTGAATTGAATTGGAGAATAAAATTGAAATACTGAGGGGCGGAAATTAACCCGGTCCTTGAAAACCGAAGATTTTAAAATAAATTATTTTGCCGGTTTTAAAAGCATGGCATAAACGTTCTGGTCTTCCAGTACCTCCAGGGATTTGATTATTTCCTGGTCCCGGTCCAAAGATGCCTCTATTTTGCCCTCATGATAATAATACCTGGAAACAATTTCATCGATCAGGGCTTCTTTGATTTCTTCATTAAAAGTGATAAGATCCTGCTCTTTACTATGCCCCACACTCTTTTTCAATGAGGCGAGTTCCTCCTTAATATCCTCATAATATTTTTCCTTCTGGGCATAATCTTCCAGATCGTCTATTGTCTTTTCAACCCTGGTGGTATAATCATACTCTTTATCTGCCAACCAATTTACAAAGTCCTGGTACAATTCATCACTTACCTCAAAATTCCTTGGTGAAGGAATGGAATCATGTTGTTGGGCGTATTGATTGGCATATCGAAAAACCAAACTTCTCGTAACCAAACTATAGGTGATAGGAGCATAAGACCTGCCAGCCACTTCTTTATCGGGTTCTATCCCTCCACCGTCCAATACAATCCGCCCACTTTTGGTTTTAAATTCTTTCCTTAAAGAATCGGCAACATAAATACCATTGCCTTCCTCATCCTTTATGCTGTAGTCAATGGCCTGAATACATCTCCCACTGGGAATATAGTACTTGGCAGTGGTCAATTTAACCTGAGAATTATAGGAAAGGGGAATTGTACTTTGAACCAGGCCTTTGCCAAAGGTTTTTCTTCCCACCAATACGGCCCTGTCATAATCCTGCAAGGCCCCCGCCACAATTTCAGCCGCTGAAGCACTTCTTTCATTGATCAACACCACCAATGGGATATTTTTATCTACCGGTGCACTTTTGGTTTTATATTCGGTATTGACGCTTTCCAATTTACCTATGGTCCTTACTACTTCTCTTCCTCTCGGAATAAATAGGTTCACAATTTCAATTGCCTCTTTTAGAATTCCTCCTGGATTATCTCTCACATCCAAAATCAGCTTTTGGGCACCCATTGCTTTCAGGTCAACCAAAGCTTTTCTTACATCATCTGAAGCATTAGTGGTAAAATCACTCAACTGAATATATCCCGTTTCATTGTCCACCATACCATAATAAGGGACATTGCTGATCACGATTTTCTTTCTTTTTAAATTTACTGCTAGGGTATCCTCTCCTCTCTTTACTTCCACTTCTACCTCCGTATTGGCAGGACCCTTTAATAATTCGGAAATTTCGGCAGTATTTTTTTTAATGACATTTACAGAATCTACCCTTAACAGTTCATCTCCTATCCTCAGGCCACCGACTTGTGCAGGGAAACCCTTATAAGGCATTAAGATCATGTTTGACCCCGTGCGGTTACCTATAATTGCCCCTACTCCTCCATATTCACCTGTTGTCATCATCCTAAAATCATCTGAATCCTCCTCGGGTATGAATTCTGTGTAAGGGTCCAGTTCTTCCAACATGGCATTGATCCCCACTGTGACAAGCTCATCCGCATTGATTTCATCCACATAGTAGGAATCCAACTCTCTGATCAGAGAAGCAAAAATATCGAGGTTTTTTGCTATACTGAATAATTTATCATTTTTGGGATTAAAAGAAAAAATGAACATCACGCCTAAAGACAAGACAATGATGGATAAAAATGCATTCTTTTTATTGATTTTATTTACCCTCATGTAAAATACGTTTTAAGATTTAGAAAGCCTGATCAGAATTTTCTGGACAATGGGTTGAATTTGTCTGAAATCCATCAAGTCTGAAGATACGTAAATAAGGCCTATTAGTTTTTTTTTACCGTCATCCGGCACCACAAGGTGCTTGTTCAGGCGATAAACCTCCTTGACCCTCCTTTTAACATAGTTTCTGTTAACGGCCTTTTTTACTTTCTTTTTGGTAACAGAAATCAATACTTGATTGGTTTCCAATCCCGTAGGTTTTAGATAAAAAACTTTAAAAGGATATAAAAAAAAAGAGGAACCTTTGTCAAAAAGCTCCTTGATCAACTTTTTAGAATGTAATCTTTCGTTTTTAGAAAATTTACAATCCATTTTATTTGGTTGGTTAAACTATCTCATCAAGATAGCCTGGGTCAGGATCATTTCTTAACTGTTTTCTCAGAAGAAACACTTAACTTATGCCTG
>JBBDSA010000076.1:0-2942 GCA_040905165.1 Cyclobacteriaceae bacterium | reverse complement strand
CGGATGTCACATTATAACTCATTTCGGGAATATATGATTCACCTGCATAGAATTCCCGCAGGTACTCGCCATTTGCATTCATGACTTCAATGGCCTTATCGGTACGGACGAGATCCAGCCATCTTTTGTTTTCAAAGGCAAGTTCCACCCGCCTTTCATGAGCAATGATGTCCCTGAGCAATTGCTGGTTGGTTTCACTAACCGGATTCAAACTTGCTCTGGTCCTTACCTGGTTCAAATATTCCAGGGCCTCCCCTGATCTGCCCTGCTCATTCAATACTTCAGCCATGGAAAGCAAGGCTTCAGCATAGCGATACACCGGAAAGTTGTCATCTGTATTCCGCTCAAGAGCATGGGGGTTTTGGTATTTCTTGATGAAGGGATAAGTCCTTTTACCCGGAGTGGGTACATAGTCCACCGGGCTTTTCAACTCATCAATAAATAGGTTACCTATTTGTCCGGTACCTTCCACTATTCCTATGGAAGCTTCCAATCTTTCGTCTCCATTTTCATAGGCATCGATCATTTCGAAGGTGGGTGTATTCCAGCCGCCTCCCTGAAGATTCTGGGAAGATATTCCGGTTATTAAGCTAACATCTGCTGATAAAGGGATAAATGGATAAAGAAAATCACTGTTCTGCCCTTGATTTCCTTCCTGGTATTGGATTTCGAATATTGATTCTACACTGTTTTTATTGTTTAGCTGATAGACCTCCTCGTATTCGTCCAATAAGGTATAACCCATTTGAATCACCTGGTTAAGTTCCTCTTCTGCATTGGGATAATCCTTCATGGTCAAATATACATCGGCCAACAACATGCGAGCAGCACCCTCGTTTGCCCTTCCATTTTGGGGAAAGGAAACCGGTTCAAGTCGGGCTATGGCAGTCTCAAGATCGCTAATAATCGCTTGGTATACCTCATTGACGGATGCTCTGGGAAGGTAGGCATCTCCAGCCCCTTTTACTGCAGTAAGATATAAGGGAACCCCACCGAAATACCTTACCAGGTCAAAGTAAAACAAGGCCCTTAAAAAACTGGCCTGACCATAAATCCTATCAATGGCTTCCTGACTTAAATCAGACTCCTGAATTAAATCCAATATCTCATTGGTCCTGGCAATTCCAGTGTAACAGGAATTGTATTTATTGGCGACAAGTCCACTGTTCACATCATCCATAAAAAAATCGGCGTATTCCCTTTCGACATAACCAGTTCCCCTGTTGGTAATATTGAATTCCATATGGGTATTGTCGGACCTCATTTCCCCCATCACCCATGAAGCGATGGAACCTTTGGCTCCTCTTACCGCCACATAGGCACCCACCAAAGCCTGGTTGAAATGTTCCTCCGTTTGATAAAAGTTGCCGGAGGTAATGGAACTTTCCGGAACCAAATTTAAAAACTCTTCGGAACAAGATGAAATAAAGAGTAAGGCGATTATTGTTGCTAATTTTCTCATTTTTTTCGGGATTTAGGGTTAAAAATTCAAGTTAATACCCAAGGCATAAGTGCGGGGTATAGGGTAAGGACTGATATCCACCCCTTCCTGAAGGCCATTCAGTCCTTGCCAACTGGCTTCGGGATTCGGCCCTTTATAGGGAGTCAATACGAATGCCTGCTGAATACTGGCAAAAATCCGTGTTGACCCTACATGTTTAATGATTTTGGGTAGGGTATAACCAAGGGTAATGTTTTTCACCGTCAAGTGAGAAGCATCCAATGCCAACCTGTCCTGATTAGTTCTTGGAAAAGGTGTAGTTCCTGACAGTGACCGTCCAATTATCCCGTTTCCAGGGTTTTCGAGAGATCTCCACCGGTCTTTCATGTATTTCTCCACATTAAAAATACCTTCTAGAGTTTCAGACCATTCCGCCAAAGAATAATACATCTTTCCTCCATAAGAACCTGCCATTACAATGTTCAAGTCAAAATTTTTATAATAAAAATTATTATTGAACCCGTAAAAGAACTTCGGGTTTGGATTACCTATATAGGTTTTATCATCCACATCAATGATTCCATCATCATTGAGGTCTTTAAACCGTACAGTGCCTACTTGGGAAGATACGTGTTTTGCTTGGGCGTCATATTCTTCCTGGGTCATATAAATACCATCAAATACATAACCATAAAACTGGCCAATTGGCTGGCCTACTTCGGTTTTCCAGATCCTGGAAGAATAATCCCCTATCCCACCTATGGGTGTATTATTGGTTCCAAGTTGGATTACCTTGTTTCTGTTGAACGAGATGTTAAAATCTGAGTTCCACTTGAATAATCCTCCCTCAAAAACCCGTGCATTGGCCCCGAATTCATATCCCCAGAAATGAAATTCTCCTATATTATCCTGTATATTAGAAAAACCGGTTCCACTGGGAATATCCACCTGGTAGAGCATATTCGTCGTCCTTTTATCATAATAATCGAAGACCAAAGATAGTCTGTCGTTGAACAATCCTACATCCAATCCCAAATCAATGCCTACGGTGGTTTCCCAGGTCAGAAAAGGGTTGCCAATAGATACAGGGCTTCTTCCCTGCGCCAAAGCACCACCAAATACATAATTGGTAGACGATATATTCCCAAACTGGCTGTAGTTTCCAATGTTGAAGTTACCGGCATGCCCATATTCACCCCTGAGTTTAAGGTAACTCAGCTTAGACCAGTCCATCATAAAATCCTCATCAGAAATGATCCATCCTGCAGATACCGCTGGAAAGGTTCCCCACCTGTTCTCTGATCCAAACCTAGAGGAGCCATCCCTTCTTACTGATAAGGACAATAAATATTTACCTTTATAATTATAATTTAACCGGCTAAACATAGAAAGCAGGGACCATTCGGACATATTGCTGTTTCCATATCGGATTGCGGCCGCATCAATCCAGGGGACCTCATCATCAGGATAACTGGTACCTGTAAGGACATTGGCCTCCTGG